>NZ_JBQWIF010000005.1:0-212175 GCF_052958135.1 Pseudomonas sp. SZ40 | reverse complement strand
CGCGGCAAGGCCGCCATCGCATCGCCCGCAAGCGGGCTCCTACGGGCTGGGATTTTCATGCTTTCGTAGGTGCCCCGCGGTCGACGCGTCTGCCTCGCGGGTACCGGACACCCCTTTCTGTAGGAGCCTGCTTGCGGGCGAATCACCGGGCCAATGCCGATTCCGCGGCAAGGCCGCCATCGCATCGCCCGCAAGCGGGCTCCTACGGGCTGGGATTTTCATGCTTTCGTAGGTGCCCCGCGGTCGACGCGTCTGCCTCGCGGGTACCGGACACCCCTTTCTGTAGGAGCCTGCTTGCGGGCGAATCACCGGGCCAATGCCGATTCCGCGGCAAGGCCGCCATCGCATCGCCCGCAAGCGGGCTCCTACGGGCCGGAGTCTTCATGCTTTCGTAGGCGCCCCGCGCGCCGAGGTCGACGCGCCTGCCTCGCGGGTGCCGAACACCCCTTTCTGTAGGAGCCCGCTTGCGGGCGAATCATTGGGCCAACGCCGACTCCGCGGCAAGGCCGCAATCGGATCGCCCGCAAGCGGGCTCCTACGGGCTGGGATTTTCATGCTTTCGTAGGCGCCCCGCGGTCGACGCGTCTGCCTCGAGTGTGTCGAACACCCATTTCTGTAGGAGCCCGCTTGCGGGCGAATCACCGGGCCAACGCCGATTCCGCGGCAAGGCCGCCATCGCATCGCCCGCAAGCGGGCTCCTACGGGCCGGAGTCTTCACGCTTTCGTGGGGCGGCGCTCCTGCAAATGCCTAGATGCTGATTTGCAGTGGGCTCGGGCTGCTGGTCGCCGACAGCTTGGTGATGATGGTCTGCTGCAGGCGTGCGCACAGTTCCGGGTCGGACAGCGGCTGGTTGTTGGCGTCGGTGACGAAGAAGACGTCCTCTACGCGCTCGCCCAGTGTGGCGATCTTGGCGTTCTGCAGTGACAGGTCGAAGTCCAGGAATATCCGGCCGATCTTGGCCAGCAGGCCGGGGCGGTCTGGCGCGGTCAGCTCCAGTACGGTGACCGGCCGCTGGGCATCGTTGTGGATGGTCACTTGCGGTGCGAAGGCGAAGTGCTTGAGCTGACGCGGCACCCGACGCTGAATGATGTTGGGGTACTCGTCCGGGTGTTTCAGGGTATCGATCAGGCTCTGACGGATCTGCTTGATACGCTGTGGGTTATCGCCGATGGAGCCACCTTCCACCTCGAGCACGATGTAGGTGTCGAGGGTGAACTGACTGGTCGAGGTGAGAATTCGCGCGTCGTGAATGTTCAGGTTCAACTGCGCCATGGCAGCAACCGTCACCGCGAAGAAATCATGCTGATCCGGTGCGTAGATGAATATTTGCGTGCCGCCCTCGAACTCGCGCTGGGTGGTTTCCTTGATCAGCACCAGCGGACCCCCGTCGCTCGGGTGCTGGAGGATCGCATCGGTGTGCCAGGCGACATCGCTGGCGGTGTGGCGCAGAAAGTAGTCATCACCGAGTTGCGACCATAGCTGCTCGACGTCATCGGAGTCGGTGCCGCCGCGTACCAGGGTATCCAGCGCCGCGCTCTGAGTCAGGCGAATCTGTTCTTCGCGCTCCACCGGGTTTTCCAGGCCGCGGCGCAAGGCTCGCTTGGTTTCCGTGTAGAGCTGACGCATCAGGCTGGCGCGCCAGGAATTCCACAGGCTCGGGTTGGTGGCATTGATGTCGGCCACCGTGAGCACGTAGAGGTAGTCCAGGTGGGTCTGGTCGCCCACGAACGCGGCGAAGTCATGGATCACCTGCGGGTCGGACAGGTCCTTGCGCTGAGCGGTGGTCGACATCGCCAGGTGGTTCTGCACCAGCCAGACGATCAGCCCGGTATCCCAAGCCGGCAGATGGTGGCGCCGGCCGAAGGCTTCGGCGTCGATGGCACCGAGCTCGGAGTGGTCACCGCCGCGGCCCTTGCCGATATCGTGATAAAGGCCGGCCAGGTAGATCAGTTCGGGCTTTGGCAGCTTGTCGATCAGCTTGCTGGCCAGGGGGAATTTCTCCGCCAGCTCCGGCCATTTGAACTTGCGCAGGTGCTTGATCAGGTTGAGCGTGTGCGCGTCGACGGTGTAGATGTGGAACAGGTCGTGCTGCATCTGCCCGACGATATGGCCGAACTCCGGCAGGTAACGCCCGAGGATGCCGTAGCGGTTCATGCGGCGCAGATTACGGTGAATGCCCTGTTCGCACTTGAACAGCTCGATGAACAGGCTGGTGTTGCGGATGTCCTTGCGGAAATCGTCGTCGATCAGATGACGGTGATCGCGCAGCAGGCGAATGGTATCGGCGCATACCCCGCTCAGATTCGGGTGTTGGGCCATCAGCACGAAGATCTCGATGATGGCGAATGGCGTGCGCTTGAATACGTTCGGGTGGGTCACCTCGATGTAGCCGTCACGAACCTGGAAACGGCTGTTGAGCGGCGTCGCCGGGCCACTGTCACCGGCACGCAGGATCTCTTCCTCGAAGTGCTGGTTGATCAGGTCGCTCAGCTCGGCGATGGCCATCACCACCCGGTAGTACTTCTGCATGAAGCGTTCGATGGTGCGCTTGGTGTCTCCCTCGTCGTACCCCAGCAGTTCGGCCACCTTGCTCTGGTGGTCGAACAGCAGGCGGTCTTCGGCGCGCCCGGCCAGCATGTGCAGGGCGTAGCGCACCTTCCAGAGAAACTCCTGGGAAGAAGCCAGCAGGGTGTATTCGCTTTCCAGCAGGAAGCCCTGGCCGACCATGGCGTGCAGGTTGAGGGTGCCGAAGTGGCGGCGTGCGACCCAGAGAATGGTCTGGATGTCGCGCAGCCCGCCGGGTGAGCCCTTGACGTTGGGCTCGAGGTTGTACTCCGTGTCGTTGTACTTGGCGTGTCGACCTTTCTGCTCGTCACGCTTGGCCAGGAAGAACTCCTGGCTCGGCCACATGTGCGCACTGGAGGTGACCTCCTGCATGCGTCCGCGCAGATGCTCATGGCCGGCGATGGTGCGGCTTTCCATCAGGTTGGTGATCACCGTCAGGTCGGCGCGGGCTTCTTCGCCGCACTCGGCGACCGAGCGTACGCTCTGACCGACTTCCAGGCCGATGTCCCAGAGCAGGGTAAGAAAGCCTTCGATCGCGTCGCGGAAGATTTCCTGATCATCGCTGCCGAGGAGGATCAGCAGGTCGATATCCGAATAGGGGTGTAGCTCGCCACGGCCATAGCCGCCTACCGCCAGCAGGGCGATTTCGGCGTCCGCGTTCCAGGCAAAGCGATTCCAGGCTTCGAGCAGAATCTGGTCGGTGAACCAGGCACGGTCCTCGACCAGGCGGCGCACGTCGCGGCCGCCACGAAAGCGTGCATCGAGCACTTCGTGGGCGCGGCGGATGGCTTTCTTGAAGGCGCCGATGGGGCTGGACTTGAGCGCCAGTTCCGCCTGGAACTGGCCGCGATCGAACAACTCGGAGTCTACCTGCGGCATGCGGCGGCCTTCCTTCTATCTATAGGCGTGGTTCGAGATCAGGGGGAAACACGTGCAATGGTGTCATCGCCGCGCAGGGTGAATATCTCGTAGCCATCGGCCGTGACCAGCAGGGTGTGCTCCCACTGCGCGGACAACTTGCGGTCCTTGGTGATCGCGGTCCAGCCGTCACCCAGTACGCGGGTTTCCGGGCGCCCCTGATTGATCATCGGTTCGATGGTGAAGGTCATGCCTTCCTTGAGCTCCATGCCCGTACCGGCACGGCCGTAGTGCAGCACCTGCGGGTCCTCGTGAAACACCGAGCCGATGCCGTGGCCGCAAAACTCGCGCACCACCGAGAAGCCATGCTTTTCGGCATGCTTCTGGATCACTTCGCCGATGTCGCCCAGGCGGGCACCGGGGCGCACCACCTCGATGCCCTTGTAAAGGCATTCCTGGGTGATGCGTGACAGGCGCTCGGCCCACTCCGGTACCTTGCCGACGTGGAACATGCGGCTGGTGTCGCCGTAGTAGCCGTCCTTGATGACGGTGATGTCGATGTTCATCACATCACCTTCCTTGAGCGGCTTGTCATTGGGGATGCCGTGGCACACCACGTGGTTGAGCGAGGTGCAGATGGACTTGGGGAACCCCGGACGGCCTGGAGCGGCGCCATAATTGAGCGGCGCGGGAATGGCCTTCTGCACGTTGACGATATGCTCGTGGCAGAGGGTGTTCAGCTCGTCGGTGGTGACACCTGGCCTGATGTGCTCGGCGATCATCTCCAGCACTTCGGCGGCCAGGCGGCCGGCGATGCGCATCTTCTCGATTTCATCGGGCGTCTTGAGGGTGACGGTCATGGTGATCTCGGTATCTATAAAGGACGCCATTCTAAGCCCCAAGCCTCGAGCTGCAAACCGCAAGTAGGAGCAGGACGCTCATCTTGGACTAGACTCACTTGCCCGGGACGCCGGACATTCAGCTTGTGGCTTGCCGCTTGTAGCTTATGGCCGCTTCCTGTGGTATAAAACGCGCCGCTTTACGGGGCAGCCCCCGAAAGCTTAACCCCACACACGTATCGACACGATTTCCTGGGTGCCCGCAAGGGTTGGAAATTGGGATGCGTGGAGGCCTAACCCGACTTATCAAGGAACTATCATGTCCCAAGTCAATATGCGCGATATGCTGAAGGCCGGTGTGCACTTCGGCCACCAGACCCGTTACTGGAACCCGAAAATGGGCAAGTACATTTTCGGCGCGCGTAACAAGATCCACATCATCAACCTTGAAAAGACCCTGCCGATGTTCAACGACGCGCTGTCGTTCGTTGAAAAGCTGGCTGCTGGCAAGAACAAGATCCTGTTCGTCGGCACCAAGCGTTCCGCTGGCAAGATCGTTCGCGAAGAAGCTGCTCGTTGCGGCTCGCCGTTCGTCGATCACCGCTGGTTGGGCGGCATGCTCACCAACTACAAGACCATCCGTGCCTCGATCAAGCGTCTGCGTGATCTGGAAGTGCAGTCCCAGGACGGCACCTTCACCAAGCTGACCAAGAAAGAAGCACTGATGCGCTCGCGCGATCTGGAAAAACTGGATCGCAGCCTGGGTGGTATCAAGGATATGGGCGGTCTGCCTGATGCTCTGTTCGTCATCGACGTTGATCACGAGCGCATCGCGATCACCGAAGCCAACAAGCTGGGCATCCCGGTAATCGGCATTGTCGATACCAACAGCAGCCCGGAAGGCGTTGACTACATCATCCCGGGTAACGACGACGCCATCCGCGCCATCCAGCTGTACATGGGTGCCATGGCCGACGCCGTTGTTCGTGGTCGCAGCAACGCTGGCGGCGCTACCGAGCAGTTCGTCGAAGAAGCACCGGCTGCAGAAGCTGCCGAAGGCTAAGCGGTAACGCAGAGCATTTAGTGTTATGCGCTGCGCAAAAAGGGGGCTAGGCCCCCTTTTTGCCACTCACAGATTTGATCGCCTGCATGACGGGCGATGCTTGAAGACCTACCAAGAGGATTTTCAAAATGGCAGAGATCACTGCAGCCCTGGTTAAAGAACTGCGCGAGCGTACTGGCCAAGGCATGATGGAATGCAAGAAGGCCCTGGTTGCCGCCGGTGGCGACATCGAGAAAGCCATCGACGACATGCGCGCTTCGGGTGCCATCAAGGCCGCCAAGAAAGCAGGCAACATCGCCGCTGAGGGCGCTATCGCCGCTCGCGTCGAAGGTGGCCGTGGCCTGATCATCGAAGTCAACTCGCAGACCGACTTCCTGGCTCTGCAGGACGACTTCAAAGGCTTCGTAAAAGACAGCCTGGATGAAGCCTTCACCCAGAACCTGACCGAAGTCGCGCCGCTGATCGCTTCCCGCGAGTCCGCTCGCGAAGGTCTGGTTGCGAAGTGCGGTGAGAACGTCAACATCCGTCGTCTGACCGCGGTCGCTGGCGAAACCGTCGGTGCCTACCTGCACGGTCACCGCATCGGCGTTCTGGTCGTTCTGAAAGGCGGCAACGACGAGTTGGCCAAGCACGTTGCCATGCACGTCGCTGCTTCCAACCCGGCCGTGGTTTCGCCGGACCAGGTTTCCGAAGAGCTGGTTGCCAAAGAAAAGGAAATCTTCCTGCAACTGAACGCTGACAAGATCGCCGGCAAGCCGGAAAACATCGTCGAGAACATGATCAAGGGCCGTATCAACAAGTTCCTGGCAGAAGCCAGCCTGGTTGAGCAAGCGTTCATCATGGACCCGGAAGTCAAGGTCGGTGACCTGGTCAAGAAAGCCGGTGCTGAAATCGTTTCCTTCGTACGTTACGAAGTGGGCGAGGGCATCGAGAAAGCCGAGAACGACTTCGCTGCCGAAGTCGCTGCTCAGGTTGCTGCCAGCAAGCAGTAACAGGCGTCTAAGCTAGTGCCCCAGAAGAGGCTGCCCGCTCACGCGCGCGGCCTCTTTTTCAAATGGGATTTTTTTCCAAACGACGGTTGGTGCGCAGGGCACGAACGGTCGTGAGCGCTGTCGAAGCGCTCGATATGCGCGAGCCAAAGGGTTCGCACGTTTTCTTACGCCGCAGGAGAGACTGGTAATGGCTCAGCAGGTGAGTGGTCGTCAACCGCGCTATAAGCGCATTCTGCTCAAACTTAGCGGCGAGGCCCTGATGGGGTCTGAAGATTTTGGCATCGACCCCAAGGTGCTCGATCGCATGGCGCTGGAAGTCGGCCAACTGGTCGGTATCGGCGTGCAGGTCGGTGTGGTGATTGGTGGTGGCAACCTGTTCCGTGGCGCTGCGCTGAGCGCCGCTGGCATGGATCGGGTAACCGGCGATCACATGGGCATGCTGGCCACGGTGATGAACGCCCTGGCCATGCGCGATGCGCTGGAGCGCTCCAACATCCCCGCGCTGGTCATGTCGGCCATCTCGATGGTCGGGGTTACCGACCACTACGATCGCCGCAAGGCCATGCGCCACCTGAAAACCGGTGAGGTGGTGATTTTCGCCGCTGGCACTGGCAACCCATTCTTCACCACCGACTCTGCCGCCTGTCTGCGCGGTATCGAGATCGATGCCGATGTGGTGCTGAAGGCAACCAAGGTGGATGGTGTGTACACTGCCGATCCATTCAAGGATCCGCACGCGGAAAAATTCGATCGCCTCACCTATGACGAGGTGCTGGATCGCAAGTTGGGCGTGATGGATCTGACGGCCATTTGTCTGTGCCGTGACCACAATATGCCACTGCGTGTTTTCAACATGAACAAGCCGGGTGCCCTGCTCAATGTCGTGGTGGGTGGTGCCGAAGGTACTTTGGTCGAGGAAAGTAAAGAATGATCAACGAAATCAAGAAAGACGCCCAGGTACGCATGCAGAAGAGCCTGGAATCGCTGGCCCACGCATTCAGCCGCATCCGCACCGGCCAGGCCCACCCGAGCATTCTCGGCGGCGTGATGGTGCCTTACTACGGTGCCGATACACCGTTGAATCAGGTTGCCAGCGTGACCGTGAAGGATTCGCGCACCCTGCAGGTCGTGGCGTTCGAACGCAACATGCTGGCTGCCGTGGACAAGGCGATCCAGAGCTCCGGCCTGGGGTTCAACCCGACCAACCTCGGCGAGCTGCTGCTGATCTCCATGCCGGCACTGACCGAAGAAACCCGCAGGGGCTTCACCAAGCAGGCGCGTGACGCTGCGGAAGACGGCCGTGTGGCCGTGCGCAATATTCGTCGTGATGCCCTGAGCCAGCTCAAGGATCTGGTCAAGGAAAAGGAAATCAGCGAAGACGAAGAGCGTCGCGCTGCTGACGATATCCAGAAGCTGACCGACAAGTTCGTGGGCGAGATAGAAACTGCCGTCAAGCAGAAAGAAGCGGACCTGATGGCCGTTTAACGGCCAGGAAGTCGCCATGGACAATTCCAAAGTCGGTGCCGTGATGGCCGTTCCACGGCACGTGGCGATCATTATGGACGGTAACAACCGCTGGGCGCGCAAGCGCCTGCTGCCTGGCGTGGCCGGGCACAAGGCGGGTGTCGATGCGGTGCGTGCGGTCATCGAGGTGTGCGCCGAGTCCGGGGTCGAGGTGTTGACCCTGTTCGCGTTTTCCAGTGAGAACTGGCAGCGTCCCGCCGAAGAGGTCGGGGCGCTGATGGAGCTGTTTCTCAGTGCGTTGCGCCGGGAAACCCGCAAGCTCGACGAGAACGGCATCAGCCTGCGTATCATCGGGGACCGTTCGCGCTTCCATCCTGAGCTCCAGGCTGCCATGCGGGAGGCCGAGTCCAGGACATCTGGTGGTGCTGGCGAAAAGCGCTTCATCCTGCAGATCGCAGCGAACTACGGTGGTCAGTGGGATATCGCCCAGGCTGCCCAGCGCCTCGCTCGCGAGGTTCAGGGCGGGCACCTGCAGCCTGAGGACATTACCCCTGGTCTGCTGCAAAGCTGCCTGGTCACCGGTGAGCTGCCCTTGCCCGACCTGTGTATCCGCACCGGCGGTGAGCATCGGGTGAGCAATTTTCTGCTCTGGCAAATAGCCTACAGTGAGTTGTATTTCTCCGACCTGCTGTGGCCGGACTTCAAGCACGACGCCATGCGCGCAGCGCTGGCGGATTTTGCCAAGCGTCAGCGGCGCTTCGGCAAAACCAGTGAACAAGTAGAAGCCGAGGCCCGCGCCTGATGCTCAAGCAACGAATCATCACGGCGCTGATCCTGCTGCCGATCGCCCTTGCAGGCTTTTTTCTGCTCGAGGGCGGCGCGTTCGCGCTGTTCATCGCTGCCGTGGTGGTGCTTGGTGCCTGGGAGTGGGCGCGCCTGGCCGGTTTCGCCACGCAGTCATTGCGTATTGGCTACGCGGCGCTGGTGGCGGTGCTGCTATATGTGTTGCATGGTTTGCCCGCGCTGGCGCCCTGGCTTCTGGGTGTTGGCGTGCTGTGGTGGGTGTTCGCGACCTTTCTGGTGCTCAATTATCCGCACAGCAGCCGCTACTGGGGTGGTCTGCCGGGGCGCCTGTTGATCGGTCTGCTGATTCTGTTGCCCGCCTGGCAAGGGCTGGTGGTGGTGAAGCAGTGGCAGCTGGCCAACTGGCTGATTCTGGCCGTGATGGCGCTGGTCTGGGTGGCGGATATCGGTGCCTATTTTTCGGGTAAACGATTCGGCAAGCGCAAGCTGGCCCCGCATGTCAGTCCGGGCAAGAGCTGGGAAGGTCTGATTGGCGGTCTGCTGCTCAGTCTGCTGCTGACCGTGGTCGTTGGTCTGTATCGTGACTGGTCGTTCGGCGAATTCCTGCTGGCTCTACCGGCTGCGGCTCTGGTGGTGCTGATTTCCGTGGTTGGCGATCTCACCGAAAGCATGTTCAAGCGTCAGTCCGGCATCAAGGACAGCAGCAATCTGCTGCCCGGTCATGGTGGCGTACTCGATCGCATCGACAGCCTCACTGCAGCGGTGCCGGTGTTCGCCGTACTGCTGTGGCTCGCTGGCTGGGGTGCGCTGTGAGTCAGGTGCAGCGCATTACCGTGCTTGGCGCCACGGGCTCGATCGGCCTCAGCACACTCGACGTCATCGCCCGTCATCCTGACCGTTATCAGGTTTTCGCGCTGACCGCGTTCAGCCGCGTGGCGGAGCTGGAGGCCCTGTGCGTTATCCATCGGCCGAGCTTCGCCGTCGTTGCGGATGTGCAGGCGGCGAATGATCTGCAGGCTCGCCTGCGTCTCGCCGGCCTCGCGACCCACGTGCTGTTTGGCGAGGCAGGGTTGTGCGAGGTATCGGCGCATGCCGAGGTGGACGCCGTGATGGCGGCCATCGTCGGTGCGGCAGGCCTCAAGCCCACGCTGGCGGCGGTGGAGGCGGGCAAGAAGGTGCTGCTGGCCAACAAGGAGGCGCTGGTGATGTCGGGCGCGCTGTTCATGCGTGCCGTACGGCAGAGTGGTGCCGTGCTGCTGCCTATCGACAGTGAGCACAACGCGATTTTCCAGTGCCTGCCGCAAGATTACGCCCGTGGCCTGCAGCCGGTTGGCGTGCGTCGCATCCTGCTGACCGCGTCCGGTGGCCCGTTTCGAGAAACCACGCCCGAGGCGCTGCATGCAGTGACTCCCGAACAGGCTTGCGCTCATCCCAACTGGTCGATGGGGCGCAAGATTTCCGTCGACTCGGCCAGCATGATGAACAAGGGGTTGGAGCTGATCGAGGCCTGCTGGCTGTTCGATGCGCGCCCTGATCAGGTCGAAGTGGTCATCCACCCGCAGAGCGTCATCCATTCGCTGGTCGATTATGTGGACGGCTCGGTACTCGCCCAGTTGGGTAATCCCGACATGCGTACCCCCATCGCCCACGCCTTGGCGTGGCCGCAGCGCATCGATTCCGGTGTCGCGCCGCTGGATCTGCTGAAGATTGCGCGGCTTGATTTTCAGGCCCCCGACGACGTGCGCTTCCCGTGCCTGCGCCTGGCGCGTCAGGCTGCGGAGGCAGGTGGTAGTGCCCCGGCCATGCTCAATGCTGCGAATGAAGTCGCCGTGGCGGCGTTTCTCGAACGGCGGATTCGCTTTACCGATATCGCGCGTATCATTGACGGCGTTCTCGAAGCCGAGCCGGCTGTCGCGGTCGAGTGTCTCGACGCCGTGCTCGAGGCCGACCGCCGTGCGCGGGAGTTGGCTGGGCAGTGGTCGAATCGTGGAGAGGTGGCATGAGCGCACTGTATATGATCGTCGGTACCCTGATTGCGCTCGGGGTGCTGGTGACCTTTCATGAGTACGGTCATTTCTGGGTGGCCCGACGCTGCGGCGTCAAGGTGCTGCGTTTCTCGGTAGGCTTCGGCACGCCGCTGGTGCGCTGGCATGATCGCCAGGGCACCGAATTCGTGATCGCCGCCATCCCGCTCGGTGGCTACGTGAAAATGCTCGACGAGCGTGAGGGCGATGTGCCCCCGGCGTTGGCCGAGCAGTCGTTCAATCGCAAGACCGTCGGGCAGCGTATCGCCATCGTGGCCGCTGGCCCGGCGGCCAACTTCGCATTGGCGCTGGTGTTCTTCTGGCTGGTGGCCATGCTGGGCAGTCAGCAGGTGCGCCCCGTCATCGGTGCCGTGGAGTCCGGCAGCCTGGCGCAAGTCGCCGGTTTACAGGCGGGCGAAGAAATCGTTTCGATCAACGGCAAGGCGACTGTGGGCTGGTCGGCGGTCAATCTGCAGCTGGTGCGTCGCCTTGGCGAAAGTGGCGAGCTGATGATTGCCACCCGGAATGTCGACGGCGGTGCTGACACCCTGCATCGTGTCGAGCTGGACAACTGGCTGCGTGGCGCCAATGAGCCGGACCCGATCGCTTCGCTGGGTATTCGCCCCTGGCGTCCGAGCCTGGAGCCGGTGTTGGCCGAATTCGACCCCGAGGGGCCTGCGCAGGCTGCTGGCCTGCGTGCTGGCGACCGCCTGCTGGCGCTGAACGAGCAGCCGCTGGTCGATTGGCAGGATCTGGTCGACCGTGTGCGTGGGTTGCCAGGGCAGTCGGTATCCTTGTCGCTGGAGCGTGATGGGCAGCGTCTGGATGTGCCCGTCACCCTGGCCCGGCGTGGTGAAGGCGACGCGGTCAGCGGTTATCTGGGGGCTGGCGTCGCGTCCGCTCAGTGGCCGCCTGAAATGCTTCGCGAGGTCAGTTATGGTCCGCTGGAGGCTGTCGGTGAAGGCGTGTCGCGCACCTGGACAATGAGCGTTCTGACCCTCGATTCGCTGAAGAAAATGCTGTTCGGCGAGCTCTCGGTAAAAAACTTGAGCGGGCCGATAACCATTGCTAAAGTGGCGGGCGCTTCGGCCGAGTCAGGCCTCGGGGACTTCCTGAATTTCCTCGCCTACCTGAGTATCAGCCTGGGTGTTCTCAATTTGCTGCCCATTCCTGTGCTGGATGGGGGGCATCTGCTTTATTACCTGGTCGAGTGGGTGCGGGGTCGTCCCCTCTCCGAGCGGGTGCAGGGTTGGGGGATGCAGATTGGTATCAGCCTGGTGATCGGGGTGATGCTGCTGGCTCTGGTCAATGACCTTGGGCGCCTGTGACCTCTGCTGAATTACATATCTTTCGTCTCGAACGACTGATTTCTTATCGTTAGTTGGAATAAGAAAGGACTTCATGAAACGTCTGCTGCTACCTGCGGTTCTTGCCGCATTGATGATCGCCGAAGTTCACGCCGAGTCCTTCACCATCTCCGATATTCGCGTTAACGGCCTGCAACGCGTCTCCGCGGGCAGCCTGTTTGGTGCGCTGCCCCTGAACGTCGGCGAGTCGGCCGACGATCGCACGCTGGTCGAAGCGACCCGTGAGCTGTTCAAGACCGGTTTCTTCCAGGATATCCAGCTGGGTCGTGACGGCAACGTGCTGGTCATCACCGTGGTCGAGCGTCCGTCGATTTCCAGCATCGAAATCGAAGGCAACAAGGCCATCAGCAGTGATGACCTGCTCAAGGGCCTGAATCAGTCCGGCCTGGCCGAGGGCGAGATCTTCCAGCGCGCGACCCTCGAAGGCGTGCGTAACGAGCTGCAGCGCCAGTACGTGGCCCAGGGTCGTTATTCCGCCGAGATCGATGCCGAAGTGATTCCGCAGCCGCGCAACCGTGTGGCACTGAAGATCAACATCAACGAAGGCACCGTTGCAGCCATCCAGCACATCAACGTGGTGGGCAACAATGTCTTCTCCGATGAAGACCTCAACGATCTGTTCGAGCTGAAGACCACCAACTGGCTGTCGTTCTTCCGCAACGACGACAAGTACGCCCGTGAAAAACTGTCCGGTGACCTCGAGCGCCTGCGTTCCTATTATCTGGACCGCGGCTACATCAACATGGACATCACCTCCACCCAGGTGTCCATCACGCCGGACAAGAAACACGTCTACATCACCGTCAACGTCGATGAAGGCGAGAAATACACCGTCCGCGACGTGAAACTCTCCGGTGACCTCAAGGTGCCGGAAGAAGAAGTTCGTGCGCTGCTGTTGGTCAAGGAAGGCCAGGTGTTTTCCCGCAAGGTCATGACCACCACCAGCGAGCTGATCACCCGCCGTCTGGGTAACGAGGGTTACACCTTCGCCAACGTCAACGGCGTGCCCGAGCCCCATGATGACGACAACTCGGTATCGATCACCTTCGTCGTCGATCCGGGCAAGCGGGCCTACGTCAATCGCGTCAACTTCCGTGGCAACACCAAGACCGAAGACGAAGTGCTGCGTCGTGAAATGCGTCAGATGGAAGGTGGCTGGGCTTCGACCTACCTGATCGACCAGTCCAAGGTTCGTCTGGAACGTCTGGGCTTCTTCAAGGAAGTGAACGTCGAGACCCCGCAAGTGCCGGGCACCGATGACCAGATCGACGTCAACTACAGCGTCGAAGAGCAGGCTTCCGGTTCCATCACCGCCAGCGTCGGTTTCGCCCAGAACGCCGGTCTGATCCTCGGTGGTTCGATCACCCAGAACAACTTCCTGGGTAGTGGTAATCGTGTCAGCCTCGGCCTGACTCGCAGTGAATACCAGAGCCGCTACAACTTCAGCTTCGTCGATCCCTACTGGACCGAAGATGGCGTGAGCCTGGGCTACAACGCCTTCTACCGCACCACCGACTACGACGAGCTCGATGTCGATGTGTCCAGCTACTCGGTCGACAGCCTGGGCGCCGGTATCAACATCGGTTACCCGATCAGCGAGACCGCGCGCCTGACCTACGGCCTGACCGTGCAGCAGGACGAGATCAACACCGGCCGCTACACCGTCGACGAGATCTTCGACTTCACCCGTCAGGAAGGCGAGAAGTACCTGAACTTCAAGGCATCCGTCGGCTGGTCCGAGTCCACCCTGAACCGTGGCGTGCTGGCCAACCGCGGCCACTCGCAGAGCCTGGTGTTCGAAACCACCGTGCCGGGTAGCGACCTGTCGTTCTACAAGCTCGACTACCGTGGCCAGGTCTTCAAGCCGCTGACCGATACCTACACCATGCGTTTCCATACCCAGCTGGGTTACGGCGGCGCGTTCGGTTCCACCAGCAAGCTGCCGTTCTACGAGAACTACTACGCCGGTGGTTTCAACTCGGTTCGCGGTTTCGAAGACAGCAGCCTCGGCCCGCGCAGTACGCCGAGCACTGGTACGAACGCTGGAACCCTGGCCGACCCGGATCAGGATCCGTTGCCGTTCGGTGGTAACGTGTTGATTCAGGGCGGTGCAGAGCTGCTGTTCCCACTGCCGTTCGTCAAGGATCAGCGTTCGCTGCGTACCGCTCTGTTCTGGGACGTGGGTAACGTGTTCGATACCGACTGCAGCTCCGGGCAGAAACGTCGTGGCGACAGCTGTGACATCGATTTCGGCAACCTGGCCAGCTCGGTTGGTGTCGGTGTCACCTGGATCACTGCGCTCGGTCCGTTGAGCTTCAGCCTGGCGATGCCGGTGAAGAAACCGGACGACGCCGATACCCAGGTATTCCAGTTCTCCCTCGGCCAGACGTTCTAAGCGTCTGCTCATGAATCACGAAGACAGTTTTTCTGCAGGAGTTACACCGTGCGTAAGTTGACTCAACTGGTTCTGTTAAGCGCTGCTCTGCTGGCCACCCCGGCATTCGCGGAAATGAAGGTTGCGGTACTCAATTATCAAATGGCCCTGCTCGAGTCCGATGCGGCCAAGCGTTACGCCGTGGACGCCGAGAAGAAATTCGGCCCCCAACTGAACAAGCTCAAGACGCTGGAAAGCGACGCCAAGCGCATTCAGGATCGTATCGTCAAAGACGGTGAGAAGATGCAGACCGCCGAGCGCGAGCGTCTCGAGCTGGACTTCAAGCAGAAGGCACGTGACTTCCAGTTCCAGTCCAAGGAGCTGAACGAGGCCAAGGCCGTCGCTGACCGCGACATGCTCAAGAAGCTCAAGCCCAACCTGGACAAGGCCGTTGAAGAGGTCATCAAGTCCGGCAACTTCGATCTGGTGCTCGAGCGTGGTGCGGTGATCGATGTCAAACCCCAGTTCGACATCACCCGCCAGGTCATCGAGCGCATGAACCAGATGCGTTGATGATGTCCACACCTGTATTCACCCTCGGTCAACTGGCCGAGCGGTTGGGCGCCACCTTGCGTGGCGCTGCGGATCAGACGGTCGACGGGCTGGCAACCTTACAGGATGCCGGCCCGTCTCAGCTGACGTTCCTGTCGAACGCTCAGTACCGCAAGCACCTGCCTAGCTGCCAAGCCGCCGCGGTACTGCTGACTGCTGCTGACGCCGAAGGCTTCGCCGGCAATACGTTGATCGTGGCCAACCCCTACCTGGCCTACGCGTCGCTGTCCCACTTGTTCGATCGCAAGCCCAGGGCTGCGGCGGGGATTCATCCCACCGCCCTGGTGGCTGACGATGCTCAGGTGGACCCGAGCGCTGCGATCGGACCATTCGTGGTGATCGAGAGTGGCGCGAAGGTTGGTGCAGGTGTGTCGCTGGGCGCGCATTGCGTGGTCGGTGCGCGCTCCGAGATCGGAGAGGGTGGCTGGCTGGCACCAAGGGTGACCCTGTACCACGATGTGCGTATCGGCAAGCGTGTGGTCATTCAGTCGGGTGCAGTGATCGGTGGTGAGGGCTTCGGCTTCGCCAACGAGAAGGGCGTTTGGCAAAAGATCGCCCAGATCGGTGGCGTCAGCATCGGCGACGACGTCGAGATCGGCGCCAACACCACGCTGGATCGCGGTGCGCTGTCCGACACCCGCATCGGCAACGGTGTGAAGCTGGATAACCAGATCATGATCGCGCACAACGTGCAGGTCGGTGACAACACGGCGATGGCAGCATGCGTCGGTATTTCCGGCAGCACGTCGATCGGCAAGAACTGCATGATCGCTGGTGGCGTTGGCATGGTTGGGCACATCGATGTGTGCGACGGGGTATTCGTGACCGGCATGACCATGGTCACGCGCTCGATCACCGAGCCGGGGGCGTATTCATCCGGGACGGCCATGCAACCTGCAGGCGAGTGGAAGAAGAGCGTGGCGCGCATCCGCCAGCTGGACGACATGGCACGGCGTGTGAAGCAGTTGGAAAAACAGCTGAATGCCGTGACCTCGAGCGGGAATGCCTCATCTGATGCCTGAGCATGGCTGATGCCGTGCTCTATTCTTTTTATTACGGGCTTCTCTGGAAATGATGGACATCAACGAAATTCGCGAGTACTTGCCGCACCGTTACCCGTTCCTGCTGGTGGACCGGGTCACGGATCTGGATCTTGAAGGCAAGAGCGTTCGTGCCTATAAGAATGTCAGCGTCAACGAGCCATTCTTCAACGGCCATTTCCCCGAGCATCCGATCATGCCAGGTGTCCTCATCATCGAGGCCATGGCACAGGCGGCCGGTATTCTGGGCTTCAAGATGATGGACGTGAAGCCTGCCGACGGTACGCTCTATTATTTCGTTGGCTCGGATAAGCTACGCTTCCGTCAGCCGGTAGTGCCTGGCGACCAGCTGATTCTCGAGGCCAAGTTCCTCAGCAGCAAGCGCAGCATCTGGAAGTTCGAATGCAAAGCCACGGTCGATGGCAAGGAAGTGTGCTCGGCCGAAATCATCTGTGCGGAACGCAAGTTATGAGTTTGATTGACCCTCGCGCCATCATCGATCCCAGCGCCAAGCTGGCTGACGACGTCGTCGTCGGCCCTTGGTCGATCATCGGGGCCGACGTAGAAATTGGCGAGGGCAGCGTGCTGGGTCCCAACGTGATCATCAAGGGACCGACCCGAATCGGGAAGCACAACAAGATCTATCAGTTCGCCTCGCTTGGCGAAGATACCCCTGATCGCAAGTACAAGGGCGAACCTACTCGCCTGGTCATCGGTGACCACAACATCATCCGTGAAGGCGTGACCATGCACCGGGGCACCATTCAGGATCGTGACGAAACCACCATCGGTGACCACAACCTGATCATGGCCTATGCCCATATCGGTCACGACAGCGTCGTCGGTAACAACTGCATTCTGGTCAACAACGTGGCACTGGCCGGTCACGTGCACATCGGTGACTGGGCGATTCTGTCCGGCTACACCCTCGTGCACCAGTTCTGCCATATCGGTGCGCATGCCTTCGCCGGCATGGGCGCGGCGATCGGCAAGGACGTTCCGGCTTACGTTACCGTTTCCGGCAACCCTGCCGAGGCCCGTAGCATGAACTTCGAAGGCCTGCGCCGTCGTGGCTTCAGCTCCGAGGCCATGCAGGCCCTGCGGCGTGCCTACAAGATCGTCTACCGCCAGGGTTTCACCATCGAGGAAGCGCTGGTCGAGCTGGAAGACGTGGCCGCCCAGTTCTCCGAAGTAGCGGTGTTCCGTGACTCCATCCTCACCTCCAGCCGCGGCATCACCCGCTGACCCATGGCTGAGGTATTGCGTGTCGCGCTGGTCGCCGGCGAGGCATCCGGCGATATTCTGGGTTCAGGCCTGATGCAGGCCCTGAAGGCACAGCACCCCAATGTGGAGTTCATCGGCGTGGGCGGCCCACGCATGCAGGCCGAGGGCCTGGTCAGCGACTTTCCCATGGAGCGCCTTGCGGTCATGGGGCTGGTCGAAGTGCTGGGTCGTTTACCCGAGCTGCTGTCGCGCCGTCGCCGGCTGATCGCCAGTCTCATCGCGCGCAAGCCCGATGTATTCATCGGTATCGACGCACCGGATTTCACCTTGGGTGTCGAACTGAAGCTGCGGCGTGCCGGAATTCGTACCGTGCATTACGTCAGCCCATCGGTGTGGGCCTGGCGGCAGAAGCGCGTGCTGAAGATTCGCGAAGCCTGCGACCTGATGCTCACCCTGTTTCCTTTCGAGGCGCAGTTCTACGAGGCGCATCAGGTCCCTGTGTGCTTCGTCGGCCATCCGCTGGCAGATGCCATCCCGTTGCAGGCCGATCGCGCTGCGGCTCGCGAACTGCTCGGGCTGCCTCTCGAGGCTCCTGTGGTGGCCTTGCTGCCAGGTAGCCGCGGCGGTGAAGTGTCGCGTCTGGGCAGCCTGTTTCTCGATGCGGCGGAGCGTCTGCGTGCGCTGCGTCCGGGTGTACGCTTCGTATTGCCCTGTGCCAGCCCGGAACGTCGCCAACAGCTCGAGCAGATGCTCGGCGGTCGGGATTTGCCGCTGCAGTTGCTCGACGGTCGCTCCCACGATGCCCTGGCAGCCTGCGATGCCGTGCTGATCGCGTCCGGCACCGCTACCCTCGAGGCGCTGCTGTACAAGCGCCCGATGGTGGTGGCCTATCGTGTGGCGCCGATGACTTTCAGCATTCTCAAACGCCTGGTGAAGAGCCCGTACATCTCGCTGCCCAACCTGCTCGCGCAGCGCCTGCTGGTACCCGAGCTGATCCAGGACGCGGCCACCGCCGATGCCCTGGCTCGGACGGTGGCACCGCTGCTGGTCGATGGCGACGTGCAGACCGAGGGCTTCGATGCCATTCACCGCACCCTGCGACGCGGCGCCTCCGAGCGCGCGGCTGCCGCGGTGCTCGATCTGCTGGGGCGTCGCTGATGCAAATGGGGCTGGATTTTTCGACCGTCGAAGAACTGGTCGCCGGTGTCGACGAAGTCGGCCGTGGCCCTTTGTGTGGCGCAGTGGTCACCGCCGCGGTGATTCTCGACCCGGCACGGCCGATCCTCGGTCTCAACGACTCCAAGAAACTCAGCGAGGCCCGGCGCGAGAAGCTGTTCGATGAAATCCGCGAAAAGGCCCTGGCCTGGTGCATTGCCCGCGCTGACGTGGAAGAGATCGACCGCCTGAATATCCTGCATGCCACCATGCTTGCCATGCAGCGTGCCGTCGAGGGCCTGAGCGTAACGCCAAAACTGGCGCTGATCGACGGCAATCGCTGCCCGAAACTCTCTGTGCCCAGTGCGCCGGTGGTCGGTGGCGATGCTCAGGTGCCGGCCATCGCCGCGGCCTCGATTCTCGCCAAGGTCAGTCGCGATCGCGAGATGCGTGAGCTCGACGCGCTGTATCCGGGTTATGGCATCGCCCTGCACAAGGGTTATCCGACGCCCGTGCACCTCGAGGCCCTGATGCGCCTGGGCCCGACCCCCATCCATCGGCGCTCCTTCGCGCCGGTACGCCGATTGCTGGAAGCCACTGGAGCGGACTGAGCCTACTCAGGACGCTGTCCATCCTTCCAGTTACGGTACAATCCGCGTTTTGTCGCTTTTCCTGCAGGGCTTCTTCATGGCTGTTTCTTTCGTTCATCTTCGCCTGCACACCGAATACTCTCTGGTCGACGGACTGGTTCGCGTCAAACCTCTGGTCAAGGCCGTGGCCGGCTCGGGCATGCCGGCGGTGGCGGTCACCGACATGAGCAACATGTGCTCGTTGGTGAAGTTCTACAAAGCCGCCATGGGCGCCGGTATCAAGCCGATCTGTGGTGCCGATATCTGGCTTGCCAGCGCTTACGAAGACGGCCCGCTGACCCGCATGACTCTGTTGGCGATGAACCCCAAGGGCTATCGCAACCTCACCGAGCTGGTTTCCCGTGGCTGGAGTGAAGGGCAGAGCAATGATCTGGTGATCATCCAGCGTGACTGGGTGAAAGCTGCCAGCGAGGGCCTGATCGCCCTGTCCGGTGCCAAGGAAGGTGAAATCGGCCATGCGCTGCTCGATGGCGAGCTGGCTCGGGCCGAAGCGTTGCTGCAGGAATGGCAGGCCGTGTTCCCGGAGCGTTTCTATCTGGAAGTGCAGCGCACCAGCCGCGTCAATGACGAAGAGCACGTGCATGCAGCCGTGGCCCTGGCTGATAGGCAGGGGGCTCCGCTGGTCGCTACCAACGATGTGCGCTTCCTCAAGCAGGGTGACTTCGAGGCCCACGAAACTCGCGTCTGCATTGGTGAAAGCCGCATTCTCGACGACCCGCGCCGGCCACGTATCTACTCCGACCAGCAGTACCTGAAGTCGCCACAAGAGATGGCCGAGCTGTTCAGCGATCTTCCCGACGCGCTGGAAAACACCGTCGAGATCGCCAAACGCTGCAATATCGAGGTTCTGCTCGGCAAGTACTTCCTGCCTGACTTCCCCGTGCCGGAAGGCATGACCATCGACGAGTACTTCCGCAAGGTGTCGTTCGACGGCCTGGAGGAGCGCCTCGAGGTGCTGCTGCCCAAGGACACCCCGGACTACGACGCGAAGAAGCAGGTCTATATCGATCGGCTGAATTTCGAGCTGGATATCATCATCCAGATGGGCTTCCCCGGCTACTTCCTGATCGTTATGGACTTCATCCAGTGGGCCAAGAGCAACGGCGTGCCGGTCGGTCCTGGGCGGGGTTCAGGTGCCGGTTCGCTGGTGGCCTACGTGCAGAAGATCACCGACCTCGATCCGTTGGCCTACGACCTGCTGTTCGAGCGCTTCCTCAACCCCGAACGTGTATCCATGCCCGACTTCGACGTCGACTTCTGCATGGATGGCCGTGACCGGGTCATCGATTACGTGGCCGAGAAGTACGGCCGTAACGCGGTGAGCCAGATCATCACCTTCGGTTCGATGGCGGCCAAGGCGGTGGTGCGTGACGTGGCGCGGGTGCAGGGCAAGTCCTACGGCCTGGCGGATCGCCTGTCGAAGATGATTCCGTTCGAAGTCGGCATGACCCTGGAAAAGGCCTTCGAGATGGAGGAACCGCTGCGCGATTTCCTCAAGAACGACGAAGAGGCAGCCGAGATCTGGGACATGTCCCTGAAGCTCGAGGGCATCGTGCGCGGTACCGGCAAGCACGCCGGGGGCGTGGTGATCGCACCGACCAAGTTGACCGACTTTTCGCCTATCGCCTGCGATGAAGAGGGCGCCGGGCTGGTGACACAGTTCGACAAGGACGATGTCGAGCAAGCCGGCCTGGTGAAGTTCGACTTCCTCGGCCTGCGTACCCTGACCATCATCAAGTGGGCCCTGGAAACCATCCACCGCGACCAGCGTGCGGCGGGCGAGCCGGAAGAGAATCTGGTCAACATCGATTTCATCCCGCTGGATGACAAGCCGACCTATCAGATGCTGCAGAAGGCGGAGACCACCGCGGTCTTCCAGCTCGAATCGCGCGGCATGAAGGAGCTGATCAAGAAGCTCAAGCCCGACTGCCTGGAAGACATGATCGCTCTGGTGGCGTTGTTCCGTCCTGGTCCGTTGCAGTCCGGCATGGTGGATGACTTCATCAACCGCAAGCACGGTCGTGCCGAACTGTCCTATCCGCATCCTGATTACCAGTACGCGGGCCTGGAGCCGGTACTCAAGCCGACCTACGGGATCATCCTCTACCAGGAACAGGTCATGCAGATCGCCCAGGTCATGGGCGGTTATACCCTCGGCCAGGCGGACATGCTGCGCCGTGCCATGGGCAAGAAGAAGCCCGAGGAAATGGCCAAGCAGCGTGGTGGTTTCATCGAAGGCTGTGCCAACAACAATATCGATGCCGAGCTGGCGGGCAACATCTTCGACCTGGTGGAAAAGTTCGCCGGTTATGGTTTCAACAAGTCTCACTCGGCGGCCTATGGCCTGGTTTCCTACCAGACCGCCTGGCTGAAGGCGCATTACCCGGCGCCGTTCATGGCTGCGGTACTGTCGGCGGACATGCACAACACCGACAAGGTGGTGATCCTCATCGAGGAATGCCGCAACATGAAGTTGCGCATCGATCCGCCAGATGTGAACGCCTCCGAGTTCAAGTTCACCGTCAGTCATGACGCGAACGACGTGCCGCGGATTCTTTATGGCCTGGGCGCGGTCAAGGGTGTTGGCGAAGGCCCGGTCGAGGCGATTGTCGAGGCGCGTCAGGACGGCCCGTTCAAGGATCTGTTCGACTTCTGCTCGCGGGTCGACCTCAAGCGCATCAACAAACGCACCATGGATGCATTGATCCGCAGTGGTGCGCTGGATCGTCTGGGGCCGCACTTTTACGACGAGCTCAAGGCCTATCAGGCCAATATCGACCGCAATCGTGCGGTGTTGCTGTCGGCGATGGAGGAGGCCGTTCAGGCCGCCGAGCAGACCGCGCGCAGTCATGATAGTGGCCATATGGATCTGTTCGGCGGCGTGTTCGCCAGCCCCGAGGCGGACGTTTACGCCAACCATCACCGCGCCAAGGAGCTATCGCTCAAAGAGCGACTCAAGGGCGAGAAGGACACCCTGGGCCTTTATCTGACCGGCCACCCGATCGACGAGTACGAAAGCGAAGTGCGGCGTTTCGCCCGCCAGCGCATCGTCGATCTCAAGCCGGCACGTGACACCCAGACCGTCGCCGGCCTGATCGTCAACCTGCGGGTGATGAAGAACAAGAAGGGCGACAAGATGGGGTTCATCACCCTGGACGACCGTTCCGGGCGTATCGAGGCCTCGCTGTTCGCCGATGCCTTCGCCAGCAACCAGGCGCTGCTGCAGAGCGATGCTCTGGTGGTGGTGGAAGGGGAAGTCAGCAACGACGACTTCTCCGGTGGCATGCGTTTGCGCGCCAAGCGAGTGATGAGTCTCGAGGAGGCGCGTACCGGGCTGGCCGAGAGTTTGCGCGTTCGCGTGCAGGCCACTGCCTTGAAGGGTGATCGTCTACGCTGGCTGGGTGAGCTGTGCCGTCGTCACCGTGGCGCCTGCCCGATCACCGTGGACTACACCGGTGCCGATGCCAAAGCCTTGCTGCAGTTTGGCGAGGACTGGCGAATCGACCCGGCCGACAGCTTGATTCAAGCTTTGCGTGACCAGTTCGGACGAGAAAACGTCTTCCTGCAATACCGCTAGAATTGCGGTGCTGAAATGCGGGGCCAAGGCTCCGCACGAAGCCCGTGACACTGCATGATCGCCGCCGACGCGACCGAACCCCTCCGGGTTTGGCTGCCGAGTGAATGCCAAGGTGCATTCGCTGGCAGATTCGCTGCCGGAAGTGCCTTGCAAGTGTCGACCTGAATGCGCCTGTTCCTATAAGGTAGGCGCCAAATGGATACACGCTCCCCGGCCCTGTGGCCGTCGACGCATGACGGATGCCTATGAACCCGAATTATCTCGATTTCGAACAGCCGATTGCCGACCTGCAAGCCAAGATCGAAGAGCTTCGCCTGGTTGGTAATGACAACTCCCTGAACATCGGCGACGAAATCGCCCGTCTGCAGGACAAGAGCAGTACGCTGACCGAGAGCATCTTCGGCAATCTGACCAGTTGGCAGATCGCCAGGCTTGCCCGTCACCCGCAGCGGCCTTATACCCTGGACTACCTGCAACACATCTTCACCGAGTTCGACGAGCTGCACGGTGATCGTCATTTCTCCGACGACGCCGCCATCGTTGGTGGCGTTGCGCGCCTCAATGGCCAGCCGGCCATGGTCATCGGCCACCAGAAGGGCCGTGAGGTTCGCGAGAAGGTACGTCGCAACTTCGGCATGCCGCGTCCTGAAGGTTACCGCAAGGCCTGTCGCCTGATGGAAATGGCCGAGCGCTTCAAGATGCCGATCCTGACCTTCATCGACACCCCGGGCGCCTACCCGGGTATCGATGCCGAAGAGCGCGGCCAGAGCGAAGCGATCGCCTGGAACCTGCGTGTCATGGCGCGTCTGAAAACGCCGATCATCTCCACCGTCATCGGTGAGGGTGGTTCCGGTGGTGCACTGGCCATTGGCGTGTGCGACAACCTGAACATGCTGCAGTATTCGACCTATGCGGTGATTTCGCCGGAAGGTTGTGCGTCGATCCTGTGGAAAACCGCCGAAAAGGCACCGGACGCCGCTGAAGCCATGGGTATCACCGCCGAGCGCCTGAAGGGCCTGGGCATCGTCGACAAGGTGATCGCCGAGCCTCTGGGTGGTGCGCACCGTGATCCGGCCGCTGCCGCTGAATCCATCCGCCAGGTCCTGAGCGCTCAGCTCGAGGATCTCGGCAAACTCGATACCGATGCCCTGCTGGCGCGTCGTTACGAGCGTCTGATGAGCTACGGTATCGCCTGATGCCGGTTTGCCCCGCAGGCATGCGAGTCGCCGTGCTGGCGACGCGCATGCCTGCGGGGTCGCTTCGCTGAACCGCCGCATGCCCCTCGAATCGGCTCTGCTCGCGCGCCTCGCTCCGTGGCGTGAGGCATCTTCCTGGCGAGTCGCTTTCTCCGGCGGGCTCGACTCCACCGTGCTTCTGCACACGCTGGCAGTGGCTGCTCGAAGCCATGCGCTGCCCCCCATCTCCGCTATCCATGTGCATCACGGTTTGCAGGCCGCGGCTGACGCCTGGCCGCTGCATTGCCAGCGCCTGTGCGATGAGTTGGGCGTGCCGCTGCATGTCGAGCATGTGCAGGTCGCGCCGGGTGCCAGTTTGGAGCGAGCGGCGCGTGACGCTCGTTATGCTGCGTTTTCCGCGCGGCTGAATCCCGGGGAGGTACTGCTGCTCGCTCAGCATCAGGACGATCAGGCGGAGACCGTTCTCTATCGTCTGCTGCGTGGTGCTGGGGTGCGCGGTCTGGCGGCCATGGCGGCCAGCCGTGCGCTGGCCGCCGGGCATGCCGTGCGCCCCCTGCTGGACGTGCCGCGCAGCGCGCTGGAGGCTCATGCCGAGGCGCATGGGCTGCGCTGGGTGGAGGACCCGTCGAATGCCGACACCCGCCTTGCGCGCAATTTTTTACGTCGCGAGGTCCTGCCGCTCTTGCACAGGCATTGGCCTAAAGCATCCCAGGTACTGGCCCGTACCGCGGAGCATCAGGCCGAGGCGCTGGGGTTGCTGCAGGAGCTCGCCGAGCTCGATCTGCAGCGAGCCCAGGCGTCGCCGGCTTTCGATTGGCTAACCGTTCCCAGTCTGGATCTGCAGGCGTTGCGCGGACTTTCCGATGCCCGTCAACGCAACGTGCTGCGCCACTGGCTGGCGGATTTCACCCGCTTGCCCGATAGTCGCCATTGGCAGGGGTGGGTCGATCTGCGTGATGCGGGGCCCGACGCCAGCCCGGTCTGGCGACTGGAAAGCGGCGAGTTGCGACGTCATGGCGGTTGCCTGTTCTGGCTCGGTACTGGCTGGTCTGCAACCTGGTCGCGCCAGGCGCAGCCCTGGCCTCTGGTTGAGCAGCCACTGGCATTGCCGGGTAATGGTCGCGTCTGGCTCGAGGGCACCATACCGGAGGGGCGGTTGAGCGTCGGCTATCGTCAGGGCGGCGAGATTCTCGAGGTGCCAGGGCGCGGTCGGCGTGATCTCAAGCGTCTCCTGCAGGAAGCCGGTGTGCCCGAATTCGTCCGTGGGCGCATCCCGCTGCTGTTGTGCGACGGACGGCCCGTGGCGCTAGCCAATCTGCTCGCCAGCCCCGGTTGCGGTACGTTTCACTGGCAGCCAGCGCAGATCGATCGGCATCTTGCCGGAGCTGTCGACATACGCGCCTGAGGGCTGGCTGCCGCGTTGATGTCGCAGGCGCCAAGCCCCAGGCCAGAGGCTTTTCCGGGTTTCGTGCAAGTCTCGTCTCAGCAGCTTTTGCGCTGCTTCGGACTTCGTGTTCTTCCCCACTCAGGACGTTTCCGGTAGACTACGCTCCCGTCTCTATTCAGGTATTCGCTGCTTCTCCAGAAGCGGTGGATGTTTGCTATTTGCCAGCATGGTTCGCCATGTTTGCTAAGGTGAACCAAGGCCTTCTCTGCTCCCCGGCGGCTCGACCGCCACTGCTGACTTCTTAGGGTTTTTCATGACGCGCTTCATTTTCGTCACGGGTGGTGTTGTTTCTTCATTGGGGAAAGGCATCGCCTCGGCATCCTTGGCGGCAATCCTGGAGGCGCGGGGCCTGAAGGTCACGATGCTCAAACTGGATCCCTACATCAACGTCGATCCGGGCACCATGAGCCCGTTCCAGCACGGTGAAGTGTTCGTCACTCACGACGGTGCCGAGACCGATCTCGACCTGGGTCACTATGAGCGGTTCATCCGCACCACGATGACCAAGAGCAACAACTTCACCACTGGCCGCGTCTACGAAGACGTGCTGCGCAAAGAGCGCCGTGGTGATTATCTGGGCGCGACCATCCAGGTCATCCCGCACATCACCGACGAGATCAAACGCCGCATCATCAAGGGTGCCGGCGACGCCGACGTCGCCATGGTCGAAATCGGCGGCACCGTGGGGGATATCGAGTCGCAGCCGTTCCTCGAGGCTATCCGCCAGCTGCGTTTCGAAGTGGGCGCCAAGCGCGCCATGCTGATGCACCTGACGCTGGTTCCGTACATCGCCACCGCAGGCGAAACCAAGACCAAGCCGACCCAGCACTCGGTCAAGGAACTGCGCTCCATCGGCCTGCAGCCGGACGTACTGGTGTGCCGCTCCGATCACCCGATCGACCTGTCGTCGCGCCGCAAGATCGCCCAGTTCACCAACGTCGAAGAGCGTGCCGTAATCGCCCTGGAAGACGCCGACACCATCTACAAGATCCCGGGCATCCTGCACTCGCAGGGTCTGGATGATTTCGTCGTCGAGCGTTTCGCTCTGGAATGCCGCGGTGCCGACCTGTCCGAGTGGGATCGCGTGGTCGATGCCAAGCTGAACCCGGAAAAAGAAGTCAACATCGCCATGGTCGGTAAGTACATGGAGCTTCTGGATGCCTACAAGTCGCTGATCGAAGCGATGAGCCATGCCGGTATCAGCAACCGTACCAAGGTCAACCTGCGCTATATCGATTCCGAAGACATCGAGAACAAGGGCACCGACCTGCTGCAGGGCGTCGATGCCATTCTGGTTCCAGGCGGTTTCGGTCTGCGTGGCGTGGAAGGCAAGATCAAGACCGTCCAGTACGCTCGCGAGAACAAGATTCCCTACCTGGGCATCTGCCTGGGCATGCAGGTGGCGGTCATCGAGTTCGCCCGTAACGTGTTGGGCTGGGATGATGCCAACTCCACCGAGTTCGACATCGCCAGCAAGCATCCGGTGGTCGGTCTGATCACCGAGTGGCAGGATGCGACCGGCGCGACTGAACAGCGCACCGAAGCCTCCGACCTTGGCGGCACCATGCGCCTGGGCGCCCAGGATTGCCAACTGCTGAGCGGCTCCAAGGTTCACGATTGCTACGGCAAGGACGTGATCGTCGAGCGCCACCGCCATCGCTACGAAGTGAACAACAACCTGCTGCCGCAACTGATCGACGCTGGCCTGAAGGTCACCGGTCGTTCCGGTGACGGCGCCCTGGTCGAAGTGGTCGAGAGCGCGGATCATCCATGGTTCGTCGCCTGTCAGTTCCACCCGGAATTCACCTCCACGCCGCGTGACGGCCACCCGCTGTTCAGTGGTTTCGTCAACGCCGCACTGGCGCACCAAGCGAAGAAGGCCTGACCCATGGCGCAGAAGACCATCCGCGTTGGCGCGATCGATGTCGCCAACGACAAGCCGTTCGTGCTGTTTGGCGGCATCAACGTGCTGGAGTCCCGTGACCTCGCGCTGCGTACCTGCGAGGAATACGTGCGGGTTACCGAAAAGCTCGGTATCCCTTATGTGTTCAAGGCAAGCTTCGACAAGGCCAACCGTTCGTCGGTGACTTCCTTCCGCGGCCCTGGCCTGGAAGAGGGCATGAAGATCTTCGAGGAAGTGAAGAAGACCTTCGGCGTGCCGGTGATCACCGATGTGCACGAACCCCACCAGGCGCAGCCGGTGGCGGACGTCTGCGACATCATCCAGTTGCCTGCCTTCCTCTCGCGGCAGACCGACCTGGTGGTGGCCATGGCCAAGACCGGTGCAGTGATCAACATCAAGAAGGCGCAGTTCCTCGCGCCTCAGGAAATGAAACATATTCTCGCCAAGTGTGTCGAAGCCGGGAACGATCAGCTCATCCTCTGCGAGCGTGGTTCTTCCTTCGGGTACAACAACCTGGTGGTGGACATGCTGGGCTTCGGCATCATGAAGGCCTTCGAGTACCCGGTGTTCTTCGACGTCACCCACGCCTTGCAGATGCCGGGCGGGCGCTCGGATTCTGCGGGCGGGCGTCGTGCCCAGGTGACCGAGCTGGCCAAGGCCGGCATGAGCCAGGGGTTGGCCGGGCTGTTCCTCGAGGCGCATCCGGATCCGGAAAATGCCAAGTGCGATGGCCCTTGTGCCTTGCGTCTCGACAAGCTCGAGCCGTTCCTGGCGCAGCTCAAGCAGCTGGATGATCTGATCAAGAGTCAGGATCCGATCGAAACCGCCTGACCGGCGTTTCCACGGTTCGCTTATCTGTTTCACCGCCCGGCCTTTTGGCCGGGTTTGTCATGTCAGCCCGGTCCGCCGTTGATCGTGCCCGGTGCTGGCAGCCGAATGCAGCAGTGCGTTTTCGACAATTTCTGGAGAGCTTACAAGAATGGCAAAGATCGTCGACATCAAGGGTCGTGAGGTTCTCGACTCCCGTGGCAACCCCACCGTGGAAGCGGACGTAATCCTCGACAATGGCATCGTCGGTAGCGCCTGTGCGCCTTCCGGTGCCTCCACCGGTTCGCGCGAAGCGTTGGAACTGCGTGATGGCGACAAGAGCCGTTACCTCGGCAAGGGCGTTCTCAAGGCCGTTGGCAACATCAATGGCCCGATCCGCGATGCGCTGCTGGGCAAGGATCCGGTCGACCAGAAGGCTCTGGACAAGATCATGATCGATCTGGACGGCACCGAAAACAAAGCCACCCTGGGCGCCAACGCGATCCTCGCCGTCTCCCTGGCAGCCGCCAAGGCCGCCGCCCAGGATCAGGATCTGCCGCTGTACGCGCACATCGCCAACCTCAATGGCACCCCTGGCCAGTACTCCATGCCCGTACCGATGATGAACATCATCAACGGCGGCGAGCATGCCGACAACAACGTCGATATCCAGGAATTCATGGTGCAGCCGGTTGGTGCGAAGAACTTCGCCGACGGCCTGCGCATCGGCGCGGAAATCTTCCATCACCTCAAGGCCGTGCTGAAGGCTCGTGGCCTGAGCACCGCTGTTGGCGACGAGGGCGGTTTCGCGCCGAACCTGGCTTCCAACGAAGACGCGCTGTCGGCCATTGCCGAAGCCGTGGCCAATGCGGGTTACAAGCTGGGCACCGACGTTACCCTGGCACTGGACTGCGCGGCCAGCGAGTTCTACGAAGACGGCAAGTACAACCTGTCAGGCGAGGGTAAATCCTTCGACGCCGAAGGTTTTGCCGAGTACCTGAAAGGCCTGACCGAGCGCTTCCCGATCATCTCCATCGAAGACGGTCTGGACGAGTCCGACTGGGCGGGCTGGAAGATCCTCACCGACAAGATCGGCAACAAGGTCCAGCTGGTTGGCGACGACCTGTTCGTGACCAACACCAAGATCCTCAAGGAAGGCATCGACAAGGGCATCGGTAACTCGATCCTGATCAAGTTCAACCAGATCGGCTCGCTGACCGAAACCCTGGAAGCCATCCAGATGGCCAAGGCTGCTGGTTACACCGCGGTCATCTCGCACCGCAGTGGCGAGACTGAAGACAGCACCATCGCCGATCTGGCGGTCGGTACTGCCGCTGGTCAGATCAAGACCGGCTCGCTGTGCCGCTCCGACCGCGTATCCAAGTACAACCAGTTGCTGCGTATCGAAGAGCAACTGGGCGCCAAGGCGCCGTACCGTGGTCGCGGCGAGTTCCGCGGCTAAGGTAGGTTCGCTCGGCGAGGTGGTCAACACCTCGCCACGCGGACGCTGTGAAGATCTGTCGAGTCGACTTCACGGTCTTGTCGGATGCCGATGACGCAGGGAGAATCGACAGATGTCCGCAGCAGCGACCCTTTCTTATCCGAGTGCCTCACCTGCCATGCGTAGTTCCTACTGGCTGTTTCTCGTTCTGGTTCTGGTACTTGCAGGGCTGCAATATCGCCTGTGGGTCGGCGAGGGCAGTCTGGCGCAGGTTACCGATCTGCAGCAGCAGATTGCCGACCAGGAAGGCGAGAACGAGCGTCTGCTCGAGCGCAACCGCATCCTCGAGGCGGAGGTGATGGAGCTCAAGAAAGGCATGGAAACCGTCGAAGAGCGAGCCCGCCATGAGCTGGGCATGGTCAAGGACGGCGAAACCCTCTATCAGTTGGCTGAATGAACACTCCTGATCTGCCGTCCTTCTGGGCGGTGATTCCGGCCGCCGGTATCGGTAGCCGCATGCGTGCCGACAAGCCCAAGCAGTATCTGCAGCTGGCCGGCAAGAGCATTCTCGAACATACCCTCAACTGTTTCCTCGACCATCCGTGCCTGCGTGGCGTGGTGGTCAGCCTGGCCGAGGACGACCCGTTCTGGCCAAACCTGAGTTGCGCCCGCGACCCGCGCATCCATATTGCCAACGGCGGTGCCGAGCGCGCCGATTCGGTGCTCAATGCGTTGCTGCGTCTGGGAGAACTGGGCGCCAGTGAGCAGGATTGGGTGCTGGTGCACGACGCAGCACGGCCCAATCTGGCGCAGTCCGATCTCGACCTTTTACTGGCCGAGCTGGCTGACGACGCGGTAGGCGGGCTGCTTGCCGTTCCCGCTCGTGACACCCTCAAGCGTATCGGCAGCGATGGGCGTGTGCGCGAAACCATCGATCGCTCGGTCATCTGGCAGGCCTACACACCGCAGATGTTCCGCCTGGGTGCCTTGCACCGCGCGCTCGCCGAAGCACTGGTATCGGATGTTGCAGTGACCGACGAAGCGTCGGCCATCGAGTGGGCCGGTCAGTCGCCACGTCTCGTCGAAGGCCGGGCGGATAACCTCAAGGTCACCCGCCCGGAAGACCTGCACTATCTGGAGCGCGTCTGGCGCGGCCGCAGCTGACGCCGTTGCTCCACCGGTAGGAGCCCCGCCCCCGCGGCGAATCCTTCAGGCGACGCCGGCACCGCGGCAAGGCCCCATCGATTCGTACTGGGGCAATGCTCCGGGTGGCGCAAGTGGACCGCTCTCAGTGAATCCACTTGTTGGCGTTCTTGCCAAGGTTGCGATCGAGCACACTGGTGAGCCTGTTCATTGCGCCGTCGATGGCCTGCTGCATTTCGCAGGCATCGAAGGACACCGACATGGGGTCGCGCCCCTTCATGCGTGCTTCTACCTTGCAGCGTTTGTCCTGGGGGCCGCTTTTCAGGGCGTTTTCGTCGGAGAGATGAATTTCCACGCGGGTGAGATGTTCCTCATAGCGCTGTAACTTGTCTCGTACTCGGCTTCGGATATCCGTCTTGAATGCCATCGAGGTGTCGACGTGTTTTCCGCTGTTGACCATGACCTGCATAACCATTTCCTCATGCTGGTGGGTTCGCAACGGCCCGAACAAGGGCCTCATGATTTACGACGGGGTGATGACGACAGAGGTTCGCGGACGGTTGTGACAGCATATGAGCGGCTAGGTGTATTCGACTCGTTGGCTCAAGCCGTCACGCAACGCATCGATCAGTTGCCTGACCTTGGGCGACAGATGCCGTTGTTGCGGGTAGAGCGCCCACACCGCGGTATTCGGTGGCTGGTGATTGGCGAGCAGGGACACCAGGGCGCCACTGCGCAGGTGTTCGAGCACGTAATAGTCGGGCAGCTGGCACAGGCCCAGCCCGCCGAGCGCCGCATCCAGCACGGCCTGGCCGCTGTTGCAGCGCCAGTTGCCCTGAACCCGTTGAGAGGCTTCGCGGCCATCGAGCTGGAATGTCCAGACATCGCTGCTGCCAACCAGGCAATTGTGTCGAGCCAGCTCCGAGAGGCTGTGCGGGCGACCGTAGCGCTGCAGGTAGTCAGGCGATGCGCACAGGTACATGCGCCTTGGCGCCAGGCGCGTCGCGAGCATTCGCGAGTCCTGCAGGCGGCCCAGGCGAATGGCGATGTCGAAACCGTCCTGGAGCAGGTCCAGGGTGCGATTGCTCAGTTCGATATCCACGGAAAGCCTCGGGTGGCGGGCGGCGAAGGCGGTGACCAATGGCACGATGAAGCGCTCGCCATAGGCCACCGCACAGGTCATGCGCAGCAGCCCCTTGGGCTCGCCGCCCAGATCGCCAATCGCATTGAGCGCTTCCTCCCGTGCATCCTGCAGGCGCTGGCAATGCTGCAGAAAGGTCTGACCCGCCTCGGTCAGCGCCACCTTGCGCGTGGTGCGATAGAACAGCCGGGTATGCAGGCGTTCTTCCAGGCGGGCGATTTGTCGGCTTACCTGGGATGAAGACAACCCCAGGCGTTCGGCGGCAGCCGTGAACTGGCTGCATTCCGCCACAGCGACGAATTCGTCCAGGCCTTCCCAACGATTCATGTTCTTCCCCTTTTGCTTGGCCAGCGATTGATTGTCCCTGGATGGCAATAATGTTTTGCATTCTGCCTGATTATCTCTCGCTGTGGGTCTACTACACTCCCTCCCCATTGCTTTCCCATCAGGAGAATCTGGATATGATCAAGTCGCGCGCCGCCGTAGCCTTTGCGCCCAACGAGCCGCTGAAAATCGTCGAAGTGGATGTCGAGCCGCCCAAGGCTGGGGAAGTGCTGGTACGCATCGTCGCGACCGGTGTTTGCCACACTGACGCCTACACCCTGTCCGGTGCCGACTCCGAGGGCGTATTCCCCTCGATCCTCGGCCACGAAGGTGGCGGCATCGTCGAAGCCATCGGCGAGGGCGTGACATCGGTGGCTGTAGGGGATCACGTGATTCCGCTGTACACCGCCGAATGCCGCAAGTGCAAATTCTGCCTGTCGGGCAAGACCAACCTGTGCAGCTCGGTGCGTGCTACCCAGGGCAAGGGCCTGATGCCCGATGGTACGTCGCGCTTCAGCTACAACGGTGAGCCGATCTATCACTACATGGGCTGCTCGACGTTCTCCGAATACACCGTCCTGCCGGAAGTCTCCCTGGCTGTCATTCCGAAGGAAGCGCCGCTGGAAAAGGTCTGCCTGCTCGGCTGTGGCGTGACCACCGGTATCGGCGCCGTGCTCAACACCGCCAAGGTGGAGGAGGGCGCCACCGTGGCCATCTTCGGCCTGGGTGGCATCGGCCTGGCAGCGATCATCGGAGCGAAGATGGCCAAGGCCTCGCGCATCATCGCCGTCGATATCAATCCGGCCAAGTTCGACGTGGCCCGCGAGTTGGGCGCGACCGACTTCGTCAATCCGAAGGATTACGACAAGCCGATCCAGGACGTGATCATCGAGTTGACCGATGGCGGTGTGGACTACAGCTTCGAATGCGTCGGCAACGTGCAACTGATGCGCGCCGCACTGGAGTGCGCGCACAAGGGCTGGGGTGAAAGCGTGATCATCGGTGTGGCCGGTGCTGGCCAGGAAATCAGTACCCGCCCGTTCCAGCTGGTAACCGGTCGCGTTTGGCGTGGTTCGGCTTTCGGTGGCGTCAAGGGCCGCACCGAACTGCCGAGCTATGTGGAGAAGTCGCAGAGTGGCGAAATCCCGCTGGATACCTTCATCACCCACACCATGGGCCTGGAGCAGATCAACGACGCCTTCGATCTGATGCACGAAGGCAAGAGCATCCGCACCGTCATCCACTATTGATCAGTGGGGCGGATAACGCCGTCGCCCGACGGCTTGTCCGCCGCCCGTGAGGACTCGTCATGACTTTGGAAATCGTTTCCAGCAACAAGAGCTTTGGCGGCTGGCACAAGCGCTATCGCCACCGCTCCACGTCGCTCAACTGCGACATGGTGTTTGCCGTCTATCTGCCGCCGCAAGCCGAGAAGGGCGCCAGGCTGCCAGTGCTGTATTGGCTCAGCGGGCTGACCTGTACCGACGAGAACTTCATGCAGAAGGCCGGCGCCCAGCGCATGGCAGCCGAGCTCGGCCTGATCATCGTCGCCCCCGACACCAGCCCACGCGGTGAGGGCGTGCCGGACGACGCCAATGGCGCCTACGACTTCGGTCTGGGTGCCGGCTTCTACGTCAATGCGACGCAGGAGCCCTGGGCGCGTCATTACCGCATGTACGATTACGTGGTGCAGGAACTGCCGGCGTTGATCGAGGCCAACTTTCCGGTATCCGACAAGCGCGGTATCGCCGGACACTCCATGGGCGGCCACGGCGCGTTGATCTGCGCGCTCAAGAATCCGGGGCGTTATGCTTCGGTCTCGGCCTTTTCGCCGATCACCAATCCGCTGAACTGCCCGTGGGGCGAGAAGGCGTTTTCCAACTATCTCGGTGAAGACCGTTCGCGCTGGCGCGAATGGGATGCCAGCGTGCTGATCGCCGATGCGACGGAGAAGTTGCCTATTCTGGTGGATCAGGGAGATCGTGACGATTTTCTCGACGGCCAGCTCAAGCCTCATGCGCTGGAAGCGGCGGCCAAGGCGGCCGGCCATCCGCTGACCCTGCGCCTGCAACCGGGGTATGACCACAGCTACTACTTCATCGCCAGTTTCATCGAAGACCACTTGCGCCATCATGCCGGGGCGCTGGCTCGCTGAATGAAAAAGGGCGCTACCGGTTCAACCGGCAGCGCCCTTCCTTTCGCTGCTACAGATCACTCACCCAGACTGGATCTCAGCATCCAGGCATTCTGCTCGTGCACGCCGATGCGCGCTACCAGCATGTCGTGGCTGAACAGGTCACCGGCTTCTTCGGCCAGTTCAGCGAACTCGCTCATGCGCCGAGCCACTGCTTCGTTGTCCTTCACCAGCTCGCCGATCATCTGCGGTGTAGGTTTGTGTGGCGCTTCATTGTCGATGACGGTGAGCGCGCGGAAGGTTTCCCCACCGGTCGGCGCCAGTTTGCCCAGGGCGCGGATACGCTCGGCAAGCTCGTCAGCGGCCTGATGAATTTCGTTGTACTGCGCGTCGGTCAGCTTGTGCAGGCCATAGAAGTTCGAGCCTTGCACGTTCCAGTGCACGCCCAGGGTCTTGACGTACAGGGTGTAGCTGTCCGCGACCGCCTTGGTCAGTGCTTCAGCGACCTTCTCGCGGGCAGCGCCATCGACGCTGGTATTGATGGCCAGGCCATCGCCCTTGAGTTTCTGTGCGCTGGCTTTTGCCTTGGGTTTTGCTGCTGTCGGTTTGCGTGCTACGGCCATGATGGTCTCCATGGTTGCTAGAAATGTTTTGCTACCTCTTGTCGACTATCCGTAGGGCGAGAACATTCCAACATTTTCGCGATATAGAGTTTGCGAAGGCGGTGGAGGGGGAAGCTGCCTTGCGGTTTTTCTCTTCAGGTCGCCTGTACGGTCGCGCGCTGACGCCCTGAGCAACCTGTGCCGGAGCGCGGTGTTTTGCTCGACATGGAGATCACTGAAAATGGCTAGGCGGGAATGGGTTTTATTCCATTGGCCGCTTCAGCAGCCGGGCAAGTCCGCCTCCAGTTGTTCTTTCGGGTAGAATCGGCCTTTTTTGCGAGGGCATCGGTTCATGCGGATTGGCCATGGTTACGATGTGCACCGCTTCGGCGATGGGGATTTCATTACCCTGGGCGGTGTGCGTATCCCCCACAAGTTCGGCCTGGTTGCCCACTCCGATGGCGATGTGGTGCTGCATGCCCTTGCCGATGCGTTGCTCGGCGCCGTAGCGCTCGGTGATATCGGCAAGCATTTCCCGGATACCGACCCTGACTTCAAGGGCGCTGACAGCCGTGTGCTGTTGCGCCATGTGCTGGGGCTGGTTCACGCCAAGGGCTGGAAGGTTGGCAACGTCGACGCCACCATCGAAGCTCAGGCGCCAAAGATGGCTCCGCATATCGAAGCGATGCGCCGGCTGATCGCCGAGGATCTGCAGGTCGAACTGGATCAGGTCAACGTCAAGGCCACCACCACCGAGAAGCTGGGTTTCGTGGGCCGTGAAGAAGGTATCGCGGTGCATGCCGTGGCCTTGCTGGTCAGCGCATGACCGAACTGGAACTGCTCGGCCCGCTGGCCTATGGCGAGCCCTGCGGAAAGGCTGTTCTTAAGGCCGTCGCCGAGGATTTTCAGGTCGACGAAGTGCTGGATATCGAATTGTCCGGCGCAGGTGAGCATCTGTGGCTGTGGGTCGAGAAGCGTGGCCTAAATACCGAGGAGGCTGCTATCCGCCTGGCGCGTGCCGCCGGAGTGCCGGTACGAATGATCAGTTATGCCGGGCTGAAGGATCGCCAGGCGTTGACTCGGCAGTGGTTCAGCCTGCATTTGCCCGGCAAGAGCGATCCCGATCTGGGTAAGGCTCAGGACGAATCCCTGGTGATCCTCAAGCAGGTTCGCCATTCGCGAAAGCTGCAGCGCGGCGCCCATGCTGCCAATGGTTTCATCCTGCGCCTGACTGCCTTGCAGGCCGATCAGGCGGCGCTGGATGAACGCCTGAGAAGCATCGCCGCCCAGGGCATTCCCAATTACTACGGCGCTCAGCGCTTCGGTTTCGAGGGCGGCAACGTTGCGCATGCCCGGCATTTCGCCGAGCGCAAGGAGCTGCCGGAAAAGCGCAATGTGCGCTCTCGCGTCCTGTCGGCCGCGCGCAGCTTTCTGTTCAACCGGGTATTGGCCGAGCGAGTCGCCGCCGGCACCTGGAACCAGGCGCAGCCCGGCGACCTGCTGGCGTTCACCGACAGCCGCAGTTTTTTCGCTGCCGGTGAAGCCGAATGCCTAGATCCGCGGTTGACCCAGCTGGACTTGCACCCGACCGGTCCGTTGTGGGGCGAAGGCCCGTCCCCAGCGGCTGGAAGCACTCGACATCTGGAGCAGGGCATCGGTGACGCCGAGGCGCAGCTGGCCTTATGGCTGGCAGAAGCGGGCATGGCGCACGAACGGCGTATCCTGCGCCTCCCCATTAGCGGTTTGACGTGGCATTATCCCGAGCCTGACATTCTGCAACTGGAATTCGTCCTGCCGGCTGGATGTTTCGCCACTGCTCTGGTGCGCGAAATCGTCGACCTTTTGCCTGCAGGGCAGACGGACAACCCATGCGTATTCTGATTTCAAACGATGACGGCGTGGCCGCACCGGGCCTTGCCGCGTTGCATGCTGCGCTGGCCGATTACGCCGACTGCACGGTGATTGCACCCGATGGTGACCGAAGCGGCGCGAGCAGTTCGCTGACCCTCGATCGCCCGCTGCACCCGTGCGTCCTGGCCAACGGCTACATCAGTCTCAATGGTACGCCGACCGACTGCGTGCACCTGGGACTCCATGGCCTGCTGCCCGACGTTGCCGATCTGGTCGTGGCGGGTATCAACCTGGGGGCCAACCTCGGTGATGACGTGCTGTATTCAGGTACCGTAGCCGCGGCTCTCGAAGGCCGTTTCCTGGCCCGCCCGGCATTCGCCTTTTCGCTGCTTTCGCGTTCCGCCGAAAACATGCCGACCGCCGCTTATTTCGCTCGCAAGCTGGTCGAGGCCCATGAGCAGCTCGATCTGCCGCCGCGCACCGTGCTCAACGTCAACGTGCCCAATCTGCCACTCGAGCATATCCGTGGCGTGCAACTGACCCGACTCGGCCATCGCGCTCGGGCTGCGGCGCCGGTGAAAGTGGTCAACCCGCGTGGCAAGGAAGGTTATTGGATCGCCGCTGCCGGCGACGTGGAAGATGGCGCTCAGGGCACTGACTTTCACGCGGTGATGCAGGGCTACGTCTCGGTAACGCCGCTGCAACTCGACCGCACCTATCAGGATGGCCTGAATCGCCTCAAACCCTGGCTGGAGGGGCTGATGACATGAATCGGGAGCATGACCGCCACGGGATTGGCATGACCTCTCAGCGCACCCGCGAGCGCCTGATCCAGCGTCTCTACGATGAAGGCCTGTCGAACGCCCAGGTGCTCGAAGTGATTCGCCGTACACCGCGCCATCTGTTCGTCGACGAGGCCCTGGCCCACCGTGCCTATGAAGACACGGCGCTGCCGATCGGCCATAACCAGACCATCTCGCAGCCCTACATGGTCGCGCGCATGAGCGAGTTGCTGCTCGCCGCCGGTCCGTTGGACAAGGTGCTGGAGATCGGTACGGGGTCCGGTTACCAGACAGCGATTCTGGCTCAACTGGTCGAGCGGGTGTTCACGGTCGAGCGCATTCAGGGCCTGCAGGAACGGGCCAAGGAACGACTGGTCAAACTCAGCCTGCGCAACGTGGTGTTCCGCTGGGGCGATGGCTGGGAGGGCTGGCCTGCGCTGGCGCCCTACAATGGCATTATCGTCACGGCTGCTGCATCCGATGTGCCCCAGGCCCTGTTGGATCAATTGGCCCCAGGTGGGCGACTGGTCATTCCTGTCGGTTCAGGTGACGTTCAGCAATTGTTACTGATCATTCGCGAGGAATATGGTTTTTCTCGGCACGTACTCGACGCGGTTCGGTTCGTGCCCCTGCTTAACGGCCCTCTGGCCTGATTCAATCAATACGGAAGGATGCATGAAGAAAACCTTGTTGCTATATACCAAAGGGATAGCCATGGGCGCTGTCGACGTGGTGCCCGGTTTCTCCGGTGGCACCGTCGCCCTGATCACCGGTATATACGACAAGCTGCTCGCCTCGTTTGCCGCCATGCCCGAAGCGCTCCTGCTGTTCTTCCGCGGACGCGTCAAGGATGCCTGGCAGGCTTGCAACGCCAGCTTTCTGCTGGTCGTCATGCTCGGTATCCTCAGCAGCATCTTCACCCTGGCGCGGGCGATCAGTTTCCTGATGAGCGAGCACCCGGTACCGCTGTGGGCGTTCTTCTTCGGACTTGTGCTGGTTTCCGTGTACCTGGTGGGGCGCGAAGTGAGTGCCTGGCGCGCCAATCGGCTGGTCGGTTTCGCAGTGGGGCTGGCGTTCGCGCTGTGGATCACGCTCGCTGTGCCCATGCAGCTCTCCGCTGACCCACTGATGCTGTTCATCGCCGGCGCCATCGCCATCAGCGCGATGATTCTGCCGGGCATCTCTGGGAGCTTCATCCTGGTGTTGCTGGGGCTTTACCCGGTGGTGCTGGGTGCCGTGAAGAATTTCGATCTGGCGGTACTGGCGATATTTTCTGCCGGTTGCGTGCTGGGCCTGCTGACCTTTTCCAAGGCACTGAGCTGGCTGCTGGCGCATATGCGCGACCTGACCATGGCGTTCCTCGCTGGCCTGATGCTGGGTTCGCTGGTCAAGGTATGGCCCTGGAAGCAGACGCTTACATGGCAAATCAACCGTCATGGTGAATCGTTTCCTCTGGAACAGGTCAATCTACTGCCGTGGCAGTTCTCTGATGTCAGTGGCGAAGACGCACAACTGCTGCTGGCCATTGCCTTGAGCTGTTTTGCCATCGTATTGGTGCTGGGTGTGGAATGGCTGGCGCGCCGCCGCCAGTTGCAAGAAGTCTGACGTTTCGGCGTTCGTTACGGGTCGCTCGAGGCCGTCTGCAAGGGAGATACGGGTGAGTTTCACAGCCAATCAAGGGCGCTTTTGCTCGGGCATGCTACGCAATGTGCTGGTTCTGGCCGTGTTGAGCACGGTACTGGCAGGTTGTGCCAGCTCGCACTCCGGTAATGTGCAGGTAGTGGACCGCAACAACGCTGCCGCGCAGCGCCAGCCGGTGACGTCTGGTCAATACCGCGTGCAACGAGGAGACACACTTTACTCCATCGCCTTTCGCTACGGCTGGGACTGGAAAGCGCTGGCTGCCCACAACGCCATCGCCGCTCCCTACATGATCCGGGTTGGCCAGGTTATTCGCTTCGGCTCAGGCAGTTCGAGCAGGCCGGTAGCGACCTCGTCCCCTTCTGCCAGCACACCTGTAGTGACTACGCCAAGTCGGCCAACCACGCCGGTTCAGGCGCCTCCGGCAAGAACCACCACACAGCCTTCGACGCCGGTCGTCGTGACCCCGGCAACCACGCCCGTGGAGCCTGTTCAACGTTCGGCAACGGGGTGGGCATGGCCTGCCAGCGGTGCGATTATCGGACGTTTTTCCTCAAACGGTAGTTTGAATAAAGGCATTGATATCGCAGGTGAATTGGGACAGCCTGTCCTTGCTGCGTCTGGTGGATCCGTTGTCTACGCCGGGAGTGGGTTACGGGGCTACGGTGAATTGGTGATCATCAAACACAGCGATACCTACGTGAGTGCCTACGGTCACAACCGAAGGCTGTTGGTACGTGAGGGGCAGCAGGTCAAAGTCGGGCAACAGATTGCCGAGATGGGTTCCACAGGAACTGACCGGGTGAAGCTTCACTTCGAGATTCGCCGCCAGGGTAAGCCTGTAGATCCAATGCAATACCTGCCACGTCGTTGATCTGTCGCTCGTTCGCCCCTCATGTGGGATGGACGGGCTCGGATGTTGCCAAGGATAACGGCGCATCGGGGCTTGCTGGTCGAACTCAGCAAGGGACGGAAGAATAAAATGGCACTCAAGACCAAAGAAGCGCCGGAGTTTGACATCGACGATGAAGTGCTCCTGATGGAGCCCGACATCGATCTTGACGATGGGGCAGGCGAGCAGGCTGGTACCAAGACCACTGCGCGCGCCAAAGCCAAGCCATCCACCGGCAGCAAGCAACACAAGTACATCGACTACACCCGGGCGCTAGACGCCACTCAGCTTTACCTCAACGAAATCGGCTTTTCCCCCCTGCTTACCCCGGAAGAGGAAGTGTTCTTCGCGCGTCTGGCGCAGAAGGGCGATCCTGCCGGCCGTAAGCGCATGATCGAGAGCAACCTGCGGCTGGTGGTCAAGATCGCCAGGCGCTACGTCAACCGCGGGCTCTCGCTGCTGGACCTGATCGAAGAGGGCAACCTCGGTTTGATCAGGGCCGTCGAGAAATTCGATCCCGAGCGTGGTTTCCGTTTTTCCACCTACGCCACTTGGTGGATTCGGCAGACCATCGAACGGGCGATCATGAACCAGACCCGCACCATCCGCCTGCCCATTCATGTGGTCAAGGAGCTCAATGTCTACCTGCGTGCAGCGCGGGAATTGACCCAGAAGCTCGATCACGAACCGTCCCCCGAAGAAATCGCCAACCTGCTGGAAAAGCCGGTGGGCGAGGTCAAGCGCATGCTCGGGCTGAATGAGCGGGTATCGTCCGTTGACGTGTCGCTTGGCCCAGACTCCGACAAGACGCTGCTCGATACGCTCACCGATGATCGGCCCACCGATCCCTGTGAGTTGCTGCAGGACGACGATTTGTCCCAAAGCATCGATCAATGGCTCTCGGAACTGACCGACAAGCAGCGTGAGGTGGTGGTGCGCCGTTTCGGTCTGCGTGGTCATGAGAGCTGTACGCTCGAGGAGGTAGGTCAGGAGATTGGCCTGACCCGTGAGCGCGTTCGGCAGATCCAGGTGGAGGCGCTGAAGCGCCTGCGCGAGATACTCGAGAAGAACGGCCTTTCCGCCGATTCTCTGTTCCAGTAAACCCCGGCCTGCCAGGCCTTGTGCCAGTCAGCTCCGCTGACTGGCTTTTTATTGGGCGCGTGATTCCGGCAAACCGGTTCGCAGCGCGTCCTGCTCGCTCGGTGAGCAAAAAAAACGGCGCCCATGTGGGCGCCGTCTCGCTTTCCTGTTTCCGATCAGAGCGGCTGCGTTTCCTTTAGCTGCAGCAGGGCATCCGAGTGCGATTGCACGGCACGATATTGCTCTGCATCGCTGCTCAGTACCGCAGAAGGTGCCGGGAACATCTCGTGCAGCTTGCTGCTCCACTCGGCTGATGCCGCCTTTTCGGGGAAGCAGCGGCGAATCAGGTCGAGCATGATCGAGACCGTTACCGATGCGCCTGGCGAGGCACCCAGCAGGGCGGCGATGGAACCGTCCTTGGCTGCCACCAGCTCGGTACCGAACTGCAGAATGCCGCCTTTGTTGGTGTCCTTCTTGATGATCTGCACGCGCTGGCCGGCGATCTCCAGGCGCCAGTCACTGGCCTTGGCTTGCGGATAGAAGCCGCGCAGCGTATTGAGGCGCTGATCCTGGGATTGCATCACTTCCTTGACCAAATAACGGGTCAGGTCGAAGTTGTCGCGAGCCACTGCCAGCATCGGGCCGATGTTGTTGAGGCGTACCGACATGGGCAGGTCGAGGAACGAGCCCTTCTTCAGGAACTTGGTGGTGAAGCCGGCGTAAGGTCCGAACAGCAGGGATTTCTTGCCGTCGACGACGCGGGTATCCAGATGCGGCACCGACATGGGTGGGGAGCCCACTTCGGCCTGGCTGTACACCTTGGCCTGGTGCTGGTTGACCACTTCCGGGTTGTCGCAGCGCAGCCACTGGCCGCTGACCGGGAAGCCGCCGAAGCCCTTGCCTTCCGGAATGCCCGACATCTGCAGCAGGGGCAGGGCACCACCCCCGGCACCGAGGAACACGAAGCGGGCCTGGATCTCGCGGTGATTACCGCTCTTCGGGTCCTTGGTGCTTACGCGCCAGCCGTGCTCGTTGCGGGTCAGGTCCGTGACGCGCTGGTTGCAGGTCACGCGAGCGTTGCTCTGCTGCACCAGGTAGTCCAGCAAGCTCTTGGTCAGCGCGCCGAAGTTGACGTCGGTACCGTTGGCCACGCGGGTCGCTGCAATCGGCTCGCCGGGATCGCGGCCTGGCATCATCAGTGGCATCCACTGGGCCATGGTGTCGCGGTCTTCGCTGTACACCATGTCTTCGAAGGCATGGTGCACACGCAGTGCCTCGAAGCGTTTCTTCAGGTAGTCGATGCCTTTCTGGCCGCGAACGAAGCTGAGGTGTGGGACCGAGTTGATGAAGGTCTTCGGCGAGCCGAAGGTGCCTTTCTTGACCAGGTAAGCCCAGAACTGCTTGGATTCCTCGAACTGGGCGTTGATGCTCACCGCCTTCTTGATATCGATGGAACCGTCAGCCGACTCGGGGGTGTAGTTGAGCTCGCACAGGCCGGCGTGGCCAGTGCCTGCGTTATTCCAGGGGTTGGAGCTTTCAACTGCACCGGCGTCCATCGCTTCCACGACTTCCAGCTTGATGCCCGGATCGAGTTCCTTGAGCAGCACGGCCAGCGTCGCGCTCATGATGCCGGCTCCGACCAGCACTACATCTACAGCTTCGTAATCGTTCTGCGCCATTACCACATCTCCAAAAAATCAGCTTCCAATCGATGGCCTTCGGCCTGGGCGTAGATGCGCCTGTCAGCGGTTGCAGAGCTGTCCTGGGGATCCGGGTGACGGGAGGGGGTCGCCTTGTCCTGCCGCAAGATGATTCATATGTTCGCCACACTCTTGTGAAGTTATTGAAACCGTTTTTTCACGTTCTTTTGGAACGCGAACCTCAAAAGTTCATGTGCCTGTTGGGCCATCCTCGGCGGCAGATGTTCCGCGAAAACGCGGTAATCGCTGCATGGAGCGAGGAAGGCTGTCGATATCGAGCAGCACGAAGTGGGCGACTCTCTGTGGCGTTGCCGATGGCTCGAAGTGCATCAGCGGTACGGCGAGGCCGATCAGGAGGCGTCCTTATAATCGGGGCGCGATTATAAGGCGAAAGCGAGAGAATTGATCAGCTGCGTGTGACTTTTATTGCACGCGCAGTTCTGCCTGCAAACGCCCGGATGTGCGTTCAGCGGGAGGTGAAGGCGCTTTCCGGGAGCGCGGAGCCGAGCCAGGCGAGGCGTTGCTCGTTGACCTCGTGCCAGCTTGCAGGCCCCGGAGCATGGGCGCTCTGGCGAAATGCGCGGCATATGCCGTGTTCATCGACGCAGGCGAAAATCCGAGGGCGTGGTGGCAGTGCAGCCTTTTTCAGTAGTGCGCGCATCAAACAAACTTCCATCGTGCAAAGCGACCAAAGTCTTATACCGCTGGCATGTGACGAGCACATGACCGGAACCGCGTTCACCCATTGCAGGTCGATTCGTTATACTTCGCGACGCCTTATGCGCCCCTCCATGGAGAACCGAGTATGAATCGCCTGTTGTTTGGTCTGGTTGCCGCTCTCAGTCTGGCTCTTGTCGGTTGTGCCCACAGCCCGCAGCAAATCAGCCCGCAACCCAAGCTCATCGGATCATTGACCCCCGTTGGCCAGGGCCAGCCCGTGGTCGTACGCGTCGTTGACGGCCGTCCATCCCCGGTTCTGGGGACCCGTGGCGGTCTTTACCCGGAAACCAGCGCCATCAGCGTCGCTGGCCAGGACGTACTGCCCAAGCTGCAGGCTCAAGCCGAAGCCGCAGTGCGTTTGCTGGGCTTCACGCCTTCGGCCAACGCCTATAACGCGCCGCAACTGACCCTGACCCTGGCCGAGCTGAAGTATCAGTCGCCCAAGGAAGGTCTGTACGTCACCGAAGCCGACATGACCGCCACCTTCCGCGCCGACGTGCAGAACAGCAATCGCCGTTACAGCGGCCGCTACGGTGCTTCTCTCAACCAGCGCTTCGGCATGGCGCCGAATCAGGAAACCAACACCAAGCTGGTCAGTGACGTGTTGAGCGATGCCCTGACCCGCACCTTCAAGGATCCGACGCTGTCGCAGATTCTCAGCGGTCAGTAGATCGATCACGCAGTACGAAGAAGCCCCGACATGTCGGGGCTTCTTCATTTCTGAGCTAGCAGATTCTGCGTTATCAGAGTGGCAGGCCAGCCTTGATGCGGTACTGGTTGCGCACCGGCATGGCGTACTGCTGCACCAGATAGGGCTGCTGCTCGCTCGGGCATTTGCCCAGGCGCTGTTGCCATTGCTCCCTGGCGGCGGCCAGCTCGGCGGCGTCGAACAGCGTCTCGGCCGCGGGAACATCGAGCTGTGCATCGCGCTCGTTCCACATCGCATACGCCAGGTAGTGCACGGGAAACAGGCGATAGCCGGTGAGGATGTGCGCATCGGTGATGGCGGCCAACTGCTTGGCGTCTTCGAAGCCGCTGGTTAGCGGGTCGCCGAAATGCACGTGTACGCGCCCTTTGTAGCCGGTGATGCCCAAGGCGATGCTCTTGTCGTCTTCACCCGGCTGTTTGGTGTAGCTGCCGGTCGTCGCACGGGTATAGAGCTCACGGGCCTTGGCGAGGTCGCAGGGATCATATTCATAGCTGATCGACACCGGAGTCAGCTTGAGGCTGCCGATGACCTCGGCGAACGGCTCGTCCTTGCGGCTCATGTGAAACATCTTGAGGATCGCCGAATCGGTACGGTCGTCGCCGTCTTTCGCGCGACCTTCGGCCTGGGCGATCCAGATCGATTCGCCGTCGTGGCGAATCGAGTGGCTGATATAGGCCGACAGCAATTGGTAGGCTGCCAGCTTCTCGCGGCGGCCGCTGATCGAGCGGTGTACGATGAAGCTCTTGTTCAGGCGCATCAGATCGCTGACGAAGGGCTTCTGCAGCAGGTTGTCGCCGATGGCGATACGTGGCGTCTGCAGCCCGGCGTGGTACACCGCGTAATTGACGAAGGCCGGATCCATGACGATGTCACGGTGGTTGGCCAGGAACAGATAGGCGCTGCCTGCCTTGAGGGTTTCCACCCCGGAGTAGGTCACGCCATCGGTGGCTTTCTCGACGGTGCGGTCGACGTAGGGCTCGATGGTGTCCTGCAGGGCTCTCACCGAATCGATGCCTCGCAACCGCGAACGCAGTCGGTGAGCTATAAGAGGTTTGAGCAGCCAGCCGAATGGCCCCGCAAGACGCGGGAAACGAAACTGGGTAAGGATGTCGAGGAACGCATCGTCGGCCAACAGGCGCGCCAGAACCGCTGGAATTTCCGCGTCGGCGTAGGGTCGGATGCTATCGAATTCGCCCATCATGATCTCTTGTGATTGTCGCTGCGATTGAGAGGTTGAGCGCCCCGTCGAGGAGAGCCGCCGCCGTTCGGGCCCGCGAGCACGACGACAGCCGACCCGAGAGGCAGCAATAGACCGCCCATTATACCCTGCAAGTCACATGGAGGCGCCCCATGCTGGAAACCCAGGACTATCAATGCCCGTATTGCGGTGAGCCGGTCGAGGCCGTGCTGGACCTGTCGGCCGGTGATCAGCAGTACATCGAGGACTGCCCAGTGTGCTGCCGGCCAATCGTGTTTTCGCTCAATACCGATGGTGTGGAGTGGCAACTGGACGTAAGGGGGGAGAATGACTGATGAAGCGGATCTACGAGCCCCAGGACCTTATGGAGGGTGAGTTGTTGAAAGGCATGCTCGCCAGCGAGGGCATTCAGGCGCATCTGGTCGGTAGCCACCTGGTTGGCGCGGTGGGCGAGCTGCCGGCCTGTGGTCTGCTGGGTATGCTGGTCGAGGATGATGATTGCGAGCGCGCCCGCCAGTTGATCGCCGAGTACAATGGTGCGCAACCGCTGCCCGGTGACGAGCCGGATAACTTCCAGGGTGTGTTGCTGTGCTGATGCAGCCGCGCGTCCCTCCCTCCTGATCGGGTCACCCATGAGTGGACGCTTCGCCCTGTTTCGCTGGACGCCTGCTTTTACGGCGCTGGCCGGTTTTCCCGCTGATCAACAGCCTCACTGGAATCTGGCGCCCGGCGCTCAGGTGCTCCTGCAGCGTGCCGATGGCGAGCAGCGTTCGCTGGCGCGGGCGCGCTGGGGGCTGACACCGCCCTGGCTCACCGACCTGTCGAAGACGCCAGCCCACGCGCGTGCCGAGACGCTGGTCGATCAGCCCATGTTTCGCGACGGCTTTCGCCTGCGGCGCGGGTTGATCCCGGCCAACGGTTTCTACGAGTGGCGCGGTGCCGCCCGCAAACGCCCCTACTGGTTGAGCGGCCAGGACTCGCTCCTTTACTTCGCGGCCATCTGGGAAGCCTATCCGGTCGACGGGCATGTCTACCTCAGCACTGCCATGGTCACTCAGGCCGCTGCCACGCTGCGTCGCCCGCTGATTCTGAATGCGCAGGATCAGCAGCGCTGGCTGGCTGCGGATACACCGCTGGAGGAGCTGAAGGCGCTGCTCGTCGGGGCACCGCAGCCCCTGCGGGAACGGGTATTGAGCAACCTGGTCAATGATCCGAAGCTCGACGGGCCGGAGTGTCTGACCCCCGCCTGACCGCTCGGCTTGCGAGCACCTCTAACAGCCCCTAGCATACGTCGCTCAGTTCTCAGGGAGATCCAGCATGAAATCGTCGTTGTCTTTCACCACTCTGGCAGCGGCATTGCTGTTGGCAGGATGCCAGGCCGTCAATACCACCAGCGGTGGAGCGGTCGGCGTCGAGCGCAAACAGTACATGTTCAGTGCGCTGTCGACCGATGAAGTCAACCAGATGTATGCCCAGTCCTATCAGGCAACGCTCAAGGAAGCCTCCACCAAGGGCGTGCTGGACAAGAACAGCGCGGATGCCAAGCGCCTGCAGCGTATCGCCGACCGGTTGATCAAGCAGGCGCCACTGTTCCGGCCCGATGCCGCTCAGTGGCAGTGGGAGGTCAACCTGATCGACAGCCCGGAACTGAACGCCAACTGCGGCCCGGGCGGCAAGATCATTTTTTACACCGGCATCATCCAGAAACTGAAACTCACCGATGACGAAATCGCCGCGGTAATGGGCCACGAAATCGCCCACGCCCTGCGCGAGCATGGCCGTGAGGCGATGTCCAAGGCCTATGGCGTGAACCTGGCCAAGCAGGGCGCCGCTGCGCTGTTGGGTGTGACACCGGACAAGATGGCCCTGGCCGATGCCGCGGTGAACTACGGCATGACCCTGCCCAACAGCCGCAGCAACGAGAACGAAGCCGACCTGATCGGTCTGGAGCTCTCGGCACGTGGCGGTTTCAACCCGAATGCGGCGGTTACCCTGTGGGAGAAAATGGCCAAGGCCAGCGAGGGTTCGCCACCTGAGTTCATGAGCACTCACCCCGCGTCTTCGAGCCGCATCGCATCCCTGCAGGCCGCCATTCCGAAGGTGATGCCGCTGTATCAGCAAGCGAAGAAGTGATCTGGACAGCGTGCGTGATCGTCCTGGGCTAGCCGTTTTTCGGCTGCGCGGGAGTCGTTCGTGAAAATTGCCGTCGTCGGCGCGTCGGGCCTGCTCGGTCATCACGCGGCGCGCGCGGTCAAGGCTGCCGGGCATCAGCTGGTACTGGTCCATCGTCTGTCTTCGCGCATCGAGCGCCTGGCCTATCTCGGTGCAGAATGCCGGGCAGCCGAGCTGCTCGATCAGCGGGCTCTGACCAGGGCCCTGCAGGGCGTAGACGGCGTGATTTTCTGCGCTGGCTATTATCCGCAGCGGCCCCGCCACTGGCAGGACGAGGTCGCCAGCGCGCTCGATCAGACCCAGCGTTTCTACAACGCCTGCCAGGCTGCCGAGGTGACGCGCAACGTCTACGTCGGCTCGGCCATCGCGCTGCCTCGGCACCCATCGGGGCAGCCTGGGCATGAGGGGCTGTTCTACGACGAAATGCCGCGCTCGCGTAATGCCTACCTTCTGTCCAAATGGGCGCTGGACCAGCAGGCCCGTGAGCAGGCGCGTGCCGGGCTGCCGGTGGTGATCGCGATTCCCGGCCTGTGTATCGGTGAGCTGGATGCCGGGCCAAGCAGCGGGCGGCTGATCACTGCCATCGACAGTGGCGAGATGCGCGGCTACGTGCCGGGTCAACGCAATCTGATCGATGCCAGCGAAGCGGGGCGTGGCTTGCTGTTGGCTCTGGAGCATGGCCGTGTGGGGGAACGCTACCTGATCACCGGCGAGAACATTCCGATGGCCGATCTGGTCGGGCGTATCGCCGAGCGGCTGGGTGTCGCCGTGCCGGCAGAGTTGTCACTGAACAAGGCCAACGGTCTGGCGGCATGGGGCAGGCTGCGTCATCGCCTCACCGGCGCCTGGCCGTGGCTCGATGAGACGGCCATCGCGCTGATGTCCGGAAGCCAGTTCCTCGACGGGCGCAAGGCCCGTGAAGAACTGGGTTTCGTTGCCCGCCAGTCGGTGGACGATACCTTGCAGCGCAGCATTCAGTGGTTCGCCGAGAACGGCTATCTGCGCCGTCGCCCGGCTTAGCGGCTGTTGACCTTTCGGCGCCGCCGCGGTGAAGCGTCAGCAGGCCTCGGCGATCACTTGCCGACGAGGCCGCTCAGCAGCAGTGCCTGATAGGCCGCATAGAGCGCCAGCGCCGCGAAGGCGGTGGCGGCCAGCCGACGGATCAGGGTGAGGGGCAGGCGATCAGCGGCGAAGTTGCCAGCCAGTACCACCGGCACGTTGGCGATCAGCATGCCCAGGGTGGTGCCGATGACCACCATGATGAAGTGTGGGTACTGGGCGGCGAGCATCACGGTGGCTACCTGGGTCTTGTCGCCCATTTCGGCCAGGAAGAAGGCGATCAGGGTGGTCAGGAATGGGCCGTAGCGTCTCAGGTTGGAGCTTTCGTCATCGTCGAGCTTGTCCGGAATCAGCGTCCACAGCGCCACGATGATGAACGAGGCGGCGAGTATCCAGCTGAGCAGCGCGGGCGAGAGCAGCCCCGCTACCCAGTTACCGACCGCGCCAGCCACCAGGTGGTTGGCCAGCGTGGCAACCACCATGCCCCAGATGATCGGCCACGGCCTGCGGAAGCGCGCGGCCAGCAGCAACGCGAGCAGCTGCGTCTTATCGCCGATTTCCGCCAGGGCGACGATCAGGGTGGGAACGAAAAGAGATTCCAGCATCAGGTTTCCTAAAGGGGCGGGTAGACACGGCTATGACACGTACAACCTTCCCGCCCCGGGTAAGGTGTTCGTGTCATAGGTCTTGTCAAACCCTGCGCGGCACTCGTGCTTGCTGTGGCCGAGTTGCGCAGACCCGTCTTGGCGGGTCTTGGGTCGCACGCACCATGGTCAACCGACCAAGTATGTTGATGCATGCCGGGCGAGCTGGCGCTCGCGGGAGACTACTCCCCTAGGACGCGCGCATTCTGCCCAAGTGGGGCGCTTTGGGCAAGGCCTGCGCCGTTGTGCCGCAGGCCCGATGCGTCAGCGGCTGAGCGCCTGGTAGATGCGGAAGCCCTCGGCATCGGCCAGGGTGTGGCAGGTGCCGATATGCTGTTCGATCAGGGGCGGGTATTTGAGGAAACGGTTGGCCACCAGGCGAATCTGCCCACCCTTGCGCAGATGCTTGCCGGCCTGGCGCAACAAGTCCTCGCTGGCCTGATAGTGGGTGTGCACGCCCTGGTGGAAGGGCGGGTTGCTGAGGATCGCGCTCAACTCCGAGGGCGCCGCGGCGATGCCATCACCGCTGATGACGTCGGCTTCCAGGCCGTTCGCGGCAAGGGTCAGGCGGCTGCTGGCGACGGCGAACGCATCGACGTCCAGCAGGGTGACGTGGCTGTGCGGATAGCGGCGCTTGAGCACCGCGCCGAGTACGCCGGCGCCACAGCCGAAGTCCAGCAGATGACCGCTCGGCAGCTCCCCCAGATGGTCGAGCAGCAGGGCGCTGCCGATATCCAGCCGGCCGTGACTGAACACGCCTGGAAGGGTGATCACCTCGAGCGGGCCGTCATCGAGCGGCAGTGTGTAGCGCTGCGCCAGTGCGCAGAGGTCCGGGGTGGCAGGGGCCTGATCCACGCGCACTTGCCAGAGCTGGCAATGACGTGCGCTGTCGAGCTTGCGCGGCGTGCCATAAGCGGCCATCTGTTTGGCCGCACGCTCGACACCTGCGCGCTTCTCACCGACCAGATAGAGCACGCCGCCTGGCAGGCGGGCCGCCAGAGCGTCGAGCAGGTAACCGGTCAGCTCGCGGGACTTGGGCAGAAACAGCACGGCAGAGTCGAAGCTGGCCTGCGGCGGGGCCACGCCAAACGAGCTGCGTTCGGCGAAGCGCGCTTCGAGTCGGCCGTGGTCGCCAGCGTGCCAACTCCAGCCAAGGGCGTGTGGCAGTTGTCCGAGCAGGTCGTCGGCCGGGAGCCCCGCGAGCAGCATCGGGCCGTTGAACAGCTCGGCCTGACGCAGCAGCACTTCACTTCGCGGATCCATGAGATCTCCCCCGGCAAAAGCGCGAAGGGTAGGGGCGCCAGCTTCAAGCTGCAAGCCCAAAGCCGACGGAGAACGGAAGAGCCCTCAGTTCACCTGACGTATTGCCTGGCCTGACAGAAAGCCTGCGGCATTTTCCGCCAGTTGCCCGACGATCCGCTGGCGCGCCTCGCGACTGCCCCAGGCGCTGTGCGGGGTGACGATCAGGCGAGGAATGTCGGCAGCCAGCAGCGGGTTGCCATCGCGGGGTGGTTCCTGGGTCAGCACATCGGTGGCCGCGCCGCCGAGCTTGCCGGCACGCAGGGCATCGGCCAGGGCCTGCTCGTCGATGAGGCCCCCACGCGCGGTATTGATCACGAAAGCGCCGGGCTTGAGCAGGCCCAGTTCGCGGGCGGTGATCAGGTTGCGGGTCTGCTCGGTCAGCGGGCAATGCAGGGTCAGTGCGTCGACCTGGGGCAGCAGCTCATCGAGCGGCAGGCGATCCGCCCGCGGTGGGCGGCCTGGCAGTTGCCCGTAGAGCACGCGCATGCCGAAGGCTTCGGCCAGCCGGGCGACGGCGCCCCCCAGTTCACCGTGGCCGAGCATACCCAGGGTCTTGCCTTCGAGCTCGACGATCGGGTGGTCGAGCAGGCAGAACATCGGCGATTGCTGCCAGCGACCGGCGCGGATGTCACGCTGGTACTCCGCCAGGCTGGTGGCCAGGGCGAGTAGCAGGGTGAGGGTGTGCTGCGCGACCGAGGGGGTGCCGTAGCCCTGGCAGTTGCAGACGGCGACGCCACGGCTGCGGGCGGCATCCAGGTCGACATTGTTGGTGCCGGTGGCGCTTACCAGTACCAGTTGGAGATCCGGGCAGGCGCCGAGCACCGAGGCGTCGATCACTGCCTTGTTGACGATGGCCACGCGGGCGCCCTGCAGTCGTTCGATGACCTGTTCCGAGGTACTCCGCTCGTGGAGCACCAGCTCGGCGAACTGCTCGTGCAGTGGAGTCATGTCCAGGTCGCCCAGATCGAGGGAGCGATAGTCGAGAAATACTGCGCGGCCGGTTTTACTCATCAGCTGTACCTTTCTGGCGTTCTTGTCGGGAGGTAAAGTGCAGCCTATCAGAACCTCTACGCCACTGGCGGCGGCTTGACCCGCGAGGGCCACGACCGGACCGCCGAGTGCCGAACACCGTTTGAAGCCGATGCGGAGCCGTTATGTACTGGATGGAATTCTTCACCGTTGCCCTGATCCACCTGCTGGCAGTGGCCAGCCCCGGGCCGGACTTCGCCATCGTGGTGCGCGAGAGCGTCGCGCACGGACGCCGCACGGGTGTGTTCTGCGCGCTGGGCGTGGGCATGGGGATCTTCGTTCACGTGGCATATTCGCTGCTGGGTATCGGCCTGATCGTTTCCCAGTCCATCGTACTGTTCAATGCCTTGAAGTGGCTGGCAGCCGCCTATCTGCTGTACATCGGCTTCAAGGCACTGCGCGCCAGGCCGGCCACTGCGGCTGCTGCCCGGAACCAGGCTCCAGCGCTTGCGCGCACGCGCCGCGGGGCCTTCGTCACGGGCTTCGTCACCAATGGCCTGAACCCCAAGGCAACGCTGTTCTTCCTGTCGCTGTTCACCTTGGTGATCAACCCCCACACGCCGCTGCTGGTTCAGGGCGGTTACGGCGTTTACCTGGCAGTGGCAACCGCATCGTGGTTCTGCCTGGTGGCCATGCTCTTCAGCCATCAGCGGGTGCGTGATGGTTTTGCCCGCATGGGGCACTGGTTCGATCGCCTGATGGGCGCGGTGCTGGTCGGCCTGGGTATCAAGCTGGCCTTCACCGAGCTGAAGTGAGGAGCACGGGAGTGCTCCTGCTTCACTGAGCGTCAGATGATTTCCACGGCGATTGCCGTCGCCTCGCCACCGCCAATGCACAGCGAGGCGATGCCACGCGTGCCGCCGGTCTGGCGCAGCGCGTTGATCAGCGTGATGATGATCCGCGAGCCGGTCGAACCCACCGGGTGACCCTGGGCGCAGGCGCCGCCGTATATGTTCACCTTGTCGTGATCGAGGCCGTGTTCGCGGATGGCCAGCATGCTGACCATGGCGAAGGCTTCGTTGATTTCGAACAGATCGACCTCATCCTTGTGCCAGCCGACCTTGCGCAGCAGGTTGCCGATGGCGCCGATCGGGGCAAGGGTGAACTCGCTGGGATCCTGGCTCTGCGTGGCGTGCGCGACGATTCGTGCCAACGGTTTGAGGCCGCGCGCCGTGGCCTGTTCGGCACTCATCAGCAGCAGCGCGCTGGCACCGTCGGAGATCGAACTGGCGTTGGCCGCGGTAATGCTGCCGTCCTTGCCAAAGGCTGGCTTAAGAGCAGGAATACGCTCGATCCTGGCACTCAGGGGCTGCTCGTCTTCACTCACCAGTACGTCGCCCTGGCGGGTGCTCAGGGTGACGGGCACGATCTCGTCGGCCAGCAGCCCTGTGGCCATGGCATGCTGCGCGCGGCGCAGCGATTCGATGGCATAGGCATCCATGGCTTCGCGGGTAATGCCATGGCTGTCTGCGGTTTCCTGAGCGAAAGAGCCCATCAGACGGCCCGTGCGGGCATCCTCCAGGCCATCGAAGAACATGTGGTCCTTGACCTCGCCATGGCCCATGCGCAGGCCTCCACGGGCCTTCGGCAGGAGGTACGGGGCGTTGGACATGCTTTCCATGCCGCCGGCGATCATCACCTCGTTGCTGCCAGCCTTGATCAGATCGTGGGCCAGCATCACGGCTTTCATGCCCGAGCCACAAAGCTTGTTGAGGGTGGTGCAGCCTGTGGCACTGGGCAGCCCGGCGGCCAGGGATGCCTGGCGGGCCGGCCCCTGCTTGAGCCCCGCGGGCAGAACGCAGCCCATGATCACTTCCTGCACATCGGCCGGCGCTATACCTGCCTTGGCTACCGCGGCGCGAATCGCCGCAGCCCCCAGTTCAACGGCGCTGAGTGTCGACAGGCTGCCCTGAAAACCACCCATGGGCGTACGAGCGCCGCTGACGATGACGATCTCTGACATGCTCTACCTCGTTCTAGTTGGTTATGGCGAAACCTGCATGGCGGTTCCAGCATGACGGCAGAATCATCCTTTCGGCTGATTGAACGGGCGCGCGCCCGCGCTACCGTCGGCCAGAGTGCCAAGACACTCAGGCTTCGCTACCAACAATAGTCCAGAACAGGTGAGCCCATGCTGCAGACCCGCATCATTCCTCCCGCTGCCAATGCCCATCAATACCCACTGCTGATCAAGCACCTGCTGCTCTCCGGCTGTCGCTACGAGAAAACCCGCGAGATCGTCTACCGGGACACCCTGCGCTACAGCTACGCGACCTTCGCCGAGCGGGTGGCTCGCCTGGCCAACGTGCTTGCTCAGGCGGGGGTCAAGGCCGGGGACACGGTGGCGGTCATGGACTGGGACAGCCATCGTTATCTGGAGTGCATGTTCGCGGTGCCGATGATCGGTGCGGTGCTGCATACCATCAACATCCGTCTGTCACCCGAGCAGATCCTTTACACCATGAACCACGCCGATGACCGCTTCGTGCTGGTCAACAGTGATTTCGTGGCGCTTTATCAGGGCATTGCCGATCAGCTCACCGGTGTCACCGGTACGCTGCTGCTGACCGACGCTGGCGATTGCCGTGCAGCGCTTCCCAACCTGCTCGGCGAGTACGAGAGCCTGCTCGCGGCAGCCAGCCCGGTATACGAGTTCGCCGACTTCGACGAGAACTCCGTGGCCACCACCTTCTACACCACGGGGACCACCGGCAACCCCAAGGGCGTGTATTTCACCCATCGGCAACTGGTGCTGCACACCCTGTCCATGGCCTGCACGGTCGGCAGCCTGGACAGCATCCGCCTGATGGGCAGCGACGATGTCTACATGCCGATCACGCCGATGTTCCACGTGCATGCCTGGGGCGTGCCCTATGTCGCCACCCTGCTGGGGGTCAAGCAGGTCTATCCGGGGCGTTACGAGCCGGAAATGCTCTGCAAGCTGATCAAGGGTGAGCGGGTGACCTTCTCCCACTGCGTGCCGACCATCCTGCAGATGCTGCTCGGCGCCCCGGGTGCCCAGGGATACGATTTCAAGGGGTTGAAGATCATCATCGGGGGCAGCGCCCTGAATCGCACCCTCTACGATGCGGCCAAGGCCAGCGGCATCCAGCTCACGGCAGCCTATGGCATGTCGGAAACCTGCCCGCTGATTTCCTGTGGTTACCTCAACGAGGAGTTGCTGGCGGGCAGTGAGGACGAGCGCATCACCTACCGCATCAAGGCGGGTATTCCAGTCCCACTGGTCGAGGCGGCGATCATGGACGCCGACGGCCAGCAGTTACCAGCCGATGGCGAAACCCAGGGTGAACTGGTGTTGCGCTCCCCCTGGCTGACCCAGGGCTATTACCGCGAACCGGACAAGAGCGAGGAGCTGTGGGCTCATGGCTGGCTGCACACCGGCGATGTGGCGACTCTGGACGCCATGGGCTTCATCGAGATTCGTGACCGCATCAAGGATGTGATCAAGACCGGTGGCGAGTGGATATCTTCCCTGGAACTGGAAGACCTGATCAGCCGTCATCCCGCAGTGCGTGAAGTCGCGGTGGTTGGCGTGGCCGATCCGCAGTGGGGCGAGCGCCCGTTCGCGTTGGTGGTGGCGAAGGAGGGGCAGGAGATGGACGCGAGGATTCTCAAGGAGCACCTCAAGCCTTTCGTCGAGCAGGGCCACATCAACAAGTGGGCCATTCCCACTCAGATCGCCCTTGTTACCGAAGTTCCCAAGACCAGTGTGGGCAAGCTGGACAAAAAGCGCATTCGCGTCGACATCGCGCAGTGGCAGGCGGCAGGAAGTGGGTTTCTGTCGACCCTGTAAGGCACGAATTTCAACGGCGAAAATGTGACTGATCAGTCAAACAAGCGTTTGGCTTGCTAATTGCTGGATTCGAGCCATTCTTGGCTTGTCACGGATGGGACTGATCCGTCGAAACCTGCGAGCCAGAGTGTCTCGAGCACTGTAAATCACTCTTTCGGGTGATCACCCGGCAAGGCTCGCTGGCTATAGTCAATCAGCCATAACAAAAACAAATGGAGTAGCGTCGATGACCAACACAACAAGGCCGTTCTGGCGTCTGGCAAAACTGCCGCTGGCCGTCAGCCTCGCATCAGCTCTCGCCAGCCCGGCATTCGCCGTCAATTTCAATATCGGGGAGATCGAAGGACAATTCGATTCGTCGCTGTCGGTAGGGGCCAGTTGGTCGACGTCCAAAGCTGACAAGAATCTGATCGGTGTCAACAACGGTGGTTACGGGCTTTCGCAAACCACTGACGATGGCCGGTTGAACTTCAAGCGTGGCGAGACCTTCTCGAAGATCTTCAAAGGTATCCACGATCTCGAACTCAAGTATGGGGATACTGGTGTTTTCGTACGTGGCAAGTATTGGTACGACTTCGAACTCAAGGACGAGGGTCGCGAGTTCAAGGACATCAGTGATTCCAACCGCAAGGAAGGCGCCAAGTCTTCTGGCGGCGAGCTGCTCGATGCATTCGTCTACCACAATTACAGCATTGCCGATCAGCCCGGTACCGTGCGTCTGGGCAAGCAGGTAGTCAGCTGGGGCGAAAGTACCTTCATCCAGAACAGCATCAATGCGATCAACCCGGTAGACGTCGCTGCGTTCCGCCGTCCCGGTGCCGAGGTCAAGGAGGGGCTGATTCCGGTCAACATGTTCTACGTGTCGCAAAGCCTGACCGATAATCTGTCTGCGGAGTTCTTCTATCAGCTGGAGTGGGACCAGACCGTCGTCGACAACTGCGGCACCTTCTTCTCGCAGCCTGACGTTTACGCGGATGGCTGTAGCGACAATCTGGCCGTTCTCAGTCCTGCCCTCGGGGCGCTGTCAGGGTTCGGTGCCGCGGCTGGCGCAGGCTATCGCACCACCTCCGAAGGGGTGATCGTTCCTCGCGGTGCCGACAGAGATGCCCGTGACGATGGTCAGTTCGGCCTCGCGCTGCGTTGGTACGCGCAGGAGCTGGATACCGAGTTCGGTGCCTATTTCATGAATTATCACAGCCGTGCGCCGATCTTCAGCGGACAGGCAGCTTCCGCAGCAACAGTAGCTGCTGCACGGTCAGCGCCTACCGGGCTGGCTACTTCATTGATATCGGCCCGCTGTGCGACGCTCGGGGCTACATGCGCTACGCCAGGAGGGTTGGCCGCGGTCAGGAATGCCGTGCTTTCCAGCGCCCAATTCCAGACTGCCGCTACAGGTCTGGCGTCTGCTGCGATTGCGGGCAATAGCCGTTACTTCATCGAATATCCTGAAGATATCCGTCTTTATGGGTTGAGCTTCTCCACCACGTTGCCGACAGGCACCGCTTGGAGTGGTGAAATCAGTTACCGGCCGAATGCCCCCGTACAAATCAACTCGACCGACATTCTCTTTGGTGGTTTGACCCTTATCGACCCATCCGTGTCGCCGATCCAGGCAGTCGCGGGGCAGGACAGTCACGGTTACCGCCGCAAGGAAATCACCCAGCTGCAAACCACGTTCACTCACTTCTTCGACCAGGTCATGGGTGCAGCCCGTATGACCGTCGTCGGTGAAGTGGGCTGGACGCACGTCGGCGGCCTGGAGAGTGTTTCGGAAATCCGCTACGGCCGCGATCCCGTATTCGGCCCAGGCCCATTGGCGGGCGGGCGTTGCCAGTCGCTCAACGCTAGCACCATCGGTGCAGGCGATGCGCGGAACGTCAGCCGCTACTGCGAAAACGATGGTTTCACCACCTCCGATTCGTGGGGCTATCGCATGCGGGCCATCTGGGATTACAACGATGCATTCGCCGGCGTGAACCTCAAGCCCAACGTGGCCTGGTCCCATGACGTGAAGGGTTATTCCCCAGGCCCAGGTGCCAACTTCGAAGAAGGCCGCAAGGCCGTCAGCCTGGGCGTCGATGCCGAGTACCAGAACACCTACACGGCCAGCCTCGCCTACACCAACTTCTTCGGTGGTGACTATAGCGTGCAGGACGATCGCGACTTCGTCGCCCTCAGCTTCGGCATGAACTTCTAAGCGCCCGTATTCATAGGAAAATGCATTTATGAACACAACGAAAAGACTGTTGCAGACCGGCGCTCTGACCTTGTCGCTGCTGGCCTGCAGCGTGATGGCGGCGGTATCTTCGGATGAGGCCGCCAAGCTGGGTAATACCCTGACGCCGATTGGTGCGGAGAAAGCAGGCAATGCCGATGGCAGCATTCCAGCATGGACCGGTGGTTTGCCGATCAATGCCGGGGCTGTGGATGGTGGTGGTTTCCTGGCCGATCCATTCCCCAACGAGAAGCCGCTGTTCACCATCACCGCGCAGAACGTCGAGCAGTACAAGGACAAGCTCACGCCGGGCCAGTACGCGATGTTCAAGCGTTACCCGGAAACCTACCGGATGCCGGTATTCCCAACCCACCGTACGGCGAATCTGCCGGATAACATCATTGCGGCAGCCAAACTCAATGCCACCAACACCAAGCTGATTCAGGGTGGTGAAGGCCTGGAGAATTTCCAGCTGGCCAACCCCTTCCCGATTCCCAAGGACGGTCTGGAAGCGATCTGGAACCACATCACCCGCTACCGTGGCGCCAGCGTTCGACGCCACGTCGTACAGGTGACGCCGCAGGCCAATGGCTCGTTCAGCCCGGTCAGCCTGGAAGAGGAGTTCGCCTTCCGCGGGATGATGAAGGACGTCGATACCAGCAAACCCAGCAATATCCTGTTCTACTTCAAGCAGCGGGTAACGGCGCCTTCGCGCCTGGCCGGCAACGTGCTGCTGGTGCATGAGACGATCGATCAGGTGAAGGAGCCGCGCATGGCGTGGTTGTACAACGCCGGTCAGCGCCGCGTGCGTCGTGCGCCGCAGGTGTCCTACGATGGCCCGGGTACCGCAGCCGATGGCCTGCGTACCTCGGATAACCTGGACATGTACAACGGTTCGCCGGATCGCTATGACTGGCAGTTGCTGGGCAAGAAGGAAATCTACATCCCCTACAACAGCTACCGCATCGATTCGCCGAAACTGAAGTACAGCGATATCGTCAAGGCTGGGCACTTGAACCCGGATCTGACCCGTTATGAGCTGCACCGCGTCTGGCACGTGACCGCTACCCTCAAGCAGGGCGAGCGTCACATCTATGCCAAGCGTGACTTCTATCTCGACGAGGATACCTGGCAGGCCTCTGCCATCGACCACTACGACGGTCGCGGTACCCTGTGGCGTGTAGCCGAAGCCCACGCGCAGTACTACTACGACAAGCAGGTACCTTGGTACGCGGTGGAAGTCATCCACGACCTGCTGTCCGGTCGTTACCTCGCTCTGGGTCTGAAGAACGAAGAGAAGCGTGCTTACGAGTTCGACTATCCGGCCAAGGAAAGCGATTACACCCCGGCAGCCCTGCGTCAGTCCGGCGTTCGCTGATCAGCGCATGGAGGAGAGAGAACCGGCCTCAGGGCCGGTTTTTTCTTGCCTGTAGAAACGCTCGATCGTATTCGGGGGAGACCTGCGAGCCTGTGCATGCCGGACGCATCCTGAATCATCCAGAGCGGTTATGGAGGCTTCTAAAGCGCCGGGTTACCGACTAGGCTCACCAGTCACTCTGCCCACTTCGCTGCGCCGTTCAAGATTCTGCTGATGATCGACCCTTCTCCTTCACTGCGTGCCGCTCCCATCGTCGTATCGGGCGAGGGCTGCGGGCATTTCTTTCGGCCACCTCTGCCGCAGGGCTACATAAAACGGCCACGTCTCTGTGAGCGGCTGCTGCACGGCCTGGGCGGGCGTCTGCTGTTCATCGGCGCACCTGCCGGTTTCGGCAAGAGCTCCTTGGCCATCGAGTTCTGCGAAGGCCTGCCGGCAGGCTGGCAGAGCCTGTGGCTGGGGTTGGCCAGCCGCGACAGCGATCCTGGCCGCTTTCTGGAGCGGCTTCTGGCCGGGCTGCAATCCTGTTATCCCGGCCTGGCGAGCGAGGCTGCCGGCGTGCTCAAGCTGCGCCAACGTCACCAACCGTTCGCCTTCGAAGCCTGGCTGGGCGAGCTGCTCGACGAACTGGGTGAGCGCCTGGATACCGCCAGGCCGTTACTCGTCGTCCTCGACGACTACCACTTGGCGCAGGGCGCGGTACTCGACGGTTGCCTGCAGTTCCTGCTCAATCACTTGCCTGCTGGGTTGATACTTCTGGTCACCAGCCGTCAGCGCCCTGACTGGCATCTCGCGCGTCTTCGTTTGTCACGGCAACTGCTGGAACTGCAGGAGCAGGACTTGCGTCTCGACGAGCGAGAGGTCGAGACGCTGCTGCGTGAGCGGGGTGTGAGGCTGACTGCCGCCGAGCTGGCGGAATTGCGCCTGCGCAGCGAGGGCTGGGTGGCCGGTCTGCGTCTCTGGCTACTGGCGGCCGAAGAGGGTGGGGCGGTGCGTGGGCAGGCAGGTCTGCAGGGCGCTCAGGGGTTGATTCGCGACTATCTGCTCGAAGAGGTGATCGGCCGCTAGCCACAAGCGGTACAGGCATTTCTCTACGAGACGGCAGGCCAGGAACGTATCTGTGCAGAGCTGTGCGATGCCCTGCGCGATGCACGGGACAGCAGCGAAATTCTCCGTCACCTGCAGGCCCATCAGGTCTTTCTGGTGCCCCTCGACAGCCAGGGCCGCTGGTTTCGTTATCACCATCTTTTCTCCGATCTGTTGCGTGCCCGCTCTGAGCCGGCCCTGGCCAATGGTCGACATCTGCGTGCCAGCAACTGGTTCGCTGCCCAGGGTTTGATCGGCGAGGCGGTCGAGCATGCCCTGCGTGCCGGGCAGCCAGGCGTTGCCGCACAACTGGTTCAGAACCTCTCCGAGGAACAACTGCTCGGTGAGCAGGACTTCGCCGCCTTGCTGCGCTGGAAAGCCAACCTGCCGGACAGCCTGCTGGTCAGTACGCCACGGTTGATAGCCCTGTACGGCTGGGCACTGGTGCTGGCCTGCCAGCTGGATGCCGCCGAAGATCTGATCGGGCAACTGCAGCGCTTTCTGCCAGCGCCAGATGCCGAACAGCAGCGCAACCTGATCGCGCAATGGCTGGCGCTCAGCGGGGTCATCGCGCGTGGGCGGGGTGACAGTGACAGGGCCCGACGTCACTGCGAGGCGGCTTTGCAGGATCTGCCCCTGGAACGTTATGGGCAGCGGCTGCTGTGCCTGTCCACGCTGGGCAATCTGGCCATTAGTCAGAACGACATCTGGCAGGCTCGAGCGATCAACCGCAACGCCCTGGAGCTGGCGCAGCGGGTCGGCAATCCATTGTTCGAGGCCCTGGTGCATCACGACCGGGCGCGCAGCCTGCAGGCCCGCGGCGAAGTGTCCCGGGCGCTTGGCGAAGTCGAGATCGGCCTTGCCAGGTTGCGCGGCTTGCCGGGGGACGCGTACGCCACCCGGGCACGTTTACGGCTTTATGGCGGGTATCTGCTGACCGTGCGCCTGCAGCCACAGGATGCCCGTGAGCAGTTGCGCGCCGGTGTCAGCGAGGCGCGTGCCTGTCGTGACCTGGGCGTGCTGCTCGGGCATTGCTGCCTGGCCGCGCTGGACGGCCGAGAAGGCCGCTTCGCCGAAGCATTCGCCGAACTGGCCGAGGCCGAGCGGCTGATGCACATGTGGGATGTGCCGGCGGTGTATTACCTGGCGATCATCACCCTGAGCAAATGCGAACTCTGGCTGCTTCAGGGCCAGACCGAGCTGGCTGCGGTCTGGCTGCAGCGCCTGGCCGAAACCTACGGTGGAGAACAGGCTGCGGCAGCGCCGGAGTTCCAGCCTCAGTTGCACCTGCACATCGCCTTGCTGCAAGGCGTTCTGGCGACCACCCAGGGCCGTGCAGAGGCGGCCGAGCGATTCTTTTCCGGGCTGGCGAAAACCGGCATCGATAGCCTGCCAGGGACGACGGCACGGGTGCAGATGATCCTGCTGTTGCGGCGTGCCGGCCGCGAGCATGAGGCACGCATGCAACTGCGAGGTTGTGTGCAGGCATTGGCAGGTGGTGCGCTGCTGCCGTTTCGGCAACTGCTGGAACAGGAACCGCAATGGCTTGGCGAGCGCCTGCGCGAGTACCCGAACTGCCCGCTGTGCCTGTCGCTGCTGGAGCAGTTGCCCGCTGCGGTGGTTCTGCCCACCGCGGGTTGCGAAGGGCTGAGCACTCGCGAGCTGGCGGTACTGCAACTGATCGCGCAGGGGTGTTCCAACCAGCAGATCAGCGAGCGGCTGTTCATTTCCCTGCACACGGTGAAAACCCACGCACGCCATATCAATGGCAAGCTCAACGTGCAGCGCCGCACCGAGGCCGTGGCCCGAGCACAGGTGCTGGGGCTGCTGAATTCCTGACCACCGGCTGCAAGCGTGAAGCCCCGCTTTACGGCTAGAATCCGCCCTTGGCCCGCCACCTGCTTTACAGGAACGCCCATGCAAGCTTCACGACCTAGCCTGATCCGCGAAACCTTTCCCGTCGGCCCGTTGCAGTGCAACTGCACGATCATCGGTGATCCTTTGACCGGCAAGGCCATCGTCGTCGATCCGGGCGGCAATCCGGAGTTGATCATGGCGCGCCTGGAGGTGCTGGGCCTGAAAGTGGTGAGCATCATCCATACCCATGCGCACCTCGATCACTTTCTCGCCTCCGGACAGATGAAAGAAAAGACCGGTGCAACCCTGCACCTGCACAAGGACGATCAGTTTCTCTGGGACAACCTGGAGATGCAGTGCCAGATGTTCGGCGTGCCCTACACGCCCGTACCTGCGCCTGACCAGTGGCTGGCCGATGACGAGGCGCTCGCCTGCGGCTGTGGCGTGGCGCTGCATACGCCGGGTCATACACCGGGTTCGATGAGCTTCTGGTTCCCGGAGGCCAAGTTGCTGATTGCCGGCGATACGCTGTTTCGCCGGGGCATCGGGCGGACCGATCTGTGGGGCGGTGACTACGCCACCATCGAACGCTCGATCAAGCAGCGATTGTATCGCCTGGACGAGGAAGCGACCGTGGTCACCGGCCATGGCGCGGACACCCGGCTGGGCGATGAGATGCGCGAGAACCCCTTCGTGCGGGCTTGAAAAACAAGTCGTTACAGATTTTTCCCTTTGCAGTTGTTAGGCTGCGTCAGGAACTTGGCGCTTTTTCGTGGTTCGAAGCCGCGGGCCAAGCCTGACATCTACACGCAACGACACAAGGGAATCATCATGAACAACTGCCGCTCTCTGATGGCTGCTATCGCTGTATTGGCCATTCTCTCCGGCTGTACGGCCAACCCCTATACCGGCGAAAGCCAGGCCGGCAAGGCTGGGATCTATGGCGGCGTTGGTGCCCTGGCAGGTGCGGCTGTCGGTGCCGCGACCTCGAGCAAGAAGGATCGCAAGAAAGGTGCGCTGATCGGAGCTGCCGTCGGTGGCGCGGCGGGCGGTGGCTACGGTTACTACGTCGATACTCAGGAAGCCAAGCTGCGTCAGCAGCTGCAAGGCACGGGCGTTCAGGTGCAGCGCAACGGCAACGACCTGACGCTGATCATGCCGGGCAATATCACGTTCGCCAGCAACTCGGCGGACATTTCCAGCAGCTTCTACCCGACGCTGAATTCGCTGGTGCTGACCTTCAAGGAATTCAACAAGAACGGCGTGAATATCGTCGGTCATACCGATAGCACCGGTTCTGCCGATCTCAACCAGAACCTGTCTACCCGCCGTGCCCAGAGCGTTGCCTCGTACCTGTCGGCCAATGGTGTCGACTCGTCGCGCATCTCCTCTTACGGAGCCGGCCCCAACCAGCCTATCGCCAGCAATGCCAATGAAGCTGGCCGCGCGCAGAATCGCCGGGTGGAGATCAATCTGCGTCCGCTGTAAGAATCCAAGGCTCATCAGAAACCCCGCCCCGGCGGGGTTTTTTGATGCCTGTGATTCTGCAGGCTGGCACGTGGCTATGTGGCCGGGCAAGGCTAGACTGGTGAGAGGAATGGTCGAACCCGGCGCGAGCTTGTCGATGCCGTCAGGCGTCGAAGCTCGCTGCGGGACGCAGTCATGGGCATGGAGGTAGGTGTGCAGGATCAGGATAAGACGCTGGGAATCCTCGTCGTCGATGACCGCTGGGACAACCTGGAGGACATGCAGGAGCTGCTGGAGGATATTGGCCGGCCGGTGCACTGCCTCGACTCCGGCGCCAAGGCCCTGGAATTTCTGGCACAGGGGCAGGTGGGGCTGGTGCTGCTCGATGTGCAAATGCCACGCATGGACGGTTTCGAGGTGGCGCGACGCATGCGCGATGATCCGCGTACGCGCTTCACGCCGATCATCTTCATCTCCGGGATGATCCAGACCGATGACGTCCTCAGTCAGGGCTACGGCGCCGGTGCGGTGGATTTCATTTCCAAGCCGGTGCAGCCGGCGATCCTGCTGCACAAGGTGCGTGCGCTGCTCGAGCGTGAACAGTATCGCAGCGGCCTGTTGCGCCTCAGCCAGCAACTGGAGCGCGAGCGCGCCTTCAATGCTTCGATTCTCGACAACACCGCCGAAGGCATCATGGTGGTGGGCGACGATGGGCGCGTGCGCTTCGCCAACCCGGCGATCGCCAGAATGCTCGGTTGTCAGGACGCCGAGCTGGCCGGCAGCGAGCTGCTGACCTGGATCGATACGCCCCGCGAGGAACGCTGGCAAGCGTCGAGCTTCTACCAGCATTGGCTGCGTCGGGAGAACCTGCGTCTGCACGATGCCAACCTGCGTACCCGGGATGGACAGCGTGTGCCGGTAGCGCTGTCTTGCTCGCCGCTGCCCGATGAGCAGAACGCGATGATTCTGCTTGCGCTGGACATGTCGGTGGTTCGCGACCTGCATCAACAGCTCGAGTCGCTGGCCATCACGGATGCGCTGACGGGGTTACTCAACCGGCGCGGTTTTCTTCAGGAGCTGCAGGCTGCGATCTCGCGCAACGAGCGCACCGGTCAGAAGGCCGCGTTGCTCTACCTCGATCTGGATGGCTTCAAGCACATCAACGACACCCTGGGGCACGAGATGGGCGATCAGGTACTGCGCTGGGTCAGTGTGCAGCTCAAGACCTGCCTGAGGCCCTACGACCATCTGGCGCGCATCGGGGGCGACGAGTTCACGGTGATCATCGACAGCCTGGGCAGTCCGGCCGATGCCGCGTCAGTGGCGGAGAAACTGATCGAGCAGGTCTCCAGTGAGCAGCGTTTCCAGGGCGAGTCGTTCAGTCTGGGCGTCAGCATCGGTATCGCCTTGCTGCCCGCCGATGGCAAGACCATCGAAGAGGTGCTGCGCGCCGCCGATACCGCGATGTACGCGGCCAAGCGCGGCGGGCGGCGGCAGTTCTGCTTTTACGGTGCCGAGCTGCAGCCGCTGAGCTGACGGCTCAGGGATGCTGCTGGTGCAGCCGTTCCAGCTGGACGTCCTTGTCGTGCCAGAGCGCGTTGATCCATTGCTGGAATTCCTTGCGATAGGCTTCGTCCTGATCATAGGCGCGACCGATGAAGTGCGTGGGGATCGGTAGCTGCTCGATGAGTACCACCACTTCTTCCAGCTGGCCACTCAGCAGCGCCCAGAATCCTGGGCTGCCCTTGGGATAATGCAGGGTGACGTTGATGATGCCGTGCAGTTGCTCGCCCATGGCATCGAGTACGAAGGCCAGGCCACCCGCCTTGGGCTTCAACAGATAACGGTAGGGGGACTGCTGTTCTCGGTGCTTGGCCGGCGTCAGCCGCGTGCCTTCGACGAAGTTGAAGATGCCGACAGGGTTGTGTCGGAATTTGGCGCAGGTACGCCGGGTGGTCTGCAGGTCCTTGCCTTTCTTCTCCGGGTGCCTGGCCAGGTACTCCTTGGAGTAGCGCTTCATGAACGGGAAACCCAGCGCCCACCAGCACAGCCCGATTACCGGTACCCAGATCAACTCCTGCTTGAGGAAGAACTTCAGCGGGCGGATTCGTCTGTTGAACAGGTACTGCAGCACCAGAATATCCACCCAGCTCTGATGGTTGCTGGTCACCAGGTAGGAGTGCTGATAGTCGAAACCCTGTGCCCCCTCGACGTGCCAGCGAGTGTTGCCCAGCACCTGCATCCAGACCTTGTTGCAGCTGATCCAGCCTTCCTGGATGAAGGCCATCGACCGGTCGCAGGCCCGCTGCACGACAGCCAATGGCAGGAGGATGCGCAGCAGGGTGACGGCAAACAAAGGCCAGCACCAGAACAGCGTGTTGACGGCTAGCAGGACACTGCCCAGCAGACCGAGCAGGGGGGCAGGCAGAAAATGCAGCATGGATGCGCGGACCTCGTGCAGGTTGAGCCGCGGCCATGGCTCGGCGGCAATTGCCGCACAGGTTAACGATTGGTGATGGAACTGCAAGCCGATCCGAGCGCGAACCGCATTGGCTGCGCTCGAACTGGCGGAGCCTCACTGGCGCATGTTGGCGGCCTGAATCGCGGTGAGCGCGATGGTGAAGACGATATCGTCGACCAGCGCTCCGCGGGACAGGTCGTTCACCGGCTTGCGCAGGCCCTGCAGCATGGGGCCGACGCTGATGCAGTCGGCGCTGCGTTGCACGGCCTTGTAAGTGGTGTTGCCGGTATTCAGGTCCGGGAATATGAACACCGTGGCGCGGCCGGCCACCGGACTGTTGGGCGCCTTCTGCCGGCCCACGCTTTCGATGGCGGCGGCGTCGTACTGCAAGGGGCCATCGAGGAGCAGATCCGGGTTGGCCTTGCGCGCCAGACGGGTCGCCTCGCGGACCTTCTCCACTTCCTCACCGCTGCCGGAGTCGCCGGTGGAGTAGCTGAGCATGGCCACGCGCGGTGGAATACCGAAGGCCTGTGCCGAACTGGCGCTCTGCAGGGCGATTTCGGCCAGTTGTTCTGCGTTGGGGTCCGGATTGACCGCGCAATCACCGTAGACCAGAACCTGATCAGGCAGCAGCATGAAGAACACCGAAGACACCAAGTTGTAGCCCGGTGCGGTCTTGATCAACTGCAGCGCCGGGCGGATGGTATTGGCCGTTGTGTGCACCGCGCCGGACACCAGGCCGTCGACCTCGTCCAGGGCCAGCATCATGGTACCTAGCACCACGGTGTCTTCGAGCTGAGCGCTGGCCATGGGGGCGTTGAGGCCCTTGCCCTTACGCAGCTCGACCATCGGCTCGACATAACGCTCGCGGATCAGATCCGGGTCGAGAATCTCCAGGCCCGGTGGCAGCTCGATGCCCTGAGCCTGCGCCACTGCATGCACTTCTTCGGGTTTGGCCAGCAGCACGCAGCGGGCGATGCCGCGTGCCTGACAGATGGCCGCGGCCTGCACGGTGCGCGGCTCGGCGCCTTCGGGCAGGACGATGCGCTTGTTGGCTGCCTTGGCCTGTTGCACCAGCTGGTAGCGAAACGCGGGGGGCGACAGGCGCAGTTCACGGGGGCTGCCGCAGCGGGCGGCAAGCCAGTCGTGGTCGAGGTGGCTGGCTACGAAGTCGGCGACCTTCTCGGCACGCTCCTTGTCGTCGACCGGAATTTCCTTGTTCAGCCGGTTGAGGTTGGTGGCGGTATCGTAGGAGCCGGTACTTACGGTCATCACCGGCAGGCCGCTCTGCAGCGCGCCACGGCATAGCTCCATGATGCGCGGGTCAGGGGCGAAGTCACTGCACAGCAACAGGCCGGCCAGTGGCATGCCGTTCATGGCCGCCAGGCTGGCCGCGAGAATGATGTCGTCGCGATCGCCTGGCGTCACCACCAGCGTGCCGGGCTTGAGCAACTGTACGGTGTTGGCCACGGCGCGGGCGCAGAGCACGATTTTCAGCATGCGGCGCTGTTCGTAGTCACCGGCGTTCAGCACACGGGCGCCGAGCAGTTCGGCGATATCGCGGGTGCGCGGTGCATTCAATTCGTCGAGCCAGGGAATGCAGCCGAGCAGGCGGAATTCCGGATGACGCAGCAGCGAGGAGTGCTCGCGCAGGCGTGCAGCGAACGCTTCCAGACCGTCGTCACTGCGGATCTTGTTGAGGATCACCCCGAGTACTTTGGGGTCTTTCGGCCCGCCGAACTGCTGGGCCTGGATTTCCACGCGGTCGCACAGCTCGCTGAGGCTTTCCTGCTCTGGGGCGGAGACCAGAATCACGTCGGCATCCAGGCTCTTGGCCAGATGGAAGTTGACCCGTGCCGCGTAGCTGGCCTGGCGGGTTGGCACCATGCCTTCGACGATCACCACGTCCTTGTCCTTGGCGGCCTCCTGATAGAGGCTGATGATTTCCTCGAGCAACTCGTCCAGGTCGCCATCGCCCAGGCGGCGCTCGACGTGAGCGAGCGCCAGCGGCTTGGGCGAGTGCAGGCCATGGGTGCGGGCGACCAGTTCGCTGGAGCGCTCGGGACCGGCGTCGCCCTGGTGTGGCTGGGCGATCGGCTTGAAGAAACCGACCTTGAGACCGGCCCTTTCCAGGGCGCCTACCAGGCCCAGGCTGATGGAGGTGAGGCCGACCCCGAAGCCGGTCGGGGAAATGAAGAAGGTGTGCATGGGGTTCTCCGTGTCAGTCGAGCAGCGCCAGTGTGTCGAGGGCGATCTGTCGCTCTTCGTTGGTGGGCACCACCAGCACCCGAATATGGTCTTGCGCATGGATAGGCCCGCTGACGCCACGCAGGCAGCGCGCGTTGGCCGTGGCGTCCAGTTTCAGGCCGAGCAGGCTCAGGTGGGCGACCGTCTTGCTGCGGATCAGTGGCGAGTTTTCGCCGATGCCGCCGGTGAAGATCAGCCCGTCCAGACGCGGCAGGGCGCAGCTCATGGCCGCTAGGGATTTGGCCAGCCGGTAGCAGAACACCTCGATGGCCAGGGTCGCGCCGGCATGCCCTTCTTCACGGGCCTGTTCGAGGCTGCGCATGTCGTTGGAGAGGCCGGACAGACCGAGCAGGCCGCTGTCGTGGTTGAGCATGCGATCGATCTGCTCCAGGCTCCAGCCCAGGGTGCGCGAGAGGTGGCTGTGCAGGTTGGGGTCAACGTCACCGCTGCGGGTGCCCATCACCAGCCCCTCCAGTGGGGTCAGCCCCATGCTGGTATCGCGGCTCTGGCCGTTGACCACGGCGCAGGTCGAACAGCCATTGCCCAGGTGGGCGACCAGCCATGCGCTGTCGTCGATGGGCAGGCCGGTCAGCTCGGCAGCGCGGGCGCTGACGAAGCGGTGGCTGGTGCCGTGGAAACCGTAGCGGCGTACGCCGTGGTCGCGGTACAGATGTTCCGGCACGGCGTAGCGGTAGGCATGCTCGGGCAGGCTCTGGTGAAAGGCGGTGTCGAACACCGCGACCTGAGGCAGTTGTGGGTACAGCGCCAGCGCGGCTTCGATGCCTAGCAGGCCCGCAGGGTTGTGCAGTGGCGCCAGGGGTGCCACCGCACGGATCGCCGCGATCACTTCATCGTCCAAGCGCTGGGCGCTGGTGAAGTGTTCGCCACCATGCACCACCCGGTGGCCGATGCCATGCAGATGGCCGCCGGTGGCTTCCTGCACCCGCGCAAGCAGGTGGGCGAGGGCTGCACGGTGATCGTCACCGGCAATCGCCTGACTGTGCTTGATGCCATCGCGCTGCCAGTGCAGAACGGCATCTGCGCTACCGAGACGTTCGGCCAGGCCGCTGATGGCGAACTGGGTCTGGTCGGGATCGACCAGCGCGAACTTGATGGAGGAGCTACCGCAGTTGATCACCAGAATATTGCGTGCGGGCATTCAGAAGTCCTTAGGCGTTTCGGCTAGCGCTGCGACACACCAGCCACAGGTGAAGTTCGTGCCGATACGTGTGCGCCGTTGCACGGCATCGAGCACCCAGGCGCGATTTTGCCAGGGAGGCTGATGGCGCAGGTGTTGAGTATGGCCACAAGATAAGACAGCCACCCAGTGACCGTCATGATCCTGCTCAAAACCGACCAGGGTAATGCCCGATGCGGCCCGCCCGTCTGGGGTTGGGTCGCTTTCGCATCGTCCCTTGGTTACAATCTCACGTTCATTTTCCTCGAGCAAAAGGTTCGCCCCATGCAGATCGCCGCCAACAAGGCCGTTTCCATCGACTATACCCTGACCAACGATGCCGGTGAGGTAATCGATAGTTCCGCTGGCGGCGCGCCGCTGGTTTACCTGCACGGCGCTGGCAACATCATCGTCGGTCTCGAGAAGGCACTGGTCGGCAAGCAGGCCGGGGACGAAGTCAATGTCTCCGTCGAGCCGGAAGAAGCCTACGGCGAATACAGCGCTGAGCTGGTCGCCACCCTGAACCGCTCGATGTTCGAAGGCGTCGACGAACTGGAGGTCGGCATGCAGTTCCACGCATCCGGCCCGGACGGCGGCATGCAGATCGTCACCATCCGTGAGCTGGACGGCGACGACGTGATCGTCGACGGCAACCACCCGCTGGCCGGCCAGCGCCTGACCTTCGCGGTCAAGGTCGTCGACGTGCGTGATGCCAGCGCCGAAGAAGTCGCCCACGGTCACGTGCACGGCGAAGGTGGTCACCACCACTGATCCGTATGTCGGCAGTCGATCTTTCGCTGCTGGCCGCTGGTCACCCCTGACTGCTAAGCTGCAGTCACGAAAAGGCGCCTTTTTCGGCGCCTTTTTCGTCTCTTCTTCATCCGTATTAGCGTTACCCGGAGCACACCATGAGCGCCTTTCACGACCTGACACTGCACGCACTGGATGGCCAGGAGCTGCCTTTGGCTCCGCTCAAGGGCAAAGTCGTGCTGGTGGTCAATGTGGCCTCGAAGTGCGGGCTTACGCCGCAGTATGCGGGGCTGGAGCGCTTGCAGCAGGCGTATGCAGCCCAGGGTTTCAGTGTACTGGGTGTGCCGTGCAATCAGTTCGCGGGCCAGGAGCCGGACAGTGAGTCGGCGATCGCGCAGTTCTGCAGCCTGAACTACGGGGTCACCTTCCCGCTGAGCAGCAAGCTCGAAGTCAACGGCAGTAGCCGCCATCCCCTGTATCGACTGCTGGCCGGCGAGGGCGCCGAGTTTCCCGGTGACATCACCTGGAACTTCGAGAAGTTTCTGGTCGGCCAGGATGGTCGCGTGCTGGCGCGCTTCTCGCCGCGCACCGCTCCGGATGATCCTGCCCTGATCCAGGCCATCGAGAAAGCGCTGGCCTGAATGACACAGGCCGCCGATCAGGCGGCCTGTCTCGTATGCGGCCCCAGCTTGGGCTGGCTTAATGCGCCCGCTTCGTCTCGATCGCTACCGCGGCGGTACGCGCAGCGCTTTGCCTGTCGTTGCCATGGATCGCGCCGTGCAGGTGGTTTTCGAACTCTTCGATGATCGATGCCCAGCTCTGTCTGGCCGCGTGCCGGCGCGCATTGAGACGCACCCGGCGCAGGTTCTCCCTGTCTTCGATCAACCAATTGGCGGCTTCGATGAAGGTACGCTGGTCATCGGCGCTGGCCAGCATGCCGGAGTGGCCGTGCTCGACGTGTTGAGCGGCTGCCGCTTGATCGAAGGCGACTACCCCCAGCCCTGCTGCCATGGCCTCGAGCAACACATTGCCGAACGTCTCGGAGAGGCTGGGAAACAGGAACAGATCGCCGCTGGCGTAGTGCTCGGCCAGGGTTTCGCCACGCTGTATGCCGCAGAACAGCGCATCCGGCAGTTGCCGCTGCAGGCTGTCGCGCTGCGGGCCGTCACCCACCACGATCAGCTTGAGCCGCTGCCCTGCACGTTGTCGCTGCAGGGCCTGGAAGGTGCTCACCAGCAGATCCAGATTCTTTTCCGCAGCCAGCCGGCCGACGTGCAGCACGGCGATATCCTGCTCATCGAGGCCCCAGCTGCGGCGTAATTCGTCACTGCGCCGGGCCGGGTTGAACAGGTGGGCATCGACGCCACGGGCAAGCAGCTCCAGGCGCTCGAAACCGCGACGCTGCAGTTCGCAGCGCTGGCTGAGGCTAGGCACCAGGGTCATGCGTGAGGCGTTGTGAAACCAGCGCAGGTAGTTGGTCAGCAGCCGGGTCAGCAAGGTGATGCCGTAATGCCCGGTGTATTGCTGAAAGTTGGTGTGAAAGCCGCTGATCACCGGGATGCGCAGGCGCCGAGCGGCTCTCAGGGCGGACAGGCCCAGCGGCCCTTCGGTGGCGATGTAGAGCACATCCGGGCGCTGCCTGCGCCACAGGCGCAGCAGCTTGTGACGTGCCGACTGGCCCCATTGCAGGCCCCGGTAGCCGGGTAGCGGCCAGCCGCGGGTGAGCAGCAGGTCGTCATCGTTGATCGCGGTTGCATCGGCGGCCTGTCGGGGCCGGATCAGTTGCAGGCGATGACCGCGCGCGCGCAGCCCGGTGACCAGATGGCCGAGGGTATTGGCCACCCCATTGATTTCCGGGCTGAAGGTTTCGCTGACCAGGGCGATGAATAGCGGGGGAGTGCTCATGACAGCAGTCTGGGCCGCTGTCATGTAGCGTTTGTGACATCAGTGTGGCGTTTTCGTGACAGCCCGCGCGCCATCGCTGACGCCGCCCTCGCGCACCCAGAACAGGGTCGCGCCTGCAACAGCGGCGGGCATCATCAGGATATTGACGAAGGGAATCAGCAGCGCGGCATAGGTGATGCCACCGAAACCCAGTGACTGCCAGCGTTTTTCACGCAGCCAGGCGAGCATGTCCTGCCAGCTCACCTTGTTGTTGTCCGCCGGGTAATCGATGTACTGGATGGCCATCATCCACACGCCGAACAGCAGCCACAGCGGCGCGGCCACCAGGTTGACCACCGGGATGAAGGAGAGGACCAGCAGGCCCAGCGCCCGGGGCAGGAAGTACGCCAGCTTGCGCGCCTCGCGGCCCAGGGTGCGCGGTACCATGGCAAGCAGCTCGGCCCAACTGAACGGCGGGAAATTGTCCTCGCCACGTACCACCACCTCGACCTTCTCGGCGAGAAAGCCATTGAACGGTGCCGCGACGATATTGGCCAGCATGGTGAAGGTGAAGAACACCATCAGCACCACCAGAACCACGAACAGCGGCCAGAGAATGTACTGCAGGAAGCTCAGCCAGTTGGGCAGGCTCGGCATGAAGGCGTCTACCCAGCCGCTGAACTGCTGAATGGCGAAGCCGATCATCAGGCTGAACAGGATTAGGTTGATCGCCAGGGGCAGCAGCACGAACAGTCGCAGGCCGGGGCTCAATACCAGCTTCAGGCCCTCGCTGAGGTATTGCGGGCCGGACAGCACGGGGGCGCGCATGACAATGTCTCCAGAAAATGAACGTCGCGCGACCTTACCCATTTTGCCGCCCCTGGGAAAGCGCGACGGCGTTACCACCGGCGTCATAGGCCACGGCTATGCGCGGGATTGGCAAAGGACATTTCCGTCCCTGTCCAGGTGGCCCGTAGTCTTCTCGCATCCCTTTGCGGAGCCACTTCTGGCAGATTCCTGCCCGTTGCCGAAGGCTCCCTTTCCCGGCAGATGTGCCGTGAGGAGTTTGCGATGTCCAGTGTGCGCCATGCGCGTGTGATCATTCTCGGGTCCGGCCCTGCCGGCTACAGCGCGGCGGTGTATGCTGCACGTGCCAATCTCAGGCCACTGCTGATCACCGGGTTGCAGGCCGGCGGCCAACTGACCACTACCACGGAAGTGGACAACTGGCCCGGCGATGCCCATGGCCTGACCGGTCCAGATCTGATGCAGCGCATGCAGATCCACGCCGAGCGGTTCGAGACCGAAGTCGTCTACGACCATATCCAGGCAGTTGATCTGGCTGCGCGACCTTTCACCCTGGTTGGCGACAGCGTGTCCTACACGTGCGATGCACTGATCATCGCTACGGGAGCGAGCGCCCGTTATCTGGGGCTGGCCAGCGAGCAGGCGTTCATGGGCAAGGGCGTATCCGCCTGTGCCACGTGCGACGGTTTCTTCTACCGCAATCGCGAGGTCGCGGTGGTCGGCGGTGGCAATACGGCCGTGGAGGAAGCGTTGTACCTGGCCAATATCGCCAGTCGGGTGACGCTGATTCACCGGCGCGACGGCTTCCGGGCGGAAAAGATCCTGCAGGACAAACTGCAGGCTCGGGTTGCCGAGGGGCGCATCGTGCTGGCACTGAATGCCGAGGTGGATGAGGTGCTCGGTGATGCGTCGGGCGTTACCGGGGTGCGCTTGCGCGAGCGCGAAGGTGGCAGCCGGGACTTGCAGGTGGACGGGCTGTTCGTGGCCATAGGGCACACGCCGAACACCGCACTCTTCGACGGTCAGTTGGCGCTCCGAGAGGGGTATCTGCAGGTCAATGGCGGCCGTGACGGCAATGTCACCGCCACCAGCATCGCTGGGGTATTCGCCGCCGGTGACGTAGCGGACAGCGTTTACCGGCAGGCCATTACCTCGGCGGGGGCTGGTTGCATGGCGGCTCTGGACGTGGAACGCTATCTGGATGGGCTCTGATCGTCGAAACTAGGCCGCATCGCTCCGGACGAGTGCTGAACGAAAATGCCCGTATCGATCGATACGGGCATCTTTTATCCGGCTCCGATACAGGTTTACAGATCGAAATCGTATTCGGCCAACTGCTTGTGCAGGCGTCGCTCCTCGAGAAAGTTGTCGATGATGCGTCGCTTGGTCAGGTTGGTTTTCGCCACTTCCACGGGCGCTTCGCTGTTGTCCGTTTCGTCACTGACGAAGTCGTCTTCCAGTTCCAGGTCTTCTTTGCCGTTGCTCATGCGCTTCACTCCCGGCTACAGGGGCCATTTGCCGACCTTATAAGGGCAAACGTGAAGCGAGTAAAAAAGATTTTTTCAATCGACTCATACAAGAACTGTATGAAGCCTCAATCGTCGGAGGTTTTCAGTTTGTATTCGCACAGGTCCTCGATCCGGCAACTGCCGCAGCGCGGCTTGCGCGCCTGGCAAACGTAGCGTCCGTGCAGGATCAACCAGTGGTGGGCATCGAGGAGGAAATCCCTGGGTACGAACTTCAGCAGTTTCTTCTCCACCTCCACCACATTCTTGCCTGGAGCGATGCCGGTGCGATTGCTGACCCGGAAAATGTGCGTGTCCACCGCCATGGTCAACTGTCGAAAAGCGGTATTGAGCACCACGTTGGCGGTCTTGCGACCGACGCCTGGCAGCGCCTCCAGCGCTTCACGGGATTGCGGAACCTGGCTGCCGTGCAGCTCGACGAGCATGCGGCAGGTCTCGATGACGTTTTTGGCCTTGCTGTTGTACAGGCCGATGGTCTTGATGTATTCGCTGAGCCCTTCGACGCCCAGGGCCAGAATCGCTTCCGGGGTATTGGCCACCGGATAGAGTTTGGCGGTGGCCTTGTTGACCCCGACATCGGTGGCCTGAGCGGACAGAATCACCGCGATCAGCAGTTCGAAGGGTGTGCTGTAGGCCAGCTCGGTCTTCGGCTCCGGGTTGTCTTCGTGCAGGCGGCGGAAGATTTCAAGGCGTTTGGCGGCGTTCATCGTCAGGGCGGTTCACGGTAGTCGGCGCGCTCTAGGTGGCGCTGATATGCGCTTGCAGCCGGCGTTCGGCGACGGCAAGGCGTTCGAGTGCTGCATTCAGGGTGTCGCTTTCGGTGTCAGCGCTGCGTTGCAGTCTGCTCAGGTCGGCACGGGCGTAGGCCAGGTCGGTTTTCAGCTGGCGCAGTTCGGCGCTCACGCCGGCCTTGTCGACCAGTACGCGCTGGGGCGCGGGTTTGCCACAGCGCTGCTCGGCATCGTGCAGCGCCTGTTGCGCCGCGGCGTAGTCTGCCCGCAAGGTACTCAGCAGGGCGTCATCGACGCCTCGACGTTCGCCGGACTGCAGCGCTGCGCGGCGGTTGGCGACTTCGATCTTGGCCTGTTTCAGCGCCTGCTCCCCGGCATCGGATGTCTTGTCGGAGGGGGTGGGCAGTCGCTCGTCCAACTGCCGTTGTGCCTTCTCGGCTGCCTGGCGCAGTGTATCGAGCTGTCGTCGCTGGTGGGCATCGGGCGCTTCGCCAAAGGCCTTGAGTGCTTTCTGCAACTGCGCACGGCTCATCGCCGCATCGATCTTCGCCCGTTTCAACGCGCCATCGTCGCTGGCTGCCGCGACTGTGAGCGCTGATGGCACGGCGTGCTGAGCGACCTGGAGTGCCGCTGCGGCTTGCTCGCTGGCATGTTGCAGGGCATCGAGCTGCGCCGTGAACGGTGAGTCGGGGTGCATGGCCACCTGCTTGCGGATCTTCTCGTAGGCGACCTTGGCCATCGACGCTTCGATTTTCAGACGCTTGAGGCGTGCGGCCTGATCGTCATCGCTGGTGGCACGGCTAACCGCAGTTTCCGCCTGGGCGCGCGCGACCGGTGTGCTGCGTGCCGCGCGGCGGCGGGCATCGTCGCGGGCCTGGCGGGCCAGGCGTGCCTGATGGCGAGCACGAAACTGGTCGGCACGTTCGCGCTGAATGCTCGCCTGCGGCGCAGTCAGGGTGATCAGGTCGATGCAGTCCACCGGGCAGGGCGCGATGCACAGTTCGCAACCCGTGCATTCGTCGCTGATCACCGTATGCATCAGCTTGGCGGCGCCGACGATGGCATCCACCGGGCAGGCCTGGATGCATTTGGTGCAGCCGATGCACTCGGCTTCGCGGATCACCGCGATCTGCGCGGGTGTCGCCGGTAGCGCCAGTGGCAATTCCGGAACCTGCAGCAGGTTGGCCAGTGCGTGGATGGTGGCGGTGCCACCTGGCGGACACTTGTTGATCGCTTCGCCTGCAGCGATGCCCTCGGCATAGGGCTGGCAGCCCGGGTGGCCGCATTTACCGCATTGCGTCTGCGGTAGCAGGGCGTCTATGGCCGCGATGCGCAGGGCGTTGCTCATGGTCGAGGCACGCGGCGTCGCTCGCACGGGGTCGGCCCGTGGGAGCGCATGCAGGAAAGGTCGCGAGATTCGATCATGGGTGTTGCTGGTCTGGCTGAAACGTTGGCCGTGCATTATCCGGCATGCGCCGCGCCCGGTACAGCAGCACGGCGTCGCCTGGGCTCACTCAGACCTTGTTGCGGGCGCGGCTGGCCTTGCGCCACAGCCAGCGGACCAGCAGGGCCAGCGGGAACAGGATGATCACGAAGGGAATGCCGTAGCCGAGCAGCTTGAGGGCTTCCGTAGCGCCTTCGGTGGCGTTGTCGAGCATGCCGCCAGCGGCTTCGCCAATACGTGCCAGGCGGCCGATCGGTTCGCCCTCGGTACTGAAACTCAGGGTCAGCAGGTTGGTGGTAAGACGGCGCTGCTGCTGGGCAGACTGCTGGGCCGCGCCCGCCAGCTGCACCTCCACCTCGGCCAGTTCCCGGGCCAGGGCGAGCATGTCGCTGACGCTGAGGTCTCCACGGGCCTGATACTGCAGCAGGGTTTTCTGCTGGCGTTCCAGGCGCTGGCGTTGCTGCTCGGTATCGCTGACGGCCTGGGCGAGGTCCTCGGCCCGGGTGTGACGGCTCTGCAGCTCGCCGCCTTCGCCGGCAAAGCCAACCAGCGGCTCGACGCCCGCCGGAGCGATGCGCACGGTAATGCTGGCTGCCTGGTAGTGGCCCTGGCTCTGCTCGATGGCCAGCAGGTCGCACTGGCCGAAGCGCTGGCTGCTGCACGCTTCACGCACGGCCGCCAGGCGCGGTTCGACCTGCTCGACGGGGAGGCGAATGCCCACGCTGTGCTCGTAGGCGAGGAACGCGCCCAGCTGCGCGGTTTCACCCAATAGCGCCGCGCCAGCGGGCGAGCGGCTGTCGCCGGACGGCGAGCAACCGCCGAACAACAGCAGCGAGGCGAAGAGGGCGAGCAGTGGGGGACGATTGAGAAACATCCTTGTACCTCGAGAGCTGTTGACGGTGTTGCTCCGCGCCTGCCAGGGCAGCATCAAGGCGGAGGTGGGGCGCATTCCGATCGTTGCTCACGCTCTGCGTGGCAATGCCTCTCGGATGCACTATGTCCGATACTCAGTACATAAGGTGGATCGTGGCGCGTAGCTGAGGCTTTACCCAGCCACAATCTCGCGGTCAAAGCGGTGGATGAAAAGAGCGTCATCCACCCTACGGCCACTAATGCGCTTACTTGACGCGCTGACCCGGCTTGGCGCCGCTGTCCGGGCTGAGCAGGTAGATTTCTTCGCCGCCAGGGCCTGCAGCCAGCACCATGCCTTCCGACACGCCGAACTTCATCTTGCGTGCGGCCAGGTTGGCCACGTACAGCGTCAGGCGACCTTCGAGCTTGCTTGGGTCCGGATAAGCGCTCTTGATGCCGGAAAACACGTTGCGCTTCTCGTCACCGATATCCAGGGTGAGGCGCAGCAGCTTGTCGGCACCTTCCACGAACTCGCACTTCTCGATCAGCGCGATACGCAGGTCGACCGCCGCGAAGGCGTCGAAGGCGATTTCGGCGGCCAGCGGATCCTTCGTCAGTTCGCCATTGCCTCGGGGAGCGTCCTGCTGGGCGGCGGCGGCCAGGTCTTCCTTGGAGGCTTCGACCATGGCGTCGACCTTGGCCGCTTCGATGCGGCTGAGCAGTGGGGTGAACGGATTCAACTGATGATCGGCCAGTGGCGTGGCCAGGTCATCCCAGGCCAGCGGTGCGACGTTGAGGAAGGCTTCGGCATCGCGCGCCAAATGCGGCAGCACCGGCTTGAGGAAGATCACCAGTTGACGGAACAGGTTGACGCCCAAAGAACAGACCGCCTGCACCTCGTCGGCCTTGCCTTCCTGCTTGGCCAGCGACCATGGCGCCTTGTCGGCGATCCAGGCATTGGCCCGGTCGGCCAGGGCCATGATTTCACGCATGGCGCGAGCGAAGTCGCGGCTCTCGTAGGCTTCGGCGATGCTCGGTGCGGCGCTCTGGAAAGCATTCCACAGCTCAGGTTCGGGGTTGGCCGCCAGCAGCACGCCGGCATTGCCCTTGTGGATGAAACCGGCGCAACGGCTGGCGATGTTGACCACCTTGCCGACCAGGTCCGAATTGACCTTCTGGATGAAGTCCTCGAGGTTCAGGTCGAGGTCATCGACGCCACGCCCGAGCTTGGCCGCGTAGTAGTAGCGCAGATATTCCGGGTTGAGGTGATCCAGATAGGTGCGCGCCTTGATGAAGGTGCCGCGCGACTTGGACATCTTCTGTCCGTTCACGGTCAGGTAGCCGTGCACGTTGATGGCGGTCGGTTTGCGGTAGCCGGCACCTTCGAGCATGGCAGGCCAGAACAGGGCGTGGAAGTTGACGATGTCCTTGCCGATGAAGTGATACACCTCGGCGTTGGAATCCTTCTTCCAGAACGCGTCGAAATCCAGTTCCGGGCGACGTGCGCAGAGGTTCTTGAAGCTGGCCATGTAGCCGATCGGCGCATCCAGCCAGACGTAGAAATACTTGCCCGGCTCGTCGGGAATCTCGAAGCCGAAGTAGGGTGCATCACGGCTGATGTCCCACTCGTGCAGGCCGCCATCGAGCCATTCGGCGAGCTTGTTGGCGACCGAGTCCTGCAGCGTGCCGCTACGCGTCCATTTCTGCAGCATGTCCTGGAACTGCGGCAGCTTGAAGAAGAAATGCTTGGAGTCCTTGAGCACCGGCACCGCACCGGAAATAGCCGAACGCGGGTCTTTCAGTTCGGTGGGCTCGTAGGTGGCCCCGCATTTTTCGCAGTTGTCGCCGTACTGGTCGGGTGTCGCGCATTTCGGGCAGGTGCCCTTGATGAAACGGTCGGCCAGGAACATGCCTTTTTCCGGGTCGAAATACTGGGTCACCGAGCGAGTGGCAATGTGGCCATTGTCACGCAGCGCCTTGTAGATCGACTCCGACAGCTCGCGGTTTTCCGGCGAGTGGGTGGAGTGGAAGTTGTCGAACTCCACCAGGAAGTCGGCGAAGTCACCGCTGTGCTCGGCCTTGACGCCGTCGATCAGCTGTTCGGCGGTGATGCCTTCCTTTTCTGCACGCAGCATGATGGCCGAGCCGTGGGCATCGTCCGCGCAGACGTAGATGCACTGGTTGCCGCGCAGTTTCTGGTAGCGCACCCACATGTCGGTCTGGATGTACTCGAGCATGTGGCCAAGGTGGATCGAACCGTTGGCGTAGGGCAGGGCGCTGGTAACGAGAATCTGGCGAGCTTGGGACATTGTCAGGCTGTCATCGGGTGAAGGGAGGTCGGTCACTATAAAGTAACCGGGCGCGTTCCGGCCAGCGGGCAAATAGCGCTGACATCGACTTGAATTTAGAGGCGTAAGCGGGTTCCAACGGGAACCTTCCGCTCCCAGCAAGGAGATGAACCATGCCTGCAGTTTTACGTCCGCTCGCCTGTGCCACCGCTCTGGCTCTGTTGGTTGGCTGTGCCTCGAACAACCCCTACGACAACGCCGGTGGTGGCGCAGCCAGCGGCGGTGGCCACCGTACTGCCACCTACGGCGGCCTGGCGGCGCTTGCCGGTGCGGCGGTCGGCGCTGCAATCAGCCACGATGACCGCGGCAAGGGCGCTGCAATCGGTGCCGTGCTCGCCGGCGCTGCGGGTGCCGGCTACGGCTACTACGCCGACCGTCAGGAGGCCGAGCTGCGCCGCAGCATGGAGGGCACTGGTGTCGAGGTGCAGCGTCAGGGGGATGACATCAAGCTGATCATGCCCGGCAATATCACCTTCGCCACCGACTCCGCGGATATCGCGCCCAGCTTCTATGCACCGCTGAACAACCTGGCGACCTCGTTCCAGCAGTTCCAGAACAACAGCATCGAGATCGTCGGTTACACCGACAGCACCGGTTCACGTCAGCACAACATGGCGCTGTCCCAGCGTCGTGCGCAGAGCGTGACCAGCTACCTGACCGCCCAGGGCATCGACGGCAGCCGCCTGTCCAGCCGCGGTGCCGGCCCGGACCAGCCGATCGCCGACAACGCCACTGCCGATGGGCGTGCGCAAAACCGTCGCGTCGAGGTGAATCTCAAGCCGCTGCCCGGTCAGCCCGTGCAATGAGCATCGCAGGCTGGGGGCCTGCGGGTCTCCGGTCTGCATCTGGCTTGTAGCTCGGGTAGGATAGGCGTCTTTCCTGCCATCTCCGGAGCCAAGCATGAGCGCTGATATCCGCGCCGCGGTCGAAGCCGTGTTGCGCCAGTACACCGATCCCCATCTCGATCAGGATCCGCTCAGCGCCGGTTGCGTGCGCGCCATCGACGTCATGGGCGACCAGGTCAGCGTGAAGCTCGAACTGGGCTACGCTGCTGCGCTGTTCAAGCAGGGCTGGGCGCAGTTGCTGCAACTCGCCATCGAGAATATCAAAGGTGTACGCAGCGCCAGCGTAACGGTGAACTGCGTGATCGCCGCCCACAAGGCGCAGGCTCAGGTGCCGGCCCTGGCCAACGTCAAGAACGTCATCGCCGTGGCGTCCGGCAAGGGTGGGGTGGGCAAGTCCACCACCGCTGCCAACCTGGCCCTGGCATTGGCCCGCGAGGGCGCACGGGTGGGCATTCTCGATGCGGATATCTATGGGCCCAGCCAGGGCATCATGTTCGGCATTGCCGAAGGCACGCGGCCTCAGGTCCGTGAGCAGAAGTGGTTCGTGCCGCTCGAAGCCCATGGCGTGCAGGTGATGTCCATGGCTTTTCTCACCGACGACAACACCCCGGTGGTGTGGCGCGGGCCGATGGTCTCTGGCGCGTTGCTGCAGTTGGTCACCCAGACGGCCTGGGATGACCTCGATTATCTGATCATCGACATGCCGCCCGGCACTGGAGATATCCACCTGACCCTGGCGCAGAAAGTCCCGGTGGCGGGGGCGGTCATCGTCACCACGCCGCAGGATCTGGCCCTGCTCGACGCCCGCAAGGGCGTCGAGATGTTCCGCAAGGTGAACATTCCGGTGCTGGGCGTCGTGGAGAACATGGCCGTGCACATCTGTTCCAGCTGCGGCCATGCCGAGCATCTATTCGGTGAAGGGGGGGGCGAGAAGCTGGCTGCCCAGTTCGGCGTCGATCTGCTGGCCTCCATGCCACTGTCCATGGCCATTCGCATGCAGGCCGACGGCGGCAAACCGACGACCATCGCCGATCCGGAAAGCCAGATCGCCATGCTCTATCAGCAGGTGGCCCGTCAGGTCGGTGCGCGTATCGCCTCGAGTGCGGCGACGGCGCAGGTTATGCCGACCATCGTCATCGCTGACGATTGAAAACCGCTGCGCGCCCGCCTGGCGGGCGCGCAGGTAAATCGCAGGCATAAAAAAACCCCGCCGAAGCGGGGTTTTTTATAGAAAGAGCAGGTTAGATAACCTGAACTTCCTCAGCTTGCATGCCTTTCTGACCACGGGTGGCCACGAAGGAAACTTGCTGGCCTTCTTTCAGGCTCTTGAAGCCATCGCTCTGGATAGCTTTGAAGTGTACGAACAGGTCGTCACCGGATTGCGGAGTGATGAAGCCGTAGCCTTTCTCATCGTTGAACCACTTAACGGTGCCATTCTGACGATTGGACATGTGATGTCTCCTAATATCTAAATAAATAACAGCCCTGGAATAGGACCAGGCCGGGACTGAGTGCAACGAGTACTAGGAGTCGGACGATGTTTGGATCGAAATCTAGGCATCATGTAGCGATTCGCGGTGACACATGCAGCACAGTGGGGTCACCATACCCGCTTTTTTCGGGAAGTGCGAATGGTCTGTAAGTCTTTCTGCGATTTCCTTGCATTCTCCTCGTTGGCTTATAGCCGAAACGCTGTGTCAAGAGGCTTTGAACCCGAACCTTCAGCCCGGTAAGATGCGCTCACTTTTTCACCGAACAGACCTTCAGGACGGCCCCGCCATGAGCATCAAATCAGACAAGTGGATTCGCCGCATGGCCCAGGAACACGGCATGATCGAGCCGTTCGTCGAGCGCCAGGTGCGTAGCGAAGGCGGTCAGCAACTGATCTCCTACGGTGTGTCGAGCTACGGCTACGACGTGCGCTGCGCCGATGAATTCAAGGTCTTCACGAATATCAACTCCGCCACCGTCGACCCGAAGAATTTCGATGAGAAAAGCTTCGTCGATATCAAGAGTGACGTGTGCATCATCCCGCCGAACTCGTTCGCCCTGGCTCGTACCGTGGAGTTCTTCCGTATTCCTCGCAACGTGCTGACCATCTGCCTGGGCAAGAGCACCTACGCGCGCTGCGGCATCATCGTCAACGTCACGCCGCTGGAGCCGGAATGGGAAGGGCACGTGACCCTGGAGTTTTCCAACACCACCACACTGCCCGCGAAGATCTATGCCAACGAGGGCGTTGCGCAGATGCTGTTCCTCGAGTCCGACGAGGCCTGTGAGGTGTCGTACAAGGACCGTGGCGGCAAGTATCAGGGGCAGCGCGGGGTCACCCTGCCCAGGGCCTGATACGGCCTCTGCGGCGCACTGCCAAGAAACCGGGATTTTCCCGGTTTTTTTGTGCGCAGCGTTTACTCGATGCTCAAGATCTTGACGGCGTGGGGTCAAATCGCAGGCAAAAAAATGGGCGCTTCATGCGCCCGGAGAAATCAATCGATGCCTAGTTTCTGAGTGGATGCGCCCTATGAAGTTCCAAAGGATTTATAGGGCGAACTGTTCACGGGTGGCAGGTCTACATGGTTATCAAGGCGCGCGACTTCGCGTGCCAGCAACAATGCCACCGCTGGAGACACACTATGAGTCAATGGAATATCGCCTACAGCAGAGATGAGGCGGCAGAAGTCCTCAAGGTCAAATCGAAAGACAAACCCAGTCTGGAACAAGCCGTGATCTGGCTGCTGGAGTGGGCCGAAGAGAATCTGGAGCGCCTCGAACCGAAGGAGCAGCCCCGTGAGGAGCAGACTCCCGCAGTTCGCCTGGAGGAGCGCTTCGGCATCACCATCACCGGCATCGCCCGAGACTGACGACCAAGCGGCTCGGGCTCAGGCGCGAGCGCGCTCCTTGCTCGCCGGCTCTGCAACGGCGGCGGAGCGGCGTGCATTCATGGGTTCGACCTTGCGCTGCTTCTCGTGCAGGAAACTCAGCACCGCATGGCGATAGGCGTTGTAACGCGGATCGTCCGCCAGTGCGATGCGATCACGGGGCCGCGGCAGATCGATGGTGAGGATCTCGCCGATGGTCGCCGACGGGCCGTTGGTCATCATCACGATGCGATCGGAGAGCAGCACCGCCTCGTCGACGTCGTGGGTGATCATCATCACCGTATTGTGCAACTCGCTCTGGATACGCATCACCTCGTCCTGCAGATGGGCGCGGGTCAACGCATCGAGTGCGCCGAAGGGTTCATCGAGCAGCAACACCTTGGGTTCCATGGCCAGCGCGCGGGCGATGCCGACGCGCTGTTTCATGCCACCGGAAATTTCGTTGGGCCGCTTGTGTAGGGCGTGGCCCATGCTTACCAGTTCCAGGTGATGCAGCGTCCAGTCACGGCGCTCGGCCTTGCTCTTGGTGCGCTTGAAGACCTTGTCGACCGCCAGGGCGACGTTTTCCTGCACCGTCAGCCAGGGCAGCAGCGAGTGGTTCTGGAACACCAGGCTACGATCCGGGCCGGGGCCGCGAACTTCTCTGCCATCCAGAATCACCGCACCGCTGCTGGAGTCGGTCAGGCCGGCGACGATGTTCAGCACCGTCGACTTGCCGCAACCGGAGTGGCCGATGATGGAGATGTACTCGCCGCGCTCGACGTTGAGGTTGATCTGGTTCAGCACATGGGACGTGACGCCGTCACGCTCGAAGTACTTTTCCACGTTTTCGATGCTCAGGTAGTGCTTGCTCATATCCGTATTCCTCAGGCCGATGTGCCGCGAGTGATGCGATTGCCGACGAACAGCACCAGGCGATCGAGCAGGAAGCCGACCACGCCGACGTAGACCAGGGCGAGAATGATGTCGCTGATGCGCGAGGCGTTCCACGCGTCCCAGATGAAGAAGCCGATACCCACGCCCCCGATCAGCATCTCTGCAGCGATGATCGCCAGCCAGGACAGCCCCACGCCGATGCGCAGCCCGGAGAAGATGTAGGGCGCGGCGGCGGGCAACATGATCTTCTGGAAGTACTCCACGCCATTGAGGCGCAGCACCTTGGCGACGTTGCGGTAGTCCTCGGGGATATTGCGGATGCCCACCGAGGTATTGATGATGATCGGCCAGATGGCGGTGATGAAAATCACGAACAGGGCCGACGGGTGACTGTCCTTGAAACCGGCCAGCGAAAGCGGCAACCAGGCCAGCGGCGGGACGGTACGCAGGATCTGGAACAGCGGATCGAGGCCGCGCATGGCCCAGGTCGACTGGCCGACCAGCACCCCCAGGGCGACACCGACGACCACCGCCAGGGCATAGCCGTAGGCTACGCGCTCGAGGCTGGCGAGCAACTGCCAGGCCATGCCGACGTCGGTGCCGCCATTGTCATAGAACGGATTGACGATCAGCTCCCAAGTGTCTTCGATGACCTGGCTGGGCGGTGGCAGCGAAGCATTGGCGCCGCTGCATAGCAATTGCCAGATCAGCAGCAGTGCCGCGGTGATCACCAGAGGCGGCAGCACCGATTGCATCAGCGTGGTCGACAGCCGTTTCAGCCAGCTTGGAGCGATGACACCAGCCGGCAGGGCCAGCGATTTTACGGGCGCATTCATGGGGCGGTTCTCCGGTTAGGCCTTCAGGGACAGGCTGTCGAGATAGGCTTGCGGGTTCTGCGGGTCGAAGGTCTTGCCGTCGAAGAAGGTCTCGACGCCGCGCGATTTGGATGGCGGAATCTGCTCGGCAGGCACCGCGAGCTCGGCGGCGGCCTGGCGCCAGATGTCTTCGCGATTGACGGTGTCGATCAGTGCCTGGCTGTCGAAATCCTTCGGCAGGTAGCCCCAGCGTTTGTTTTCGGTCAGGAACCACAGGTCGTGGCTCTGGAAAGGATAGGAGGCGAACTCGCTCCAGAAGCGCATCACGTGCGGGCTGTTTTCCACCACGCGGCCGTTGCCGTAGTCGATGTTGCCTTGCAGGCGTGCCAGCAGATCCTTGGCAGGAGCGCCGATCCAGCGGCGCTTGGCGCAGATCTCGGCGACCTGCTCCTTGTTCTCCGCCGCTTCGCAGAACATCTGCGCTTCCATCACCGCCTTGAGCAGCGCACGGGTAGCGTTGGGGTTGGCGTCGACGTAATCGGCGCGCAGCGACAGGGCCTTTTCCGGGTGATTGGCCCACAGTTCGCCAGTGGTGACCGCGCTGTAGCCGATGCCCTGGTTGATCAGCTGCGCGTTCCAAGGCTCACCGACGCAGAAGGCGTCCATGCTGCCGACCTTCATGTTGGCGACCATTTGCGGTGGCGGGATCACCACCGTCGGCAGATCCTTGTTGGGCTCGATGCCGCCGGCTGCCATCCAGTAGCGCAACCACAGGTCGTGGGTGCCGCCGGGAAAGGTCATGGCCGCGGCGATTTTCTGGCCCTTGGCAAGTTTGGCGGCGACGGCCTGCTTGAAGGCGCTGGCGTCGGTGCCGAGTTTGAGGTCCTGGTATTCCTTGCTGATGGAAATGCCCTGACCGTTGAGGTTCAGGCGCGCCAGCACATACATCGGCAATGGGGTGTTGTTGGTGGTGACCTTGCCAGCGGCCATCAGATAGGGCATCGGCGTGAGGATATGGGCACCATCGATGCCACCACTGCCGGCGCCAAGCACCAGATTGTCGCGAGTGGTGCCCCACGACGATTGCTTGAGCACTTCCACGCCGGTCATCCCGTGCTTGGCGAACAGGCCCAGTTCATCGGCCACGAACAGCGGTGCGGCGTCGGTCAGGGCGATGAAGCCGAGCTTGGCCTTGGTGGTCTCCAGACCATCGCTGCCGGCAGCCCATACCGCGCTGCTCAGCCCCGCCGGCAGCAGGCTCATCAGCGCACCGCCACCAAGCAGACCCATGGACTGCTTGAGAAAGGTACGGCGCGGCTGGCTGGTGCTGTCGTCGATGCTCGGCAATGTACGTGGCTTGTCGTCCATATCGTTTTCCCCAAAAGGCACGCATAAAAAAACGGCGTCACTCTCATGGCAGCGCTCGGGCTGCAACGAGGGTGGACGCCGTTGTCCAGGATTCGGATTGTGGAGGGGCAGTGCCTGCCTCACTCATGATGGACTTAGCAGGTTGCATGCCAGACATCCTGTCGCCTGATTCGACGGCGAGGCGATCGCCGCCGTGCAGCACACATCGATGCGTTAACTGCTTGAGCAGGAAGGCTTTTCGAAGCGCGTCCGACACGCGTCGACCATCCGCGAGCCAAGCGGGCGACATTTGCCACCGCACAGCAGCAGGGCGCGATGTCCCTTCAGTGCGCGGAGCAGGTGCATGGCGAGTTCGTTTTTGGGCATCGGGAGACTGCGGTCGAGCGAGGCGATACTGAGGGTGGAGTTCGAACTGGGTGCTGGCGGTACAGCGTCAACTGCTTTCACGGGCGGGAATCGCTGCGCTATCTCTATGTATCAAAAACGCTTGTTCCGATGGGTCGACATCAAAAGCAGACATTGTTGCCTTACCTGGGGGAACGGGCCATGCCCGTAATTTTTTTCGCGGGCATGGACTGGGCGTCCCCGCCCGCTCCCACAGAGACTGCACCGATGATCGCTGCAGCCATTGCACATGGCTGCAGCGTCGAAAGATCGTGAATAGATTCGAGCAGGGATGGCGAGCGATGCCTGGCAGGCAAGCGCTCCACTCAGCCGCGCTTGCCCTTGTCTGCGCGCGGATTTTCCTGGGCCTTGCGGGCGGCGAAGGCGAGCAGGCTCTGGGCCACGTCGACCAGCCGCATGCTGCGTTCCATGGCGGATTGGCGCAGGCGTGCGTAGGCATCTTCTTCACTGAGCCGGTAATCGTTCATCAGCAGCTTCTTGGCACGCTCGATCAGCTTGCGCTCGTTGAGGGTCTCGCGGGTTTCCTTGAGCTCGTCGCTGACCCGCTGCAGACGCTGGTTCTGCTCGTGCAGCAGGTCGAGCACCGAGCGCGCCAGGTGGTTGCCCACCGAATCCTGAGGCGCACTGTCCAGCGTGCTGCTGTGCACGCTGAACAGCAGCGCCTGATCGCTGCCGACATCCATCTGCGCCAGGCGCTTGAGCAGCGTGCGATGGTTGTCCAGGTCTGCATGGGCCTCGGCGATACTGCTACGGCAATGCTCCAGCAGGCGATTGGCGAGGTGGTTTTCCACCTCCTTCATGGCATCGATGCGCCGGGTATTGAGTTCGAACCACAGCTCACAGAGGCTTGGATCCACCGTGGCATTGGCCGACGTACGCTTGGCGATGCCGCGCAGGCTGATCACCTGAGCGACGGTGTCGCCACCGTGAATCTGCTGCCAGAGCGCCACTGCTTCGGTATCGGCGAACTCGCCGAACACATCGAAGCAGCGCTCCTGGCCGTCTTCGAGATGCTGCAGACGCTCCTGCAACTCGGCATCGAAATGCCCGCGCGAGAAGCCTTCGACGCCGGCGGCGCGCTCCTGGCCGGCCAGCTCCTTGCCCTGCATGAAGTTGAACATGGCCACCAGCAGCCGGGTGATGCCTGGATCGACAGCGGTATCGGCGGCTTCGAAGACCACGGCCAGCAAGCCGCCGATCAGCCGTGTGAAGGCCTGGGTGGCCAGGCGTGGCGTGGGCTCCAGTTCACGGATACGACGCCGCAACCCGGGCAGTTCGTCCAGGCCATGCAATACATAGGCGATGCGGTTGAACAGGCGGGCACGGTCCGCGGCATTGGCCTGGGCGGTATCCATGGCCATGAAGCATTCGTGTACCTGGCGCTCTACGGCGGCTGATTCGGCACTGTGTGCATCAAGTTGGTGCAGGTAATGGCTCGACTGGTTGCCGAGATAGATGTTGGAGTAGCCCCGTTCCTTCTGCAGGTGGTGCACCAACTGGCTGATATGGGTCACCAGTTGGCAGGTGAAGGACAGGCTTTCCAGGCCCTGCAGCTCGCAACGGCGGGCGGCGAGCATGAAACGCAGGGCGGCAGGCATGGTGGTGTCAGGCATGAGGGCAGTCTTTCAGGCAGTACGGTTGAACTAAAACAGTGCAAATAGCAGTCCAGTTGCCTTTGCCGGACTGCTTTTGGCTCAGGCGCTGCGCATCTCCAGTTCTCTGGCGGCGTCCATGGCGGCGCCGACCACGTCGCCAATCACCAGAATGGCCGGGCTTTTCAGCTTGAACGCCAAGGCGGCGTCGGCCATCTCCAGCAGGGTGCTGCGGCATTCGCGTTGATCCGGCAGCGAGGCGTTCTCGATCATCGCCACGGCGGTATGCGCCGCCATGCCTGCCTCGAGCAGATGCTGGCGGGTATCGGCCAGGGTGGCGATGCCCATGTACACCACCAGCGTCGTGCCGCTGTCGGCCAGCGCCTGCCAGTTGGGCGAGCTGCCATCCTGAGTGTGTGCGGTCACCAGGGTGACGCCGCGGGCGACACCGCGCAGCGTCAGGGAGATACCGCAGCGGGTCGCCGCGGCCAGGCCGGCGGTGATGCCGTTGACGATCTCGCAGTGCACGCCGCGGGCGGCCAGCCAGTCGGCCTCTTCGCCACCACGACCGAAGATGCACGGGTCACCCCCCTTGAGGCGTGCGACCACCTTGCCCTGGCGGGCATAGCGCAGCATCAGGCGATGGATGAAGGCCTGGGGCGTTGAGCGGCAGCCTCCGCGCTTGCCCACGCGGATCACCCGGGCACCGGGGCAGTGCTCCAGCACCTGCGGGTTGACCAGGTCATCGATCAGCACCACGTCGGCCAGGCCGAGGGCACGCACCGCCTTGAGGGTGAGCAGTTCCGGGTCGCCTGGGCCGGCGCCGATCAGCCAAACGCTTGGGGTCATCACGGTAATCCTTCTCTGTAGGGTCTGTTGACGTTTCCGCACGGCAACGCGGCTCGCGCTGAAACGTCAACAGACCCTAGGTTCAACCCAGTCTTCGCTAGGCTTCGATGGTCTGTAGCGCCAGCAGACGCTTGATTTCAGGTACGCAGGAGCCGCACTGGGTGCCGCAGCCGAGATTCTGTTTGAGCGCGATCAGGTCGCAGCCGCGCTCGATGCCCTCGCGCACTGCCGCCTCGCTGACGTTCATGCAGGTGCACAGGGTCTTGCCGGTCTGCGGGCGAGTCTGGCCGGGCGGGCTCTGCACTGGCGCCAGCAGCCAGCGGCGCAGCCCCAGGCCGCTGTCGTCATCGAGCGAGGTCTGGTTTTGCCAGAGGTCGCGCAGCCAGCCACGAGCCAGGGTTTCACCGCTCAGGGAGAAGCCTGTCAGGCGACCGCCGTTGATACGCACGCGCTTGTGAATGGGCTGGCGGCCAGGGTCGCCACGAGGGTCGTCGTAGCGGATCACCGGTCCTTTGGCCAGGCCCAGTTGTTCCTGAAGCAGCTCGAGCAGCCCGGCATCGGGCGCATGATGGTGGGCGACGCGCATCACCAGTGCCGAGTTCTCGCGGCCGGCCAGGCCGAAGCTGGCGTAGGCGAAGGTTTCGCACAGCGGGTGCAGGGCTTGCAGGCGTTGCTGAACATCACCTTCGATCAGCGCGTGGAAGCTCCAGGGCAGGTCGATGGGCTGCACGTCGATGCCGGCGTGTTTCAGCTCTGGCTGCTTCGATAGCGGATCGAACGCTGGCAGGGTCAGGGCATTGACGCCCAGGCCCTTGAGAAAGCGATCTCCCCAGTGCATGGGTAGGAACGCCTGGCCCTGTTGCAGACTGGCGTCGGTCTGTACGCGCACCACCAGTGTGCCGCGGCGGCTGCGCACTTCGACCAGTTGGCCGTTCTCCAGGTGTCGTTGCGCCATGTCGTGCGGGTGCAGATCGAGCAGCGGTTCCTCGACATGGGCGAATAGCCGTGCCGCGGTGCCGGTACGGCTCATGCCGTGCCACTGATCGCGCAGGCGCCCGGTGTTGAGCGTCAGCGGGTAGTGCCTGTCGCGTTGCTCTTTGGCCGGCTGGTAAGCCTCGGCGATGAAGCGTGCGCGGCCGTTGGCGCTCGGAAAACGGCCGTCGCCGTAGAGGCGCGGCGTACCGATTTGCGCGCCCTCCGGAAAGGGCCATTGTTGCGGGCCGCGTGCTTCCAGCAGCGCGTAGTCGAGGCCGCAGAGATCCAGATCTCGACCGCGGGTCAGGACCTTGTATTCCTCGAACAGCTGCTCGCACTTCTCGAAGGCGAAATGCCCGGACGGCACGCCCGGCAGGCGGGTTTCCAGGCGCCTGGCGAAGTCGCAGGTGATCGACCAGTCGGCCCGCGCCTCACCAGGTGCCGGTACGGCACGGCGCACGCGACTGACGCGGCGCTCGGAGTTGGTCACCGTGCCCTCCTTCTCGCCCCAGCTGGCGGCGGGCAACAGCAGGTCGGCGTAGCGGCAGGTTTCGGTGGTGAAGAACGCCTCCTGCACGACCACGAAAGGGCAGTCGCTCAGGGCCTTGTGAATGCTGTGCTGGTCCGGCATGGACTGGGCCGGGTTGGTGCAGGCGATCCACAGCGCCTTGATCTTGCCGCTGCCCACTGCCTCGAACAGCTCGATAGCGCTGAGGCCAGGGGTTTCCGGCAGAGCGTCGACGCCCCAGTAAGCGGCCACTTCGGCGCGGTGCTCCGGGTTGGCGGCTTCACGGTGACCGGGCAGCAGATTGGACAGGCTACCGGTTTCCCGACCGCCCATGGCATTGGGCTGGCCGGTGAGGGAAAAGGGCCCGCTGCCGATCTTGCCGATCTGCCCGGTGGCCAGGTGCAGGTTGATGATCGCGGCGTTCTTTGCGGTGCCGGCGGTGGACTGATTGACGCCCATGCACCACAGCGACAGAAAACGCGGCGAGCTGCCGATCCAGTCCGCACAGCGGCGCAAATCCGCTTCGCTGATTGCGCAGAGCTGGGCGACGCGCGCAGGCTCGTAGTCGGCGACCAACGCGTGTAGCGCCTCGAAGCCTTCGGTGTGCGCCTCGATGAAAGCGTGGTCGAGACGCCCCTGTTCCAGCAGCAGGTGCAGCACGCCGTGCAGGAGCGCCACATCGCTGCCAGGCGCGATGGCCAGGTGCAGGTCGGCGAGGTCGCAGGTGTCGGTGCGCCGCGGGTCGACGACGATCACCTTCATCTGCGGGTTTGCTGCCTTGGCCGCCTCCAGACGGCGAAACAGGATCGGGTGGGCATAGGCCATGTTGCTGCCGATGATCAGTAGCGTGTCGGCCTGCTCGATGTCTTCGTACGAGCAGGGCGGCGCATCGGCACCCAGGCTGCGCTTGTAGCCGACCACGGCCGACGACATGCACAGGCGTGAATTGCTGTCGATATTGTTGGTGCCGACCAGCGCGCGGGCCAGCTTGTTGAAGGCGTAGTAGTCCTCGGTCAGCAACTGCCCGGAGATATAGAACGCGACGCTGTCCGGGCCGTGCTGGCGAATCGTTTCGGCGAATACATCGGCAGCATGATCGAGGGCGCTGTCCCAGTCGGTACGAACACGACCCAGCCCTTTGCCGAGGCGCAGTTCGGGGTACAGGGCACGGGCGGCGAGATCGCCGGTCAGGTGCAGCGAGGCGCCCTTGCTGCACAGCTTGCCGAAGTTCGCCGGGTGCGCGGGATCGCCGCTGACGCCAAGAATGCGCTCGCCGTCGTGCTCGATCAGCACGCCGCAGCCGACGCCGCAATAACAGCAGGTCGATGCGCTGGTGCGTGTCACGCCGCTGAGTTCCTGAACACCCATCAGGCCGCTCCCTGCAGGAGAATCGGATCGGTGCTGCAGGTGGATGACAGGCTGCTCACCGCATCCTCGCCGAACATCAGCATGTCGCGGATATCCGCCACCTGGCGACCTTCGCGGATCAGTTGCAGATACCAGGCGCCATCGGCGGTATCGCCATACAGGCAGGCGCCGACCAGCACGTCGTTCTTCAGCACCAGTTTGCGATAGCTGCCAGTGATCGGGTCATCGAGAACGATACTCTGCGTCCCTGGGCCGCCAGCGAAGTCACCTGCGGAGAACAGATCGATACCGGTGACCTTTAGCTTGGTGGCGGTCAGCGAGCCGAGATAGCGGCGAAAGCCCTGCATGGCCAGGTGGCTGGCACATACTCGCGCCTGTTCGAACAATGGTGCCACCAGGCCGTAGGCCACGCCGCGGTGGCTGACGCACTCGCCGACGGCGTAGACCCGGGGGTCGAAGCTCTGCAGCGTATCGTTGACCAGAATACCGCGCGCGCAGGGCAGGCCTGCGTGCTGGGCCAGTTCGATGTTGGGGCGAATACCGGCGGCCATCACCACCAGGTCGGCGGGCAGTTGTTCACCATCGCTGAAGCGCACGGCGCTGACCCGGCCGCTGTCGGTGCCGATCAGCTCGGCGGTCTGCTTGCCCAGGGCGAAGTGCAGGCCGCGTCGTTCCAAGGCGCTCTGCAGCAGCCTGCCAGCACGCTCGTCGAGCTGGCGTTCCAGCAGGGTAGCGCCGTTGTGTACCACGCTCACATCCATGCCACGCAGCTTGAGGCCATGTGCCGCCTCCAGACCGAGCAGGCCGCCGCCGATGACCACCGCACGACGGTGCAGGTTGGCGCTGTCGAGCATGCAGCGGGTGTCGGCGATATCCCGGTAGCCGATCACGCCTGCCAGACCATTGCCCGGTATCGGCAGGATGAATGGTCGCGAGCCGGTGGCGATCAACAGTCGGTCATAATCGGCACTGCTGCCATCATCGGCGATCACCCGGCGATGCACCCGGTCGATTTCCACCACCTTGCGGCCCAGCAGCAGATGGATGCCGTGCTCGGTGTACCAGCTCAATTCGTTGAGCACGATGTCATCGAAGGTCTGTTCGCCCGCCAGCACCGGTGAGAGCAGGATGCGGTTGTAGTTGGGGTGCGGCTCGGCGCCGAACACGGTGATGTCGTAGAGGTCGGGAGCGATCTTGAGCAGTTCTTCCAGCGTGCGTACGCCGGCCATGCCATTGCCGATCATCACCAGTTTCAATCGTTTCATCCGCTACCTCCGTGGCCCTGAGTGAATCGCGGCAAACAAAAAAAGGCGTCCTGCACCGTAGTGCAAGGACGCCTTTGTCCGATCCCGATTCGTTTCGGGGAGCCCTGCCGGCTACCGGCGTGCTCTATGTCTGCAGGGACATGAGCAGGGAGTGTGCCAATTGCCCGGGAACGGCGCGGCAGAGTCGTACCGCAAGCAGAAAATGGCTCCGTCAGTCAGCGGCGCGAAGCCGCAACCCCGCGTCGCCCAGTTCCTGGCCGTGATTGGGCGGGGCAGGGCGCAGCCAGCATCCTGTCCCGCTGGCTACGCCTGATCGACCCTATGGTGAGGGCTATCTCTGCGCGTTGTTGGTGCGTTGCGCACCTGGTTTGTGCGTCAAGGCGTCAGCAGCAGGCGTTTGCTGCCGTAGGTCTTCTCCAGATTCTGCTGCTGCACGGGGAAACTCAGGTACTTGGCCCGCCGCCAGGCATCGATGCCGTCGGCATAGTGCGGGCTGGCCGGGTTGCCCGATTGCCCGGAGCTGTTCAGGCCGATCATCGGTTCCTCGCGACCGAAGTCGACGATCATCCGCATGCTCGGGATCAGCCAGGTATCGAAGTCCTGACCCCAGTTGTAGGCCGAGACGTTCAACGTGCTGTGATCACCGCCGGCCGGGTAGGGGCCGCGGTCCAGATAGCCTTTCAGGGAGCCGATGCTGGCGCGCTGACCGGCGCCGAGGTAGGGCGCCATCTGCGTGCTACCGCTCAGCCACTCGTAAGTGTGCAGCTTGCCCCATTGCCAGGCGGTGCGTTCAGCGCCCAGGCGCTGCTCGAGCAGCTCGATGCTGGCCGCCAGGCTGCGGGCGAGAATCGCCGGTTTGTCTTCCTTCTGCGGGGTACGCACGTCGTCCCAGAACGGGCTGTCTTCACGGCCGAGCAGGTGATCGGCCTGGGCCGAATAGGAGAGGTTGGCGGTATCGACCAGCGCCTTCCAGGCCTTCGAGGTTTCCGGGCCGAGCTCGTCGAGGAAGATCTGCCGCGCGCTTTCGTGCAGGAAGGCGCCATACACGGCTGCGTCCGCGGAGGTCGCGGAGAGCTTGCCGTCGAAGGCCATCAAGCGGCTCAAGGCTTCACGGGCCTTGCCACGCTGTGCCTCCGGCAGGCGGTCGATGGCCTGGCGCAGTGGTGCGGCCATGTTCTGCGCTTCGAACATGTTCTGCAGCTTGGCGACGAAAGGCGAGGTCTGATCGTATTGCATGGCAATCATGCTTTGCGTGTCATGGCGACCGCTGCCGGCCAACTGCGCGATGCGCTCATAGCGCTCCGGGGCGTACCAGGAGTTGGAAAGCTGCATGCCATAACCGCGAGGCACGCTGCGCTGATTGGCGCTACCCAGCCAGCCTTGCTGCGGGTCCTGGTCGTAAGGATGGAGCATCGGGTCGGCGAAGCCATCCCACTCGTAGCGGCTTTCCCAGCCCGGCGATGGCACCAGGCCCTGGCCGCCGCGGCGGTTGGGGAAGCGCCCGGTGACCTGCCAGCCGATGTGCTCGGCATCGGCGAACACCAGGTTCAGTGGCATGGCACGGATTTCCCGGGCTGCCTCGAAGGCCTGTTCCACCGACTGCGCGCGCGACAGATCGAAGAAGGCGTCGAGGCTGGCGTCGTCTTCGAACTGGGTGGTCTGTAGCGCCAGGCCGTAACCACTCTGCAACTGCAGGGGTTGCAGCGGATGCTTGCGCTCGCCCAGCACGCTGTTGAGCAGCGCGCCGTGACGGGTTTCGTAGAGCGTTTCGCGAATCGGTTTCTGACCCTTGATGAAGAAGGTTTCCTGGCGCTCCTGAGCTGGCTGCCATTTGCCATCGGCGAGATACAGAAGGCGATTGCCTTCACGCTTGACCTGTTCGAGGAACAGGTCCTGGTTGTCGCCCATCACCATGGTCATGCCCCAGGCGAGCTTGCCGTTGAAACCGGCAACCACGGCGGGTATGCCCGCGACCGTCACGCCCGATGCCTGGAATTTCGGCGCACGAATCTGCACGAAGCTCCATACCGAGGGCAGCTCGATCGGCAGATGGGTGTCGTTGGCCAGCAGGCTCTTGCCGCTGCGACTGCGCGAGGGCGCGATGGCCCAGTTGTTCGAGGCGGCGACGCCGAGCATGTGCCGCTCGGACACCTGAGCGGCAGCGCTCTTCACCGCCTGAAGGCCGGGAATGTTGCCGCCGAGAGCAAGGCCCTTGAGTTTTTCGGCTTCCTCGAACGGTAATGGCTCGTCCGGGTAGGTCGGCAGCAGCCAGGCCAGTTTGTCCGCGCCGACTTTCTGGGTCAGGGTCAGGGCCGCGATCTCTTCCTGCAGGTTCACCGAGAGGCCGAAGTTGAGCAGGCAGAAGATCATCACCGAATCTTCGGGCTTCCAGTAAGGCGGCCGGTAGCCGGCTTCGGCCAGGTCCATCGGCAGCTTGTCACGATAGCGGAACAGGTAGGCGTTGACGCCACGGGCATAGACTTCGAAGAACGCCTTCATCCGCGGCGAGGCATTCTTGTAGAGCACCTCGGCGCTCTTCTTGAGGTTCACCGCGCGCATGAAACGGTCCATTTCCAGCACGCCAGGGCCGGCCATTTCCGCCAGGCGACCCTCGGCCATCAGACGCAGACTGACCATCTGGCTGAGGCGATCGCTGGCGTGTACGTAGCCGAGGGTGAACAGGGCGTCGTGAAAGGTATGGGTCTCGATCAGCGGCATGCCCAGCGGGTTGCGGCGTACCGAGGCGGTTTGCGCCAGCCCCTGGACACGGAAGGAACCCTGATCCGGGTGCACGCTGTTGCGGTAGCGGCTATCGAGCAGAGACTGGCAGCCGCTCAGCGCGACCAGGCCGGTAACGAGGCCGGCGAGGCCAAAGGTGGCGAGAGGACGGAAAGCGCGCGGCAGCATGCGGCGGACTCCTGGCGGAAAATGGCGGTGGTGGGCGGGTGCCCGGATGCGAATGGCGCTAAAGGTAGAGAGCGGCATGGCGCCTGGCAAGTGGCGCCGTGATCGGAGCGACGGTCGTCGCCCCATGGGTTATGGGCGCGTGCTCAGTCCGTCGTCGAGCAGCCAGCGGGCAGCCTCTCGGGCTTGCTGGTCGTGAGCCTGGGCCAGCTCGGCGAAACGGCTCTCGTGCTGGCGCCGTCCGGCCCGACTCAGGGCTTTCCAGTCGGCGTGGGTGGGCACGTGTGCAGTCGCCTGGTAAAGCTGCTGAAAGACTTGGGTCTGGGGCGTCAGGCTCAGTGTGGAGTCGTAATTGTCGAGCAGCACCTTGATGCGAATCGCGCCTTCTATCAGCGGCACCTGCCCGTCGAGCAGACAACTGGCCAGCACCCGTAAATCATCGTGCAGACGCTGGCGCTGGGCGTGGCGAGCATCGCTCTGCAGGCGTTGCCTGGCCCAGACCCGACGCCACAGATGGGCGGCGTACAGCGTCAGGGCGACGACGATCAGCGTCGCGAACAGGATCAGCAGGTGATCAGGCCCCATGGCACTTCTTGAATTTTTTTTCGCTGCCGCACGGGCAGGGATCGTTGCGACCAACGTCCTTCAGGGTGTTGCGTACCGGCTCCTGAGGTGCGTGGTTGCAGTGCGGGCCGTGCACATGGCCGTGATGATCGTGGCCATGATCATGGTCGTGATCGTGGTTGCAGTCAGGGCCGTGGACGTGGGGTTGCTGGGTCATGCGAGGTTACTCCGGAAGATATTCACCGGGAATTATCTCGCCATTGCGTGCCATGTGCACGCGGCGCCCGAAGAATAATCCGGTTTTCACTTCACCCTGCAGGCGATAGCTGATGGGCTGGTCCGGCTGTTCGAGCAACTTGACCACCTGACGCACGTGGCGCCACAGGTTGGTACGTACGGGAACGTCGAATTCGGTATGACCATTGGCGGGCACGGTGAACCAGACTTCCGATTCACCCTCGGCGAGCTTCACGTCGTTGAGGTGCACCACGTAGTTGAGGCCACGCACTGGCAGGCTGACGTCGTTGGGGTTGTCGATCCGGAAGCGCAGGACGAAGCGCTGCTCCAGCAGCTTGGCCCTTACCACGTCGACATTCACGAGACGAACGTCGGGATCTTCGAAATCGTCCGAAAGCCAGGTCGAGCAACCGCTCAAGACCGAGCACAGACCAAGAAACACCAGTAGGCTAAGAATTCTTATCATTTGCGCCTGAGAAAACATTTCATACTCCGTTCGAGGCCTCAGTGTAACAAGAGACGGCTTGGCTGCCCTAGGGGCTGTTAACATTTCCGCGCAACCTGGGTGGCCCCAGGCCGAAGCGCCAAGCAGACGCTCGCCGCCGTCATCGCATTTCGAGCGCTTTGCCGGGAGCGCAGTGAGGAAATGCCGACGGACTCTCGTGTGCTCGCAAAAAGCTGCGTCATACTGGCCTGCATGCATTTAGGTTTTATTGCTGTGGCCAAAGCGGCACACGAAATGACAAAAAGGAGCGTGGTGATGGCGCGATACGAAGTCGCATTTTCCGGTGAGCTGGTGCCCGGTGCCCAGCTGGAAACCGTACAGGCCAACCTGGCCAAGCTGTTCCAGGCCGATGCCCAGCGTATCGCTCAGCTGTTTTCCGGGCGGCGGGTGGTGATCAAGAACAATCTGGACGAAGCCGCTGCCGAGAAGTACCGCAGTACCCTGGAGCGCGCCGGGGCGCGTGTCGAAGTGATCGATACCGAGCCGGAAATCATCGAAGAGATCGAACTGGCGCCGCCACCACCGGCCCAGCCGATCACTGCGCCAGCCAGTCAGCCGCAGCCGGGGCGCCTGCAGGTGGCGCCGCGTGATGAATACATGGCGGCCTTTGCCGATGTCGATGCGCCGGATTTCGGCGTTGCCGCGTTGGGTGCGGATCTACAGGATGCGCCAGTCGAGGTGGCCGAGCCCGTGCTGGACTTGTCGCAATTCAGCCTCGCGCCGGTGGGCAGCGACATGGGCCAGGCGAAGGCTCAGCCCGCAGCAGCGGCGCCGGATACCTCGCACCTCAAGCTGGTGTGAAGTCGTAGCTATAGATAGCCCGCGCAGCACTTCTTGAACTTCTGCCCACTGGCGCATGGGCAGGGGTCGTTGCGCCCGGCCTGCAGGCCTACGGTCGGGTCGATGAAGTACCAGCGGCCCTGATTCTGCACGAAAGCGGAGCGTTCACGGTGGCTGTGCTCGCCGGCTGCGTCGTGCCAGCGGGCGATGAAGGTCACCCTGGCATGTTCGGGCTGACCACCCAGCAACTCCGAGTGCTCGACCTCCAGGCCCAGCCAGGTGCTTTGCAGGCTCCAGGCGCGGATGCCTTCGACGTCGAGTTTCGCCTGCTGGGCGGGCAGCGAAGTCGCCACCAGATAATCGATATTGCCAAGCACGTAAGCGCTGTAACGCGAGCGCATCAGGCTCTGCGCGCAGGGAGCAGGCACGCCGTCGTGATAACGGCCGCAGCAATCCAGCAGAGAGTCGCCGCTACCGCAGGGGCAGCCAGTTTGCGGGGCTCCGGTTTCCATACTTACCACCAGTACTTGCCGAAATTTTCCGGATTGGCCCAGAACTTGGCGTTCAGCCAGTCGGGTGCCTGTTTGTACTCGAGCAGGTCATAGGTGAACAGACTGAGAACCTGCTCTTCCCTCGCGAAGCGCTCGCTGACATGCAGGGCGAGGGCGAAGAAGTCGGTGTCTTTCCAGCCGCTGGCCTGCAGGTCGACCAGCACCGCCATGCGGCTGGCATTCAAATTGCGTATGCCACCGAGCAGTTGTAGGCCATCGCGTTTGGGCATGTGCTCAAGGCAATCGACGATGACGGCGAGATCGAAACGCTGTCCGGCCAGCTCCGCTGGCAGGGCGCCGGTGGCGGAATGGGCGATCAGGCTCTGGGGATGCGCTTGTCGAAAGGCATTCACGGCAGGTTGCTCGCTGGCACCGATCAGCAGCAGGCGTTCGGGCGCATAACGTTGAAGTAGAGCTGCCAGCGATTGTTGCGGCGTGCGTGTAGAAATGATGTGGCTCATCGAAAACCTCGAAGGAATCACAAAAGACTACCCCGCGCGGATGCAATCAACTAGAACTGTTCGTTCTGCTCGGCTGTCGTAACGCTGTCTGGCAGATTTTAAAACGGGCGTCTTTAATCCAGAGTGTCGGTTTTTGCACCGATTCCCATTAGGAGACTTGCATATGAGTATTACAAGGAAAGCGGTACCCCTGATCATTGCGTCCACCTTTCTGACGGGGTGCGCTGGCGTTCAGAAATCCGACTGGCCAACCTGTGCTGCGGTAGGCGGCGTCAGTGGCGCAGCGTTGGGCGCCATCGAAAGCTCGGCCTGGGCTGGTGGTGGTGCAGTGATCGGTGCTGGCTTCGCTGCCGCCTATTGCTGGGTGCACGGCGCTGATGGTCAGGAAGAGCTGGTGTTGGTCGAAGAAACCATCGTCGAAGAGCCGGTGGTCGCTGAGCCGGTTGCTGAAGCGGTACGTGTCGAGCTGGACGTGAAGTTCGATTTTGACAAGTCTCAAGTGAAGCAGGAAAGCCTTGGCGATATTCAGAGCCTGGCTGACTTCCTCAAGCAATATCCGCAAACCACCACTGTGGTTGAAGGCCATACCGACTCCGTCGGTACCGACGCCTACAACCAGGCCCTGTCCGAGCGCCGTGCAAATGCCGTGCGTGAAGTACTGGTCAATCAGTACGGTGTGGGTGGTACCCGCGTGAATGCAGTCGGCTATGGTGAAAGCCGTCCGGTTGCCGATAACGCCACCGAAGAAGGCCGTGCGATCAACCGTCGCGTGGAAGCGGAAGTCGAAGCACGGCCATAAGCCAGCCTCGACATTCGCGAGAATCCTGACCGGCTTCATGCCGGTCAGGAGCACGATGCTACGCAACGGGCATCGTTTTCGTTCGACCCTCTGGTTTCCTTACCCGCAAACACAGTAATGTGCCGCAAAATCATAAGCGGTCGGGGCGGGCAATGAAGACTATCGCGGGGCTGGGCAAACTCTTGGCGACACTGTTCTGGTGCGTCGTGCTTGCCAATCTGATCGACCCATACGCTCAACCTTTCGCTCAGTTGCTGACGCTCGCTGGCGCTGCCGTGCTGGCGCTGCATGTCATCGAACTGGCGTTGTTCAATGGTCTGCTTCGCGGTCAGCCGCGCGTCGCTGTGGCGCGGGCTCAGGTGCTGGCTTTCGGCATCTTCCATCTGTGGACGCTTCCGGCTGTTGCCAGCACGGCTCTGCAGGTTAGCCCCGAGGAAACCGCCCATGCGTAAGCTGATTCTGCTGGCGGCACTGTGTTGCCCGTTGCTGGCACTGGGCGAGGCCGTCATCGAGGTCGACTCCCACAACTTCATGCGCCTGCCCGCGCAGGGCAGCGTGCTGCAATTGCAGCGCCTGACGATCGCAGACAACGGTACCTTGCTGGTGCCGGTCGGGGTCAGCGAGTTGCGTATCGACGAGCTATATCTGGGTCATAACGCGCAGATCGCCATCGCGCCGTCCAACGAAAGTCTGCATCTGGATATCGGCTCCGGCGAGATCGCCTCGGGCGCGCAGATCAGTGCGCCGGGTGCTCCGGGTACTGCCCAGCGTGCAGCAGTACCGGGGCGTACGCTGGTCATCCGCCTGCAGGCCGTGAACACCGATCAGTGGCTGCTCGATGCCCGTGGTGGTCGTGGCGCCCCCGGTTATGCCGGACTGGACGGCGCCGATGGCAAGGCCGGTGGTTGTGCCTGGGGGCAGGCCAGTGAAGGCCACAATGGCCAGAACGGTACCGATGGGCATCCCGGTGCGCCGGGTGGGCAGGTGCGTCTGGAGGTCCCGGCGGACTTCCCTGTCGAGCGTTTGCAGGCCCGGCTGGAAGGTGGCGCCGGTGGCCCTGCCGGTAGTGCGGGCATTGCCGGTACGGGTGGTGCGAGCAAGGGCTGCTGGATCTACAGCACCAGCGGTGCTCGCGATGGGCGGCCCGGCATGGCCGGCCAACCCGGTGCAGCCGGGCAGGACGGGCGCCTTGACGTGGTGCGTTTCTGATCAGCGCTTAAAGATTGGGGCGGGCTGCCGCGATCGCGACCACGACCAGCCCCAATGACAGGTTGATCGCGACCAGTCGGCGGATACGCCCCAGTACGACGCCACCTGCCGGCCAGTCCTGGGCTTGCACCGCGCGGCGCAATGCCGGCAGTTGCAAGGCCTGGATACGCAGGAACAGCGCCAGCATCGCCAGATAAAGGCCCATCATCACGTTCACGTAGCGGGGGGCGCCATCGAAGCCGCTGAAGCCCATGTGCAGCATGCCGACTCCGCTGATCGGCAACAGCAGCACCGCGATCCACACCCAGACGAAGAAGCGCCGGAACACGTCCAGCCATAGCGTCAGCCGCTCGGCGGGCTGCAGCGTGGCGCCTGTCGCGGGGCGCAGCACCATCCAGGCGAAGAACATGCCGCCGACCCAGACCAGCGCAGCGAGCAGGTGCAGGGTGTAGATCAAGGAATAAGGTTGCATTCATGTACTCCGGTTACAGCCCGGATCAGGCAGCATTGGCCGATGCGATCGCAGCCATGCCTGGCCGACGTTGCCGAAGTCCATTTCCTCGCCGTCGCTCGGGACGGCTCGATTGCCAGCAGCACTGCGCTGATCGGGTTTCAGAAAGTCTTGCCGCGCGCTGCTCTTCATCCGGTTTTGGCAAGCGAGTCAGCGCGCAGGCGATTGGCGCGCTATGATAGCGGCCGTTTGCAAACACTGAAAATATATCCAGCCTTTTTAGCCTAAGTTCTTCATGCTCAGTACCGAACTCAAGTCCCAGATCCAGGGCGCCTATTCCCGTTTTCTCGAGTCCAAGGGGCTCAAGCCGCGCTATGGGCAGCGTCTGATGATCGCTGAAATAGCCAAGGTGCTCGGGACCATCAAGACCGACGACGAGGAGCGTCGCCTGGGCGAGCCTGCCGTGGTCGCGGTGGAGGCTGGCACCGGTACCGGCAAGACCGTGGCCTACAGCATGGCGGCCATCCCTATCGCCAAGGCGGCCGGCAAGCGGCTGGTGATCGCCACGGCCACCGTGGCCCTGCAAGAGCAGATCGTGCACAAGGATCTTCCGGATCTGATGCGTAACAGCGGCCTCAGTTTCAGCTTCGCACTGGCCAAGGGCCGTGGGCGCTATCTGTGCCTGTCGAAACTCGACGTATTGCTGCAGGAAGGCCAGGCGCAGAGCTCCACCGCGCAGTTGTTCGAGGAAGAAGGCTTTCGTATCGACGTGGACGAGGCAGGGCAGAAGCTCTTCACCTCCATGATCGAGAAGCTCGCTGGCAATAAGTGGGATGGTGACCGTGACAGCTGGCCCGAGGAGCTGGAAGACAGCCGTTGGGCGCAACTGACCACCGATCACAGCCAGTGCACCAGCCGGCACTGCCCCAACTTCGGACAATGCGCCTTCTACAAAGCCCGCGAAGGCATGGGCAAGGTCGATGTGATCGTCACCAACCACGACATGGTGCTGGCGGATCTCGCCCTCGGCGGCGGGGCGGTGCTGCCCGATCCGCGTGACACCCTGTATGTGTTCGACGAAGGCCATCACCTGCCGGACAAGGCCATCGGCCATTTCGCTCACTTCACCCGGCTGCGTTCCACTGCCGACTGGCTCGAGCAAATCGCCAAGAACCTCGCCAAGCTGCTGGCTCAGCATCCCCTGCCGGGTGACCTCGGTCGGCTGATCGAGCAGGTCCCGGAGCTGGCTCGCGAGCTCAAGACCCATCAGCAGTTCATGTTCAGCGCCTGTGAACAGCTCGCTGATTTCAAGCCGGGCGAAGATATGGAGGGGCGTGAGCGGCCGCGCCATCGTTTCATCGGCGGCGTGGTGCCCGAACACCTGATCGAGCTGGGCCTGGAACTCAAGAAGGGTTTTTCCAAACTCACCGATCTGTTCACTGGCGTCACCGAAAAACTCAAGGAAGCCATGGATGGTGAGACCGGCAACGGCATCGCCAGCCACCAGGCCGAAGAGTGGTACCCGCTGTTCGGCAGTCTGCTGGCGCGGGCCAAGGGCACCTGGGAGCTGTGGCTGGCGTTCACCAGTGAAGACCCGGAAGACAGCCCGCCGATGGCGCGCTGGCTGACCCTGGCCGAAAGTGGTGCGTTGTTCGATATCGAGGTCAATGCCAGCCCGATCCTGGCCGCCGAGACCCTGCGGCGCAACCTGTGGAATGTGGCCTATGGGGCCCTCGTGACCTCGGCGACACTCACCGCACTGGGAACCTTCGACCGCTATCGCATGCGCGCCGGGCTGCCGAAGGTGGCCGTCACGGCGGTGGTGCCGAGTCCGTTCCACCATGCCGATGCAGGCGTGTTGCGGGTCCCGGATCTGAAGGCCGACCCGCGCAATGCCGCCGAGCACACGGCCGCGATCATCCGCGATTTGCCTGGGCTGGTGCAGGGTTCGCGGGGAACCCTGGTGCTGTTTTCCTCGCGTCGACAGATGCAGGACGTGTTCGACGGCCTGGAGCGCGACTGGCGCAAGCGTGTGTTCATCCAGGGCAACCTGTCCAAGCAGGAAACCCTCAACAAGCACAAGGCTCGGGTCGACAGTGGCGAGGAGAGCGTGCTGTTCGGTCTCGCCAGCTTCGCCGAAGGTGTCGACTTGCCTGGCGCCTATTGCGAGCACGTGGTGATCGCCAAGATTCCTTTCGCGGTACCGGATGATCCTGTCGAGGCCGCACTGGCGGAGTGGATCGAAGCCCGTGGCGGCAACCCGTTCATGGAAATCTCCGTGCCCGATGCATCGCTGCGCCTGGTTCAGGCCTGCGGGCGCCTGCTACGTACCGAGGCGGATCGTGGCACCATCACCCTGTTGGATCGACGGGTGGTCACCCAGCGTTACGGCAAGGCGATTCTCAATGCGTTGCCGCCGTTTCGCCGAGAGATCTCCTGACGCCGCCCCGGCGACGGCGAAAAAAACAGGCACCAAAATCGTCCTTAATCGACATGCGGGCTTTGCGGTCAGGCCCCCATCTGGCGCACTATTGCCGCTTCGCGCGTGAAGCGCGGCATAGGGCTCGTGGCGGGACTGTCTCGGGTCATTTTTATCTGTCGAGTTGCGGGGAGAAGGGGTCTTGAAGGTCAACACCTGGCTGCTGTCGGCCGATCGTTCGGTGCAGTGCGACGCGCACGTGCCCACCGAGGGTCTGGTTTCCAAAGTACGGTCACTGTGCATCGCTGCAGCCCGTCCTCGACAACCCCTGGCGATGGGACGTCTGGTTCTGGTCGCGCTGCTCGGCCTGCCGACCATGGGCCATGCCGCAGATCAACAGGAACTGTTCAACTTCGTCCGGCCGATGGACGCGGTACAGATCGGTGGCGAAAACGCCTACCTGCCCAGCGTTACTGCGGAAAGCGCTGCCCAGGGCGAAATCCTGCGCCGCGCTACTTTCAACCCAAGCGAACGCCCGACGCTGCGGCTGACTCCGCAGAGTGGCAACTGGGACTGGTCCGAGTTCAGTGCCATGAGTTTGCGTGTGCAGAACGCCATGGATTGGGCGCTGACTGTCGATGTCACCATCGAAAGTGCCGACGGCAAGCGCCTGACCACCCAGATCGCCCTGCCGGCCGGGCCCGCGCAGACACTGCTGGTGCCGCTGGGGGCTACCTCGCCGCGTGCTCAGGGTATGCGTGCCGGGGCCGTGATGCCGTGGCGTTACGATGGTCGTCTGCTGCTGTTGGCGGAGACCGTCAATGGTGAGATCGACCCGGCGAAGGTCACTGCGGTGACGCTCTCCATCCCCAATCCTCAGGCTGCCCAGCATCTGTTGCTGGGACGTTTCGGTGTGCGCGACAGCGCCGATCTGGAAGACGCCTACCGCGGTATCGTCGATACCTATGGTCAGTTCACTCGCCGTGATTGGCCGGGCAAGATCAAGAACGACGATCAACTGCGCCAGGGTGTTGCTCAGGAAGACAAGCAACTGCAGGCCTGGCAGGCCGATCGCCCCCGGCAGGACAACTATGGCGGCTGGATCGGCGGCCCGTCCTTCGAGGCCACTGGCTTTTTCCGCACCGAGAAGCGGGCAGGGCGCTGGTTCCTGATCACGCCCGAGGGCAACCCCTTCTATTCCCTGGGGGTGAACACGGTCATCGGCAGCGAGAGCCAGACCTATATCGAAGGCCGTGAAAAGATGTTCAGCGCGCTGCCCGCCGAGGGCGAGCCGCTGGCCGCGTTCTACGGCAGCAGCGACAACCAGTCCGATACCGGCGCCAACCGCGGCCGTGCCTTCGACAGTGGTCGTTGGTACGATTTCTACAGCGCCAACCTGCAGCGCACATACGGCGCTCAGGACCCCAAGGTCTGGCGCGAGCGGGCACAGAATCGTCTGCAGGCCTGGGGCTTCAACACCCTGGGTAACTGGAGCGAGAACGATTTCGCCTTCGACAAACGCATGCCCTACAGCATCCCGCTGTCGATCCATGGCGACTACGCGACCATCAGCACCGGTATCGATTGGTGGGGCGGCATGCCTGACCCGTTCGATCCACGATTCGCCATGGCCGCCGAGCGCGCCATCGCCATCGCCACCCGTGACCATCGTGACGACCCCTGGGTGATGGGCTATTACGCCGACAACGAACTGGCCTGGGCCGGTCCGGCGGACGATCCGCTATCGCGCTACGCCCTGGCATACGCGACCCTGCGCCTGACCACCGACGTGCCGGCCAAGCGTGCGTTTCTGAAACAGCTGCGCGACAAGTACCGCAACCAGGAAGGGCTGTCCAAGGCCTGGGGTATCGAGCTGCAGGCCTGGGAACTGATGGAAGACCCTGGCTTCAAGGCGCCGCCGATCAACCCGGCCTACCCGGCCATTGAAAACGACATGAAGCGTTTTCTGCGTCTGTTCGCCGACACCTATTTCAAGACCATCGCCGACTCGCTCGACTGGCACACGCCGAATCATCTACTGCTCGGTGGTCGTTTCTCGGCGAGCATTCCCGAGGCGGTGGAAGCCTGTGCTCAATACTGTGACGTGCTGAGCTTCAATTTCTACACCCGCGAGCCGCAGCACGGTTACGACTTCGAGGCACTGCGCAAGCTGGACAAGCCGATGCTGGTCACCGAGTTCCATTTCGGCTCTCGCGACCGCGGCCCGTTCTGGGGCGGCGTATCCGAGGTCTACAAGGAAGAGGAGCGCGGCCCGGCCTATGCGCATTTCCTCGAGAAGGCACTCGAAGAACCGCAGATCGTCGGTGTGCACTGGTTCCAGTACCTCGATCAGCCGGTAACCGGACGCCTGCTCGATGGCGAGAACGGGCACCTGGGGCTGGTGGCGATCACCGACAGGCCGTGGGACGGTTTCGTCCAGGCGGTTCGCAAGGCCAACCTGGCCGTGCCGTCCAAGGTGCTCGAGGAGGCAGCCAAGGAGCCGCCAGCCGCAGCCGCTCCGGCCAAGGACGCGGCGGCCGAGCCTGAAGCCAAGCCGAGCGAAGCGACCACGCCTTAATCACCGGGGCGCCAGGTGAGCCTGGCGCCTCCCTCGCAGGAGCAAGCAGTGCAGATTCAGGGTTACTTCGACCTCAAGTTCGAAGCAGTGAAAGACGCCTTCGCCGATTTCTTCGACGATCCGCAGGAACGCGGTGCAGCGCTCTGCGTTCAGGTGGGCGGTGAAACCGTGGTGGATATCTGGGCCGGGGTCGCCGACAAGGACGGCCAGCAGGCCTGGCACAGCGATACCATCCTCAACCTGTTTTCCTGCACCAAGCCCTTCACGGCGGTTACCGCGCTGCAGTTGGTCGGCGAAGGCAAGCTGGAACTGGACGCACCGGTAGCCCGCTACTGGCCGGAGTTCGCGGCAGCAGGCAAAGAGCGCATCACCCTGCGCCATCTGCTCAGCCATCAGGCCGGGTTGCCGGCGATACGTGAGAGCTTGCCGGCCGAAGCCCTTTACGATTGGCAGACCATGACCCGTGCGCTGGCGGCCGAGGCACCCTGGTGGGCCCTGGGCGAAGGCCACGGCTATGCGCCGATCACCTATGGCTGGCTGGTCGGAGAATTGTTACGGCGTATTGAAGGGCGTGGCCCGGGCGAGTCGATCGTTGCACGCACCGCCAAGCCGTTGGGCTTGGACTTTCATGTCGGCCTGGCCGATGAGGAATTCCACCGGGTGGCGACGATCAGCCGTGGCAAGGGCAATGTCGGCGATGCCGCGGCCCAGCGCCTGCTCAAGACCATGATGAGCGATGCCCAGGCCCTGACCACCCGGGCGTTCGCCAACCCTCCCTCGATCATGACCAGCACCAACAAGCCGGAGTGGCGGCGCATGCAGCAGCCCGCCGCCAATGGCCACGGCAATGCCCGTAGCCTCGCTGGTTTCTACAGCGGTCTGCTCGATGGCAGCCTGCTCGACAGCGAGCTGCTGGCCGAACTCACCCGTGAGCACAGTGTCGGTGAGGACAGGACCTTGCTGACGTCGACCCGTTTCGGCCTTGGCTGCATGCTCGATCAGCCCGCCCTGGCCAACGCCACCTACGGCATGGGGCCGTGCGCATTCGGCCATCCCGGTGCGGGAGGTTCGACCGGTTTCGCGGACCCGCAGCGCGATGTGGCCGTGGGTTTCGTTACGAATAACCTGGGGCCGTTCGTCTTAATGGATCCGCGGGCACAGAAACTTGCAGGTATCTTATGCAAGTGTTTTTAACAATCGCGGCTAAACTCTTGCGTAATATGGCTTTTAGCTGCTGACTCCGGTTTGGCCGGGTGACTTCGACCGATTAGATGTGGATGACCGATGCTTTCCTATAAGACTTGCGCGCTGGCGCTTTGCGTACTGTTGACAGGTTGCTCCCTGTTCGAGAAGAAGGAAGACCCCAAGCCGGCGCCGATGCCGCCGCCCGAGGTTACCCAGGCCTGGCTCGATGAGTACGAGCCGCTGGTGCGCGAAGCGATCAAGGGCAGCAACTTCGAAATCGAACGTCGCGAGAACCTGCTGGTGGTCACCGCCCCGGTCAAGGGTTCGTTCAACCCTGACCGTCCAGGCATGCTGCTGCCGGTCACCCTCGGGCCGATCACCCGCGTAGCCAAGGTGCTGGAGAAGGACAACAAGGTCGGCGTGCTGGTATTGGGGCATGCCGATAGCAGCGGCGCGCTGGAAACCAACCGTGAGCTCAGCCATGAGCGTGCACGTGCCTTCACCGCCATCTTCCGCCTCAGCGGCCTCAAGCAGGATCGCCTGATGGTTCAGGGCATGGGCCCGGACATGCCGCGTGCAGCCAACGACAGCGCCAATGGTCGTGAGTTGAACCGCCGCGTGGAAATCCTGTTGACCCGTCAGGACACCCTGCGCGCATTGATCGCCCAGTACAGCCGGCCAGCTCCGGCCCCGGCGGCTACCGATGCCACCGCTGTGGCCGTGGCCGACAAGCCGGCAGCCAAGGCTGACGCAAAACCTGCAGCCAAGGCGGCGAGCAAGCCTGCAGCCAAGGCGGTGGCCAAGTCATCGGCCAAACCTGCAGCCAAGCCGGCGGCCAAGCCTGCCGCGAAGGCAGTAGCCAAGGCAGCCGACAAGCCTGCGGCCAAGAACACCACCAAGTTGGCCGACGCCAAGAAAGTGGTTGCTTCAGATCAAGCCAAATAGGCGTTACGCCTTTAGACTAGGGTCTCTGTCGCTTCCGAGAATACGCTCATGACACAGACCCTGGCCGACATGCGCCGTGACTACACCCGTGACGGCTTGAGCGAGGAACAGGCTCCACTGGAGCCCTTCTCGCTGTTCAGAAGCTGGTTCGCCGACGCGGTGAAGACCGAGCAACTTCCTGTAGAACCCAATGCCATGTCCCTGGCGACCGTCGATGCCGATGGTCGTCCGCACTGCCGTGTGCTGCTGCTCAAGGGGCTCGACGAGCAGGGTTTCACCTTCTTCAGCAATTACCAGAGCGCCAAAGGCGAGCAGTTGCAGGCCAACCCCTTCGCGGCGATGACTTTCTTCTGGCCGACCCTGGAGCGTCAGGTGCGTATCGAAGGTCGGGTAGAGCGGGTTTCGCCTGCCGAGTCCGATGCCTACTTTCAGGTGCGTCCGCTGGGCAGCCGCCTGGGTGCCTGGGCGTCGCCACAGAGCCGGGTGATCCATGATCGTGCCGAGCTGGAGGGGCTGCTGGCGCAGACCGAACGCCGCTTCGCCGACCAGGCTCCCGAGTGCCCGCCGCACTGGGGCGGATACCGCCTGCTGCCGGAGCGCATCGAGTTCTGGCAGGGCCGTGCCAGCCGTCTGCACGATCGCCTCGACTATCGCCGCGAGGGCGACGCCTGGTTGCGTCGGCGCCTGGCACCCTGACGTAGCCCCATGCCTCGCCATCGCTGCGGCGCATGGCATGTCGCCGGGTCTTTCATTCTGCCTACAATGGCGGCTTCCTTCCCGGAGGCCGCACGATGCTCGAACTCGACTCCACCCTGGCCCAGCACATCGTTGATCGAGCCATGGCCATCCTGCCGTACAACATCAACGTGATGGATGCTCAGGGCATGATCATCGGCAGCGGTGATCCGCTGCGCCTGCATACCCGGCATGAGGGGGCACAGCTGGTGCTGGCCAACCGTCGCGTCGTGGAGATCGACGAGCAGGCCGCAACCTGCCTGCGTGGCGTGCGGCCCGGCGTCAATCTGCCCTTGCTGCACGCCGACGCGCTGATCGGCGTATTGGGTATCACCGGAGCGCCCGAGGTGGTGAGGCCCTATGCCGAGCTGGTGCGCATGGCCGCGGAGATGCTGGTCGAGCAACGCCAGGTACAGGCCGAGCGCCACTGGCAGCGGCATCAGCTGGATGCCTGGCTGCGTCAGCTGTTCGATCCGTCGGTTGCCCTGGGTACTTTGGCGGCTGATGCCGAGCGTCAGGGCCTGGCACTCGGCTGGCCGCGTCAGGTGTGTCTGCTGGAGTTGCAGGAGCAGGGCGAGCCCCTGGCGCAGCAGGCCCGCCTGCTCGGTGCGCTGAGCGGCAAGAGCGAGCACCTGTGCGCACCATTGGGAATGCGCGAATTGCTCTGGTGCCGCCCGTTGGCGGCGGGCCGTACCGACAGCCATTGGCTGGCAAGCGCCGACGAGCGTGACTGGGGCGTGGCTCGCCTGTTGGTCAGCGACCCGGTGCAGTCCCTCGGGCAATTGCGCCAGGCCTGTCTGGCCTTGCGCGATCTGCAGGCTTTCGCCCGGGCACGTTATCCGTCGCAGCGCCTGATCTGCCTGGAGGAGCATCGCCTGCCGACACTGCTCTACGCACAGCGCAACAGCTGGTTGCTGCAAGGCTGGCTGGCGCCGTTGAAGCAGGTGCTGGCCCAGGATGGCAGCGGTGCTCTTCGTGAGACGCTCGAGGCCTGGTGTGCCCATGACGGCCAGGTGCAGAGTTGTGCCGCTGCCCTGGGGATTCATCGCAATACCCTGCGTTATCGCCTCGAACGCATCGCCGAACTCAGCGGTGTCGAGCTGACCCGCCTGGATCGTCGCCTGCAGCTGTCACTGGGCCTGGGCCTTATCGAGCCAGGCTGAAGTTCCGCACGCAAATGATGCATCTGCACAGTAACTGACCTGCGCTTTGCCTTTCTCGTTGTGCGGGTGAACAGGGTGTCGCCCGCTGTTGCTGGGTGACAATGCACGGCACCTGGCAAATCACATAACAACAATGAGGAAACCGGCATGGCTCTGGTTCTGATCCTGGTCGCGCTCATCGCGTTTATCGTGGTGTCGACTACACGTCTCAAGCTGCATCCCTTTCTTGCCCTGCTGATCGCCGCGATAGTCGCCGGCTTCGCTTATCAACTGCCCCATCAGGACATTCTCAAGACTGTCGCCACCGGCTTTGGCGGCATCCTCGGCAACATCGGTGTGGTGATCGTGCTGGGGACCATCATCGGTGTGATTCTCGAGCGCAGCGGCGCCGCCATCACCCTGGCGGAAACCGTGATCAAGCTGCTCGGCGAACGCTTCCCCACGCTGACTATGTCGATCATCGGTTACATCGTGTCGATCCCCGTGTTCTGCGACTCCGGCTACATCATCCTCAATTCGCTGAAGAACGCCCTGGCCGCACGCATGAAGGTCTCCATGGTGGCGATGAGCGTCGCTCTGGCCACCGGCTTGTACGCCACGCATACCTTCGTGCCACCGACCCCCGGGCCGATCGCAGCTGCCGGCAACCTTGGTCTCGAATCGAGCCTGGGTCTGGTTATCGCCGTCGGTCTGTTCGTGGCCATGGTGTCCGCGCTGGCCGGCCTGCTCTGGGCCAACCGCTTCATCGGCAAGGACATCGCCCTCGAGGACGACGGCACGCCGGGCGCCGAGGATTTCGAGGCGCTGAAGGCGCAGTACGGAAAACTGCCGAGCGCCACCCAGGCCTTCGCGCCGATCCTGGTGCCCATCGTGTTGATCTGTCTGGGATCGGTGTCGGTATTCCCCAGCCGCCCGCTGGGCGATGGCACGCTGCAGGCCGTGCTGAGCTTCCTCGGTCAGCCGGTGGTGGCATTGCTGGTCGGTCTGGTGCTGGCTTGTACCTTGCTCAGGGGCAACGGCAAGCGCCAGCAACTGCATGATCGGGTGACCGACGGCATTCTCTCCGCCGCGCCGATCATCCTCATCACCGGTGCTGGTGGCGCTTTCGGTGCGGTGCTCAGCGCTTCGCCGCTGGGCGCTTATCTGGGCAGCACCTTGTCCGCATTGGGTATCGGCCTGTTCATGCCATTTCTGGTCGCTGCAGCGCTGAAGACAGCACAGGGTTCCACCACCGTGGCCATGGTCACCACGTCGGCGATGGTCGCGCCACTGCTCGGGCAGATCGGCCTGGATAGCGAGATGGGCCGGGTGCTCACCGTACTGGCGATCGGTGCTGGCGGCATGACCGTTTCCCACGCCAACGACAGCTACTTCTGGGTAGTGACCCAGTTCAGCCGCATGCCGGTAGCCGTTGCCTACCGCGCGCAAACCATGGCTACGCTGATTCAAGGTGTGGTCGGTATCACCACGGTTTGGCTGCTGAGCCTGGTACTTCTCTAAGAACCTGCTCCATGTCTGCTGTGCGTCGGTACTGCGCTGTAAAAAAGGCATTGCCCTAGCTCGCCAGGCCTAGAGAAGGTTCTCAGCCGTTTTCATACGGGACGCCCCGCGGCGTCCCGCTGCATCGAGGTCTTGCCATGAAAATCGTCATCGCTCCTGATTCGTTCAAGGAGAGCCTGAGTGCGCCCGACGTGGCCCAGGCCATCGCCCGCGGCTGGCTCGCCGTTTACCCGGATGCCGAGATCGCGTTGTGCCCCATGGCCGACGGCGGCGAAGGAACGGTGGATGCCGTGCTCGCCGCCACTGGCGGCGAGCGTCGTGAGCTGCGCGTTCAGGGCCCCCTGGCCACACCGGTGCAGGCCCATTGGGGCTGGCTGGGCGATGGTACGGCGGTAATCGAGATGGCCGCTGCCAGCGGCCTGCACTGGGTGCCGAGTGCGCAACGTGATGCCCGAGTGACCAGCAGCTACGGCACCGGGGAGCTGATTCGTGCGGCGCTGGACGCCGGTGCCACGCGGATCATTCTCGGCCTCGGTGGTAGTGCCACCAACGACGGTGGCAGCGGACTGCTGCGTGCATTGGGTGCGCGCTTTCTCGATGCAGGTGGCAACGAATTGCGGCCGGGCGGGGCGGCACTGGCCACGCTGCAGCGCGTCGACCTCAGCGCACTGGATCCCCGTCTGCAGGATGTTCAGGTCGATGTTGCCGCAGACGTCGACAATCCTCTGTGCGGGCCTCATGGCGCGTCGGCTGTGTTCGGTCCGCAGAAGGGCGCCAGCCCGGAGCAGGTCAAGGAACTGGATGCCGCCCTGGCGCGTCTGGCCGAAGTGGTCGGTGAAGCGCTTGGCGAAGACTTCAGCGCTTTCCCCGGTGTCGGTGCTGCCGGTGGCCTCGGTTTCGCTGCCAAGGCGTTTTTCGGTGCGCGCTTTCGTCCGGGTATCGAACTGGTTGCCGAGCTGTCAGGCCTTGCCGAGGCGGTGAAGGGGGCCGACCTGGTGATCACCGGAGAGGGGCGTCTCGACGCCCAGAGCCTGCATGGCAAGACGCCGGTCGGCGTCGCGCGGGTGGCGCAGGCTCAGGGAGTTCCGGTGATCGCCCTGGCCGGCAGCCTGGGGGAGGGGTATCAACAGGTGCGCGAAGCCGGTATCGAAGCCGCCTTCAGCCTGGCGCCAGGGCCTATCACCCTGGAGCACGCCTGCGCCAATGCCGCGCAGGAGCTGCAAGCCCGGGCTGCCGATTTAGCCAGGTTCTGGCGCCTGGCTCAGGCTGCGCGACGCTGATCGGGAACCGATGATTGCGTAATGGCACGGTGACGAACGTAGCCGGCTGCTGTCTATACTCCTGTCAGGGGAGAGGCCCTGTTGCGTCGCCCATCCTGTACCGCTGCTGAACGGGTGATGCAATTTATGGGCATTCACAGTGACCGTCCTGGCGGCCGTGCTGTCATAGCGTTATCAGTCCAGTCTGGAGAATCGTCATGCATAAACCTGGTATTTTCGTTGTCCTGTTTGCCGCAGCGACTCTCACCCTTGGCGGCTGCGCATCGAGCCTGACCGGCGACAGCTATTCCCGCGATGAAGCGCGTGCCGTGCAGACCGTGCGCATGGGTACCATCGAATCCCTGCGTCCGGTGAAGATCGAAGGCACCAAAACGCCAATCGGTGGTGGTGCCGGCGCCGTCATCGGTGGCGTTGCAGGCAGCGGCGTTGGCGGTGGTCGTGGTTCGGCCGTGGCGGCGGTGATCGGTGCTGTAGCTGGTGGTCTGCTGGGTGCAGCTGCCGAAGAAGGCATCACCCGTACGCAAGGCGTTGAAATCACCGTGCGTGAAGACGACGGCAGCATGCGCGCCTACGTGCAGGCCGTTGAGGAAAACCAGATTTTCCGCGTTGGTGAGCGTGTCCGCATCATGACCGTCAACGGCACCAGCCGTGTGACCAACTGATGTTCGTCTGACGGCGCCATGTGCGCCGTCGGTACCATTGCACGAAAGCCGGACCGGCATGCCGATCCGGCTTTTTTCATGGGCGTTATTCGCTAAAAACCGCCATTTAGAGCGTTCGCAAGAGAGTCAGTCGGGCCACGCCGAAATCTCTCCGAGGATAGTTTTAGTAATAATTCTATCCATGACCTTGAGTCGATAGTTAAGCATAATCGAGCTCGCTTTCCTGGTTAGCGCGCTCGCAGCTCACGACTGGAAAAACAAGTCGAACGCCATGGGTGTTTCGCCAGTCAGTTAGAGCGACCGCGCATTATGCGCAGACTTGATCGAAACTGACTTGGCATGCTCCGAGTTGGACTGCTACAGGCGGTTTCTCCGCCTGCCGGGTTGGCATCACGCACACCATCGCAGGGATCGGCCGGACGCCAGGCGCCCGGTATTCTGGCACACACTAACTGGCCGTCTGGCTGCATGACGGGCTTGTACAAGGGGTTTAGTGTATGGCGCTTGCGCTGATCATCGCCTTACCATTTTTAGGCATCTTTCTACCGTTGCTGGCTGACCGCATGGGGCGCTCGCTCTGTGCGCTGGCAGCCGCGATCGGGCCTGCAGCGGCGCTCGTGCTGCTCTGGCTACAGCAGCCGGCGGTGTTCGCTGGCGAGGTACGGATCGTCCGCTATCCGTGGCTGTCGGACCTCGGCCTGGACCTGAGCCTGCGCCTCGACGGCCTGGGTTTCCTGTTCGCCCTGATGATTCTCGGCATCGGTTTGCTGGTGATCCTCTACGCCCGTTATTACCTGGGCAAGCAGGAGCCGATGGGGCGCTTCTTCGCCTATCTGCTGCTGTTCATGGGCGCCATGCTGGGCGTGGTGCTCTCGGAAAACATGCTGCTGATGATGGTGTTCTGGGAACTGACCAGCCTGTCGTCGTTCCTGCTGATCGGCTTCTGGAGTGGCAGTTCGGACGCACGCCGCGGCTCGCGCATGGCCCTGACCGTCACCGGCGGCGGCGGTCTGGCCCTGCTGGCAGGCATCCTGCTGCTTGGCAATATCGCTGGCAGCTTCGAGCTGACCCAGGTGCTGGCAGCTGGCGATGTGATCCGCAATCACGCCCTGTACCCGATTACCCTGATCCTGATTCTGCTAGGCGTCTTCACCAAGTCCGCGCAATTTCCCTTCCATTTCTGGCTGCCGCAGGCCATGTCGGCACCCACGCCGGTGTCGGCCTATCTGCACTCGGCGACCATGGTCAAGGCTGGCGTGTTCCTGCTGGCGCGCTTTTACCCGGTGCTGGCAGGCACGGAGTGGTGGTTCTATCTGGTCAGCGTGACCGGCATGGCGACGCTGCTGTTCGGCGCTGGCATGGCATTGTTCCAGCACGATCTCAAGGGGCTGCTGGCCTATTCGACCATCAGCCACCTGGGCCTGATCACCCTGCTGTTCGGCTTCAACTCTGATCTGTCCTCGGTCGCGGCGGTGTTCCACATCATCAACCACGCCACCTTCAAGGCTTCGCTGTTCATGGCCGCCGGTATCATCGACCATGAAACCGGAAGCCGCGACATGCGGCGTATCGCCGGGCTCTGGAAATACATGCCGCACACCGCCGTGCTGGCCATGGTCGCGGCCTCGGCAATGGCCGGGGTGCCACTGCTGAACGGCTTCCTGAGCAAGGAAATGTTCTTCACCGAGACGCTCAATCAGGATCTGCTCGGCATCTTCAGCTGGATGATTCCCGCCGCGGCTACGCTCGCCGGGGTGTTCTCGGTCGCTTACTCGTTGCGTTTCATTCACGACGTGTTCTTCAACGGCGAGCCGAAGGACCTGCCCAAGTATCCGCCCCACGAGCCGCCGCGCTACATGAAGATCCCGGTGGAAGTGCTGGTCTTCCTCTGTCTGCTGGTGGGCATGCTGCCGGCCTACACCGTGGCGCCGCTGCTGGCCTCGGCGGCCTCGGCGACCCTGGGGGGCGAAGTACCTTATTACAGCCTGTCGATCTGGCATGGCTTCAACCTGCCGCTGGGCATGAGCGTGATCGCCCTGGTGGGTGGGATCATCGTCTACGCCTGCCGCGAGCCGCTGTTCCGTTGGTACAACGGCATGCCGGAGGTGGACGCCAAGGAGATGTTCGAGCTGCTCAACAGCCGTCTGGTGAAGAGTGCGCGCTGGATCACCAGGCTGCTCGAGAGCGGTTCCCAGCAGCGTTACGTGGCGCTGCTGCTGATCAGTGCCCTGGTGCTGATCACCGTCGCGTTGTCGTCGATGGATTCGCTGGGCGGCGAGGTACCCTTATCGCCCCTCGACGGCATCACCGTGCTTGGCATGCTGGTGCTGTGCGTGATGGCCGTGCTCACCGTGGTGTTCCACCGCAACCGCCTCAAGGCGCTGATGACCCTGAGCTGTGCCGGGCTGATGGTGGCCCTGGCGTTCGCCCGTTATTCCGCGCCGGACCTGGCGCTGACCCAGCTATCCGTAGAGGTGGTGACCATCATCCTGCTGGTGCTGGCGCTGTTCTTCATGCCCGATCGCACGCCGATGGAGTCGAGCAGCCTGCGTGGCCTGCGTGACGTGCTGCTGGCCGGTGGTAGCGGGATCGCCGTCGCGCTGCTGGCTTACGCGGTGATGACGCGCCCCTACGACAGCATTGCCTCGTTCTTCCTCGAGAACAGCGTCAGTGGGGGGGGCGGTACCAACGTGGTCAACGTGATCCTGGTCGACTTCCGCGGTTTCGATACCCTGGGCGAGATCAGCGTGCTGGCCATCGCCGCGATCGGCATCTATGGCCTGCTCGCCGGGCTGCACCTGCCTCATCCGCTCACCGACCCGAATGGCAAGCCCTGGTCGCGCGACAGCCACCCGATGATCCTCGACAGCATCGCCCGGGTGCTGCTGCCCATGGCCCTGCTGGTGTCGGCGTTCATCTTCGTGCGCGGGCACAACCTGCCGGGTGGTGGCTTCATCGCCGGTCTGATCACCGCGATCGCCCTGATCCTGCAGTACGTGGCCCACGGCGTTGAATGGACGCAGCGGCGCATGCCCTGGAGTTACCACAGTATCGCCGGTCTTGGTGTGATGATCGCCGCGCTCACCGGCCTCGGCAGCCTGGCTTTCGGCGCGCCGTTCCTGACTTCGGCTTTCGACCATTTCCATCTGCCGGTGATCGGTGAGTTCGAGTTGGCGACCGCGCTGCTGTTCGACCTTGGTGTGTACCTGGCCGTGGTCGGCTCCACGTTGCTGATCCTGTCCAACATCGGTCACGTTAGTCAGGACGAATCGAGCAAGGAGGTACTCTGATGGAAGCGCTATTCGCCATTACTCTGGGCGTGCTGGCTGCCAGCGGTGTGTACCTGCTGATGCGCGCACGTATTTATCCGGTGGTCATGGGCCTTACCCTGATCTCCTACGCGGTCAACCTGTTCCTGTTCGCCATGGGCCGTCTCGGCACCGGCGTGCCTGCGGTGATCGGCAAGAGCAGCGAACACGGCGACCCGATTCCCCAGGCGCTGGTGCTCACCGCCATCGTCATCGGCTTCGCCATGACCGCCTTCGTCGTGGTGCTGTCGCTGCGTGCGCTGGGCGAGCTGCGTACCGACCATGTCGATGGTGAGGAGCCGCGCTGATGAATCATGCGTTGATCCTGCCCATCCTCATCCCGCTGTTCACCGGTAGCCTGCTGCTGATTCGCTCGCAGCTGTCGCTGACCGCCAAGCGCTGGATTTCCCTGCTGGCCACCTGGGCCCTGGTGCCACTGAGCGCCTGGCTGGTACTGCAGGCTGACTCCGGTGCCTTGCAGATCTATGCCTTGGGCAACTGGCAGCCGCCATTCGGCATCGTGCTGCTGCTCGACCGGCTGGCGGCAATGATGCTGCTGGTCACCGCCGTGCTGGCCAGCTTCGCCATGCTCTATGCGGTGCGCGGCGATGACGAGCGCGGGTCGAACTTCCACGCCCTGATGCAATTCCAGTTGCTGGGTATCAATGGTGCGTTTCTCACCGGCGATCTGTTCAACCTGTTCGTGTTCTTCGAGATCCTGCTGATCGCGTCCTACTCGCTGCTGGTCTACGGCGGTGGCCCGAAGCGGATCAAAGCCGGCATGCACTACGTGGTGCTCAACCTGGTGGCCTCGTCGTTCTTCCTGATCGGCGTGGGCATGCTCTATGGCCTGCTCGGCACGCTGAACATCGCCGACCTGGCACTCAAGGTGTCCGAAGCCGATGCCGACCGCCAGCCACTGCTCGCTGCTGCCGGTTACCTGCTGTTGATCGTGTTCGGCCTCAAGGGCGCCATCCTGCCGCTGTATTTCTGGTTGCCCAACGCCTATGCCGCGGCTACGGCGCCGGTGGCCGCTCTGTTCGCGATCATGACCAAGGTCGGTCTGTATGCGGTGATCCGCGTCTTTACCCTGGTGTTCGGCAGCGAGGCGGGCGAGCTGGCCCACCTGATCGACTACCTGCTCTGGCCGCTGGCGGCCCTGACCCTACTGGCCGGCGTTGTCGGCGCCCTGGCCGCACGCAGCCTCGGCCGCTTGATCGGCTACCTGGTGATCGTGTCGGTCGGCACTCTGCTGGCGGGTGTCGCCATGGGTACGGTGCAGAGCATCGGTGCCGCGCTCTACTACCTGATACACAGCACCTGGGTGTGTGGCGGTTTGTTCCTGCTCGCCGACCTGCTGGCCCGCCAACGCGGCGAGATCGGCTTGCGGCTACGCAAAGGTCCGCAGTTGCTGCAGCCGAAACTGCTCGGCGGGCTGTTCTTCATCGGTGCCATTTCCGTCGCCGGCCTGCCGCCTTTCTCCGGGTTCCTCGGTAAGCTGATGCTGTTGCGCTCGGTAGAAACCGGTATGCAGACGCTGGTGCTCTGGCCGGTCGTGCTGGTCGGTGGCTTGGGTATGGTGATCGCTCTGGTACGTGCAGGCAGCACGCTGTTCTGGCGCTGCACCGGCGAGACGGCACCGGCCGCCGAGTTCGACCGGATTCGCGCCCTGGCGGCCATCGGCCTTCTGGCTGGCGGCCCGCTGCTGGTGATCGCCGCGCAGCCGATCCATGAGTATGTCCTGGCCGTCGCCCAGCAGTTGCTGGATGTCGATAGCTACCTGCAGATCGTCCGCGGAGGTGATGCATGAGCCGATCCCGATGGTTGCCCCATCCCATGCTGACTGTGCTGCTGACGATCATCTGGTTGTTGATGGTCAACGCCCCCAGCTTCGGTCACTTGCTGCTTGGCGCCTTTCTTGGCTGGGGCATCGCTTTTCTGTGCCAGGGCTTCATGCTCGACGTGCCGCGCTTGCGCCGCCCGCTGCTGCTGTGCCGCTACCTGCTGATGGTGCTCTGGGACATCGTGGTCGCCAACCTGCACGTCGCGCGGCTGGTGCTGGGCCCGACGCGCAAGTTGCGACCGGCATTCGTCGAGGTGCCGATGGCCATCGAAAACGAATTCATGCTGTCGGTGCTCGCTTGCATCCTGTCGCTGACGCCGGGAACCGTTTCCTCGGGCCTGAGCAACGATCACAAGACCCTGCTGCTGCATGGTCTTGATGTACCCGACGAGCAGGAGCTGATTACCGAGCTCAAGTCGCGCTACGAAGCCCCGCTGATGGAGATTTTCGAATGCTCGCGTACGTAATTCCCTTTTGCATGACCCTGATGGGCGTTGCCGTGACGCTCAACGTGATTCGCCTGGTGCGCGGCCCGGATATGCCGGATCGTGTGCTTGCTCTGGATACGCTGTACATCAATGCCCTGGCATTGATCGTGGTATTCGGTATCTGGCTGAAGTCGGATCTGTTTTTCGAGGCGGCGCTGCTGATCGCCGTCATGGGTTTCGTCGGTACCGTCGCGGTGGGCAAGCACCTGCTGCACGGCGAGATCATCGACTGAGGAGCGTATTGTCATGCCATTCTGGATCGAAGCATTGGTGGCGTTTTTTCTGTTGGTCGGCTGCTCGTTTGCGCTGATCGGCGCCATTGGCCTGTACCGCCTGCCGGACTTCTTCACTCGCCTGCACGGCCCTACCAAAGCCACCACGCTGGGCGTCGGCAGCATGGTGGTGGCGTCGATGATCTTCTTCGGTAGCCACGAAGAGGGACTGAGCTTCCACGAGCTGCTGATTACCCTGTTCCTGTTCATCACCGCCCCGGTCAGTGCGCACATGCTCGCCAAGGCGGCGATGCAGCAGAAGGTCAAACTGGTACGTCGCACCCGTGGGCGGCCCTGGGAGTCCTGAACTGGGCTGCCGGTTTGCCGCCTGACTGTGCCTGTCGGCGGCTCTGCATCACTTCTACACTGCGTCAGTCCTGATCCCGAACGAGGCCTGGCAGATGCAGTGGCAAATACGCGCGGCGACCGCCGCTGACATCCAAGCGCTTTGTGCGCTGATCTTCGAACACGGCCCCAACCCGTGGAATCACCTACCGCGCGCCGAAGTGACTGCCCATTTGCATGGCATCGCCGATGGCAGCACGCGCGCGCTGCTGGCGGAGGGCGAGGGTGGGTTGCTGGGGTTCGTCAGCCACGTGCGTACCACCTGGTTCCACGAGTATCAGCCCCTGGGCCGAGGCGATGACGAGCACGCTTATATCTGCGAGGCGGTGACCCACCGTGACATGGCAGGGCGCGGGCTGGGTTCGGCGTTACTGCGCCAGGTGGTGACGGATATCCGCAGCGAGGGCATCAGCGATATCTATATCGACCGCCATGAGGAGAACGCCGCTTCGGCGGGCATGATGCGCAAGGCCGGATTCGTCGAGATCACCCGTTACGATGATCCCGAGCGCCGGCCCAATGGCTCGCGGCGTACCAGCTTGTGCCGCTGGCAGCCGGATTAGCCGGCCAGTAGCGCCCGTGCCACGCCCTCGGCAACGCGGATACCGTCGACACCGGCGGAAAGAATGCCGCCGGCGTAACCGGCACCTTCGCCAGCCGGGAACAGGCCGCGCACGTTGAGGCTCTGCAGGTCTTCACCGCGGGTGATGCGCAGCGGCGACGAGGTACGGGTTTCGATGCCGGTAAGCACCGCATCGTGCAGGTCGAAGCCCCTGATCTGCTTGCCGAAGGCCGGCAGGGCCTCGCGGATCGCCTCGATGGCGAAGTCCGGCAGGGCCGCTGCCAGATCGCCCAGCTTGATCCCCGGCTTGTAGGACGGCTCGACGCTGCCCAGGGCTTCGCTCGGCTTGCCAGCGATGAAGTCGCCCACCAGCTGACCCGGTGCTTCGTAGTTGCTGCCGCCCAGCACGTAGGCATGGGACTCCAGACGCTCCTGCAGCTCGACCCCGGCCAGCGGGCCACCGGGGTAATCCTGCTCAGGGGTAATGCCCACCACAATGCCGGCGTTGGCATTGCGTTCGTTGCGCGAGTACTGGCTCATGCCGTTGGTCACCACGCGATGCGGCTCGCTGGTGGCGGCCACCACGGTGCCGCCCGGGCACATGCAGAAGCTGTACACCGAGCGGCCGTTCTTGGCGTGGTGCACCAGCTTGTAATCGGCAGCGCCGAGTTTCGGGTGACCGGCGTACTTGCCGAGGCGGGCGCGGTCGATCAGCGACTGGGGGTGTTCGATACGGAAACCTACCGAGAAGGGCTTGGCTTCCATGAACACGCCGCGCTTGTGCAGCGCGCGGAAGGTGTCCCGAGAACTGTGGCCGAGGGCCAGGATGACGTGGCGGCTGTGCACCTGTTCGCCGTTCTCCAGTTCCACGCCGACCAGTTGACCGTCTTCGATCAGCACATCACTGACACGTTGCTGGAAGCGTACTTCGCCGCCCAGCGCCTTGATCTCTTCGCGCATGGTGGCGACCACGCCGGTCAGGCGAAAGGTACCGATATGCGGCTTGCTGACATAGAGGATCTCCTCCGGCGCACCGGCCTTGACGAATTCCTCCAGCACCTTGCGGCCGTAGTGGTTCGGGTCCTTGATCTGGCTGTACAGCTTGCCGTCGGAAAAGGTCCCTGCGCCGCCTTCGCCGAACTGCACGTTGGACTCCGGGTCGAGGACCTTCTTGCGCCACAGGCCCCAGGTGTCCTTGGTGCGCTGACGCACTTCCTTGCCACGTTCGAGGACGATCGGCTTGAGGCCCATCTGTGCCAGCAGCAGGGCCGCGAAGATACCGCAAGGGCCGAAGCCGATCACCAGCGGGCGCTGTTGCGGTTGCTGCTCGGCAGGAATGCTCAGCGGTTTGTAACGCACGTCCGGGGCGATGCCGAGATTGCGGTCGTTGCTCAGGCGCGCCAGCAGCGCCGCTTCGTCGCGCACGCTGAAATCGAGGGTGTAGATGAACGGCATGTCGCCGGACTTCTTGCGCGCATCGTAGCTGCGCTTGAACACGCTGAACTCGAGCAGTTCGCTGTCTTCGATACCCAGCCGCTCGACCAGGGCTGGGCGCAGTGCGTCGTCGGCATGGTCGAGGGGCAGTTTCAGTTCGGTGATGCGCAGCATGTGGAGTCCACCTATCAGGGCCGGAGGTCACCCGGCAGCTTTTCGAGGGCGGCGATTATGGACGAAAAAAGCCAGTCAGGCTGCAGTTCGCGCGTCGCAGTCGACAGGGGGCAATTGCAAATGCACAGATAGCGAGCCTAGGGACGCTTGGCCGTGCGCCATGATGATTCTGGAAGTGGAGCGGCTACCAGTCTCTTACTCGCGTTTGCTTACGATTTGCCGGTGTTGCCCGGCGCAGGGAGTTGTTAGGGTCTTGGCTCACCTTTCATAGGGATATCAAGGGGATAACATGAGCGAGCAACCCAGGAGCGACGCAGCTCCGGTCAGCGTTCTGCTGGCCACCGACCTGAGCGTGCGTTGCGATCGCGCACTGGATCGGGCCGCGCAACTGGCCGTTGAATGGCAGGCCATGCTGGTAGGTGTCAACGTACTGGAAACAGGCCAGGCGCCGGATCTGGTACTCGGTTGGGCCAGCGCTCGGGACGACGCGAGCCTGGCGCGCTTCGCCGAGCAGCGGTTGCAGGAGGATCTCGCCGGCCTCGACGTGCCTGTGCGGCTGCGTATCGAGCGTGGCGAACCGGTGCAGGCCATCGCCAAGGCGGCGCGGGAAACCGGCAGCGCACTGGTGGTGACCGGCGTTGCCAGCAACGAGCTATGGGGCCGGCTGTTGCTCGGCTCCACCGTCGAGTCACTGATCCGGCAACTGCCACAGCCCTTGCTGGTGGTTCGCCAGCGGCCGCGCGGCCGCTACCAGCGCATTCTGGTCGCCACCGACTTTTCCGATTCGTCGCGCCATGCATTGCATGCCGCTGCCCGCTACTTTCCGGACCGCGAGCTGGTGCTCTATCACGCCACCGAAGCGCCGATGTCCGACCGTCTGGAGCGAGTGATCGACGGGCAGACGCGTCAGCATATCGAAGAGGGCGATTACGCGGCCTTTCTTGCGGCCAGCGATCTGCCGGAGGGGGCGGGCACGCGTATCCGCATCGTCATCGAACAGGGTTCGTTGGGAGCTTCACTGAGCCACTACGTGCGTGAGCATGCGGTGGATCTGGTGGTGATGGGCACCCACGGCCGCAGCGGGCTGATGAACGTGTTGTTGGGCAGTGCGGCCAGCGAACTGCTGCAGTGGGTGCCGTGCGACACGCTGGTCGTGCGCGAGCCCCGCGCCGGCGAGTAGTTAGCGCGCTTGCAGCCAGCGCCGACGCTGCTCGGCATCGTGGAACGTCCAGGCCACGAAGCGGCTCTGCTTCTGGCCCTGGCTCATTTCCACGGTCCGCGTTTCCACGGCGCCGACTTTCTTCAGTGTGGCGTACACGCCAGGCAGGTTGCCGGATTTGGAGATCAGCGTGCTGAACCACAGCACCTGCTCGCGGTGATCGGCGCTTTCACGAATCAGCCGGGCGACGAATGCCGCTTCGCCGCCCGGACACCACAGCTCGGCAGCCTGGCCGCCGAAGTTCAGCACCGGCAGCTTGCGCTTGGGGTCGAGCTTGCCGAGGTTGCGCCATTTGCGCTTGCTGCCGCTGGCGGCTTCGTCCGCCGAGGCGTGGAAGGGCGGGTTGCACAGGGTCAGTTCGAAGCGCTCCTCAGGCTTTAGCAGGCCGCTGAACACATGCCCGGCATCGGGTTGCAGGCGCAGGTCGATCTGTTCGCTAAGGCCTTGATTCGACTGCACGATGGCCTTCGCCGAGGCGATGGCCTGAGAGGCGATATCGGCACCCAGAAAATGCCAGCCGTACTCGCGGTTGCCGAGTAGCGGGTAGATGCAGTTGGCGCCTACGCCGATATCCAGCGCCCGTATCGTCGCTCCTCTGGGGATCTCGCCGGTGTTGTCGGTCGCCAGTAGATCGGCCAGGTAATGCAGGTAATCCGCACGCCCGGGAATGGGCGGGCACAGGTAGTCCGCCGGAATGTCCCAGTGCGTGATGCCATAGAACTGCCGGAGCAGCGCGCGGTTGAACACCTTCACCGCCGCCGGATTGGCGAAATCGATGCTCTCCTTGCCATATGGATTGATGATCACGAACGCCGCCAGCTCCGGACTGGTCTTGATCAGCGCTGGAAAGTCATAACGCCCCTGATGGCGGTTGCGCGGATGCAACTGGCCCTTGTCGGCTGACGGGGCGGATGGTTTCGGTGGGCGTTTGGCGGACATGCTGATGGATCACGGCAGGGGTGGGGGCGTATTTTCCCACAGGTGATAGTGGTGTGCTTGCCGGCTTTTCGCCGATCCCTGGAAAACCGCAGCGAGCTGCCCTCGGTTGTCGGGATGCGTACTGACTCAGGTCAAGGGGCTACTGCCTGCGCAGCTCTAGACTGGCTCCATCTAGGGGAATGACAGGGAGGCCGGACATGGCCTATCTCAGATGGAGCGATGACCTGAATACCGGAATCGCGGTGATCGACGGCCAGCACCGGCGTATCGTCGACATGATCAATGAGCTGTACGTCGCTCAGCAGGAGGGTGCGCGCGACGGCGTGGCCCTGGTGATCGAGGAGCTGGTGGATTACACCACCTCGCACTTCGCCTTCGAAGAGGCGATGCTCGAGGAGGCCGGCTACGTCTTCACCAAGGCCCACAAGCGGGTGCACGACATTTTCATCAAGCGGGTCGACGATTACCGCACGCGATTCAAGCAGGGCGAAGACGTCTCCGACGAATTGCGCAGCCTGCTCGGCCGCTGGCTGTTCGGGCATATCCGCAACGACGACCAGAACTACGTGGCCGCGGTCACCGAAAACCTCCGCCGCCTGGCCGCCGACAAGACCGAAGAGGGGTGGTTGAGCCGCGCCAAGCGCCGCTTCTTCCACGCGGCGTAGCGGGCTGTTCCAAGGTCGTGATCGTTTCTCACGCTCCGCCTTGGATGCGGCCGATTGGTGGGCTGAAGCGGATCGCCGCCCGGCCCCCCTACGATCCTGTGCGGGCTGTAGGGTGGGCTTCAGCCCACCAAATCGAAGGACCGCCCGCTAGAGCGGGAAGATCCACGGCACCATTACCACGCTGACGATCATCACCAGGATGGTGAACGGCACGCCGATACGCACGAAATCCCCGAAACGGTACTGCCCCGGCCCAAGCACCAGGGTATTCACCGGCGACGAGATCGGTGTCATGAAGGCAGCCGAGGCGGCCAGGGCGACCGTCATGGCGAAGGGCACGGGTGACGCTCCCAGTGCCTGGGCCGTGGCGATCGCCACCGGAGCCATCAGCACCGCCGTGGCGGTATTGGAGATGAACAGGCCGATGAGGGCGGTGACAGCGAACAGGCTGGCGAGGATCACCCGCGGCCCGGCTTCGCCGAGCGCACCGACCAGCCCGTTGACCGCCAGATCGATTCCTCCGGTTTTCTGCAGGGCCAGGGCGAACGGCAGCATGCCGACGATAAGAATCAGGCTCGGCCAGTGGATCGACCGGTAAGCGCTGGGCATGTCGACGCAGCGGAAGGCGCCCATCAGCAGGCAACCGATCAGTGCGGCCATGACATTGGGCACCAGGCCGCTGATCATCAGGCCGACCATCACCGCCAGGCTCAGCAGGGCATAGGGTGCCTGGCGCGCGGCGGGAGCCACTTCATCGACTTCGGCGGGCAGGCTGAGTACCAGAAAGTCGCGATTGAGGCTTTGCAGGTGATGGATCCGCTTCCAGCTGCCAGCCACAAGCAGGGTGTCGGCGTGGGTCAGCTTCTCGTCCACCAGCAGGCCTTCGAGCGCCTGACCATGACGGCGCAGGCCGACCACGTTGAGCTTGTAACGGCTGCGCAGACCGAGCTCCTGAATGCTTTTGCCCGGCAGGTGCGATTCCGGCGGCAACGCCACTTCGGCCAGCCCCAGTTCATGGGAGTGCACGCTGTAGTAGGAATTGCGCAGCGGCAACGCTTCCAGGCCCAGCTCCTGATAGGCGCCGAGCAGGGCGATGGCCGGGCTGGCCAGGTCGACCAGCAGCACGTCACCGGCCTGAAGTTGAGTATTGCCGGTCGCCATCAGCAGTAGAGTGCGGAACTGCCGCTGACGCTCCACGGCGATCACGTTGATGCCGTACTGCGAGCGCAGGTGCAGCTCGTCCAGCGCCTGGTTGGCAAGCGGCGAATCGGCGCGCACGCGCAGACGTCGTTCGCGCTCGTTGAGGCGGTAGCTGTTGGCCAGATCGCTCAGGGTCAGTCGCGGCGGTACAGAGGCGTCACCGTCGGCATCACGCTGCAACCAGCGACGTGTGGCAAGCATGTAGAGCACGCCCAGTACCAGCACGGCGAGCCCGATTGGGGTGAAGCTGAAGAAGTCGAAGCCCGGCAGGCCAGCGCGAAGCAGCTCGCTGTGCACCACCATGTTCGGCGGCGTGGCCACCAGGGTCAGCATGCCGCTGATCAGGCCGGCGAACGCCAGTGGCATCATCAGCCGGCCCGGTGCGATCTTCAGACGCGCCGCCACACCCAGCACCACCGGAATGAAGATCGCCACCACGCCGGTCGAACTCATCACCGAGCCAAGCCCGGCCACTGCCACCATCAGCAGGACCAGCAGGCGGGTTTCGCTGCTGCCTGCTTTGGCCACCAGCCAGTCGCCGAGACGGTAGGCGATACCGGTGCGCACCAGGCCTTCACCGATCACGAACAGCGCGGCAATCAGGATCACGCTGGGGTCGCTGAAGCCGGCCAGGGTTTCCTGCATGCTGAGCACGCCGGTCATCGGCAGGGCGACGATGATGATCAGTGCGACCACGTCCATGCGTGGCTTGTCGAGGACGAACAGCACCACTGCGGTGAACAGCAGGCCCAGCACCATGAAGAGGTCTAGGGTCATTCTGGCTCCTTGCCCGATCTCTTGCTCTGGCCGTTACTCAGGCCTTGGCGCGAGATCGTCTGAGTTTGCTGCAGTGTTTCAGGGGTAGCCGAGAACGGCCTTGACCTGCTGCAGATTGGCGGCGATCCAGCCTTTGTCGATGGCGCCCCAGTCGCGGATCACGTAGTGGCCTGCATTGTTGCGTTCGCCGTCCTGTTGCTGGAACTGGCAATCGATATCCAGCTCTTCCAGCGCGCTCAGGGTGTCCTGTGCGGTACGCCTGGGCATGCCGGTGGTGGCCATCAGCGCCGGCACGCTGTCGGCCGCGCCACTGTCGATCAACCAGGCGACGTAGAGACGGCGGTAGAAACTGGTCTTGGTCTTGCTCACTTCCATTTGCAGGGGCCCGATCATGTGGGGAGTTTCGAGGATACTGCGTGCCGGGCCGGGATAACAAACCGCCTGACCACAAACGACAACGGCCTGCCGGGCTTTAGCCACGGCAGGCCGTTGTCAGTTGCGCACTGGATACAGGATGTTGAAAAACGCAGGCGAGGCAGCCAGCGCAATACCGACGGCGGCCCCGCGAAGGTAGGCAAAAAAGCGCAGTGTACGAGTCGTACATGAGCATTTTTTGCCTGCCTTCAACGCTGCGAAGGCAACGCAGGTAGTTTTTCAGCCGCCTGGTTACAGGCTGGCGATCTTGCCGCGCTGCTCCACCAGATTGGCCAGCGCCTGCTCGGCTTCGGCCAGCTTGGCGCGTTCCTTCTCCAGTACTTCAGCCGGCGCCTTGGCGACGAAGCCCTCGTTGGCCAGCTTGCCGCCGACCCGTTTGGCTTCACCTTCCAGGCGCTGGATTTCCTTGTCCAGGCGCGCCAGTTCGGCTTCCTTGTCGATCAGCCCGGCCATCGGCACCAGGACCTGCATGTCGCCGACCAGGGCAGTGGCGGACATCGGTGCCTGTTCGCCGGCTGCCAGTACCTTCACCGACTCGAACTTGGCCAGCTTGTTGAGCAGCGGGGCGTTGTCGTTCAGGCGACGCAAGTCTTCGGCATTGGCGTTGGCGAGGATGACGTCGATGCGCTTGGCCATGGAGATCTTCATCTCGCCACGGATCTGCCGCACGCCGAGCATCAGTTGCTTGACCCACTCGATGTCGCCCTCGGCGGCCGCGTCGATGCGGCTTTCGTTGGCCACCGGCCAGGGTTGCAGCATCAGCGTTTCGCCGCTGACGCCGGCTTGGCCCTTGATGCGCTGCCAGATTTCTTCGGTGATGAACGGCATGAACGGGTGAGCCAGGCGCAGGATCACTTCCAGCACACGCACCAGCGTGCGGCGGGTGCCGCGCTGGCGCTCGATGGGGGCGTTCTCGTCCCACAGCACCGGCTTGACCAGTTCAAGGTACCAGGCGCAGTACTCGTCCCAGACGAATTCGTACAGGGCCTGGGTGGCCAGGTCGAAGCGGAAGGCGTCGAGGTGGCGGGTCACGTCCTGCTCGCAACGCTGCAGGGCGGAGATGATCCAGCGATCGACCGGCGACAGATCCACGGCTTCATCATTGATGCCGGTGTCCTGGCCATCGGTGTTCTCGATGACGAAGTTGGCAGCGTTCCACAGTTTGTTGCAGAAGTTGCGATAGCCCTCGACGCGGCCCATGTCGAACTTCACGTCGCGGCCGGTGGTGGCCAGCGAGCAGAAGGTGAAACGCAGGGCGTCGGTGCCGTAGCTGGCGATGCCTTCCGGGAATTCTGCCTTGGTCTGCTTGGCGATCTTCTCGGCGAGCTTGGGCTGCATCATGCCGCTGGTGCGTTTGGCCAGCAGGGTTTCCAGATCGATGCCGTCGACGATATCCAGCGGATCGAGGACGTTGCCCTTGGACTTGGACATCTTCTGGCCCAGGCCGTCGCGCACCAGACCGTGAACGTAGACGGTCTTGAACGGGATCTGCTTGGTCAGGTGGGTGGACAGCATGATCATCCGGGCAACCCAGAAGAAGATGATGTCGAAACCGGTAACCAGCACGTCGGTCGGGTGGAAGGTCTTCAGGAAGTCGGTCTCTTCCGGCCAGCCGAGGGTGGAGAAGGTCCACAGGCCGGAGCTGAACCAGGTATCCAGTACGTCGTCGTCCTGGCGCAGCGGGATGTCGCCCAGGTTGTGCTTGGCGCGTACTTCCGCTTCGTCACGACCCACAAAGACATTGCCTGCCTGGTCGTACCAGGCCGGAATGCGGTGGCCCCACCACAGCTGACGGCTGATGCACCAGTCCTGGATGTCGCGCATCCAGCTGAAGTACATGTTCTCGTACTGCTTGGGCACGAACTGGATTTCACCGTTCTCGACCACTTCGATGGCCTTCTCGGCCAGCGGCTTGGTGGACACGTACCACTGATCGGTCAGCCACGGCTCGATGATGGTGCCGGAGCGGTCGCCCTTCGGCACTTTCAGGGCGTGGTCGTCGATCTTTTCCAACAGGCCGAGGGTATCGAACGCGGCGACGATCCGCTTGCGTGCTTCGAAACGGTCCAGGCCAGCGTACTCGGCAGGCAGGCTGGCATCGAGCAGGGCGTTGACGCTGCCGTCGATGTTGAAGATCTGCGCACCCGGCAGCACGGCTGCGTCCTGGTCGAAGATGTTGATCAGCGGCAGGTTGTGGCGCTTGCCGACTTCATAGTCGTTGAAGTCATGGGCCGGAGTGATCTTCACGCAGCCGGTGCCGAATTCCGGGTCGCAGTAGTCGTCCGCGATGATCGGGATGCGGCGGCCAAGCAGCGGCAGTTCGACGTACTGGCCGATCAGAGCCTTGTAGCGTTCGTCTTCCGGGTTCACGGCGACGGCGGCGTCACCCAGCATGGTTTCCGGGCGCGTGGTGGCGACGATCAGGTAGTCGGCGCCTTCGGCGGTCCTGTTGCCGTCAGCCAGCGGGTAGCGCAGGTTCCACAGGTGGCCTTTCTCGTCGTGGCTTTCCACTTCCAGGTCGGAAATGGCGGTGTGGAACTTGGTGTCCCAGTTGACCAGGCGCTTGCCGCGGTAGATCAGGCCATCCTCGTGCAGGCGCACGAAGGCTTCCTTGACCGCCTCGGACAGGCCGTCGTCCATGGTGAAACGCTCGCGCGACCAGTCCACGGACGAGCCCAGACGACGAATCTGCCGGGTGATGTTGCCACCGGACTCGGCTTTCCACTCCCAGACCTTGTCGAGGAATTTCTCGCGGCCCAGATCATGGCGATCGATACCCTGGGCGCCCAGTTGGCGTTCCACCACCATTTGCGTGGCGATGCCGGCGTGATCGGTGCCCGGCTGCCACAAGGTGTTGCGGCCTTGCATGCGGCGGAAGCGGATCAGGGCATCCATGATCGCGTTGTTGAACCCGTGGCCCATGTGCAGGCTGCCGGTCACGTTCGGTGGCGGGATCATGATGGTGTAAGGCTCACCGGAGCCCTGCGGGGCGAAGTAGCCCTTCGCCTCCCAGTTTTCGTACAGGGCGGTTTCGATGGCGTGGGGCTGGTAGGTCTTGTCCATGCGCGGCGGGACCCTTCTGGCGTCTGATCGGAAAAGCCGAACAGTATAACGCCTATGAGCGGCAAGCCATAAGCGGCTAGCGACAAGTTGAGCGCGAGTTTTTCTCTCGCGCTTCGACGCTTGCGGCTTGCGGCAGCTTTCGGGCTATTTGCGCGGTGGCAGCAGACGATGCAGGCGAGCCTGCAGGCGGCGTTTGAGCTCGGCTTCGATCTGCGGCACGAAGTCGTCGATCACGTCCTGCAGCAGCAACTGGGCGGCGGCGCGCAGTTCGCTGTCCAGACGGTTGATCTCGTTGTCCCGGCCAATGGCGCGTTGCACCGTCTGGCGCAGCTCGTCTTCCGATGCCATGCCGGCAACTGCCCCACTGGCTGCCACTGGCTGCGGGCTGGGGGCGGCGGCATGCACCACATCGGAGAGCAGCGGAATATCGTCGGGATCGAATTTTTCGGTCAGCAAGGGCGGATCGAGGTCGTCATCCAGCAGTTCGCGAATCGACTCGAGATCGTTCAGCAGGGCGCCGGGCTTGTGTGGTGGGTTCAGATTGTCCATGGGGAGAATTTACAGTTCGACACGTTTGGGATCATAGCCCCGTTGACGGTAGCTGCGGAAATTCTCCCGGCAGGCGGTCAGCAGGTCGGGTTCCTGGTTGACGATCTCGATCACTCGACTGAAATGCTCGATGTGTGGGCTGAGCGTACTGCCCAGGTTGATCAGCACGCCCTGAGTCGCCTCGGGCGCCTCGTCGACACCGATCACGATGGGCGATTTCGGGTCGTCCTGATGCAGATCGTGGGGAATGAAGCTTTCCTGGCGAGCCCGCCAGAGCAGCTCGTCGAGCTCGCTGCATTGGGCCGCGTCGCTGCCACGCAGAAACACCGGCAAGCCATGACGCCAGGCCTTGCCGGCAAGCTGACAGGCCGCGCGCAGGCGCTCGGCCGTGGTGCTCGACGACAGTACGTAGAATTCTATTCGGGGCATGTAAGGTATCCGCAGACAGCCATCAGGCCGTGCGCCGCCAGCCGGCGGCGCACGGCTCAGGCTGCTATCAGCGCTGCTCCTGCGGTACGCGATCGAGCAGGTACTGGGTCAGCAGGGGGACTGGGCGGCCAGTGGCGCCCTTGTCCTTGCCGCCACTGATCCAGGCCGTACCGGCGATGTCCAGGTGGGCCCAGCGATAGCTCTTGGCGAAGCGCGACAGGAAGCAGCCCGCGGTGATGGTGCCGGCCTTGGGGCCGCCGATATTGGCGATGTCGGCAAACGGGCTGTCCAGTTGCTCCTGGTATTCGTCGTACAACGGCAACTGCCAGGCGCGATCATCGGCGTGGCGGCCTGCAGCGAGAATCTCGCCAACCAGGTCGTCATCGTTGCCCATCAGGCCGGACACGTTGCTGCCCAGGGCGACGATGCAGGCGCCGGTGAGGGTGGCGATATCGATCACCGCCTGCGGCTTGAAGCGTTCCGCGTAGGTCAGTGTGTCGCACAGCACCAGACGGCCTTCGGCGTCGGTGTTGAGGATTTCCACGGTCTGCCCACTCATGGTGGTGACGATATCGCCAGGGCGGGTGGCACCGCCGCTGGGCATGTTCTCGGCACAGGCGAACAGGCATACCAGGTTGATCGGCAGCTGCAGCTCCAGCACGGCGCGCAGGGTACCGAACACGCTGGCGGCGCCGCACATGTCGTATTTCATCTCGTCCATGCTGGCGGCGGGTTTGATGCTGATGCCGCCGGTATCGAAGGTGATGCCTTTACCGACCAGTACGTAGGGCTTGTCGCCCTTCTTCGCGCCCTGATAATTGAGCACGATCATCCGCGGTGGCTGATCGCTGCCCTGGGCGACGGCGAGGAAAGCGCCCGCGCCGAGCGCCTGCAGCTTCTTCTCGTCGAGGATGTCGACCTTGAGGTTCTTGTGCGCCTTGACCAGTGCCTTGGCTTGCTCGGCCAGGTAGCTGGGGTGGCAGATGTTCGGCGGCAGATTGCCCAGGTCCTTGGTCAGCGCCATGCCGATGGCGATGGCGCGAGCCTCGGTGGTCGCGCGCTCGACGTCGGCGACACTGGCCTTGTCGGTGATCAGGGTGATTTTCTTCAGCGCGCCAGGCGTGGCCTTCTGGCTCTTGAAACGGTCGAACTGGTAGCCAGCGTCTGCCAGGCTTTCCACCAGCAGACGAGCCTTGCCGTAGGCGTCGCGGTTCTTCACCTGGACATCCTGCAGGGCGAACAGGGCGTCGCTGCCACCGAGGTTCTTCAGTACCCCGTAGACGGCCGCGATCAGTTTGCGCAACTGGCGGTCGGAGAGCTCGGCGTCCTTGCCGGTGCCGACCAGCAGCACCCGCTCTGCCTTGAGATTCGGCAGGCCGTGGGCCAGCAGCGTCTGGCCAGGCTTGCCAGCCAGGTCGCCGCGCTTGAGCAGGGCACTGATCGCGCCACCGCTGGCAGCATCCACCGCTTTGGCAGTGGCACCGAGGATTGCACCTTCACCGACTGGAATGACCAGCGTGGCGGTTTTCAATGTTTCCGGGCGAGCGCTTTTGACAATAAATTCCATGCGTGGTGTCCCCAAGACAACGAGTCGCGAATGCAGGGTGATTTACGGCGGTTCTGCTAACGGCCTCCGTTCAAAGGCGCGTTGGTGACCGACAGACTAGCTGTACCTGCCGTACCGATCGACAGCTTAGTCAGTTCTGACCAGCCACCTTCATGATTGATCCATCGAGCCGAGGCGCCCCAGGCACCTCTGGCGTTGCCCGGCAGGTTCGTTTGCCGGGCAGGTAGTCGCTTGCATGCGTCGAGGTATCGTACAGGCGGCGTTGGCGGATGCCCAGCCTTCAGGGCTGCTCGATCGCCACCCGGCCGTGCCGCCCGGTCACGGTTGCCGGTACCCGTGGCAGGGTGAAAAGTGCCTGCGCGAGGCTATCGTTGACGCTGGCCTTCACCTTTTTCATCGCCTTCGATAGCGTGTGAATCCAGCTCACTGCCCAGGTCAAATCCATGATCGCCATTCGACCCATGACAATCGCCGATCATGAGGCATTGATGCACCTCATGAAACATACGCCAGGGGTGTCGTTGCGAGACGCGGACTCACTGGAGGCAACGGCAAGGTATCTGCTGCGAAACCCCGGCCTGAGTTTCGTTGCCGAGCACGGGGCGGTCATCTGCGGGTGCGTCATGTGCGGACACGACGGGCGTCGTGGTTATCTCCAGCATCTGCTGGTAATTCCTGAGTACCGTCATCGGGGAATCGCCAGCAGGCTTGTGGAAAGCTGCATTCTCGGTCTCGAAAGCCTTGGCATACGCAAGTGTCATCTGGATGTATTGAAGGACAATGAGGCCGCAGCTGGCTATTGGGTCAGTCAGGGGTGGCAACTGCGCCGTGACATCGATCGATACTCCTTTACCCGGCCAGGGGATGAAAATGCCTGACGACAATGCTTTCGCGCTCATCGCTCGCTGCCCCATGACCTGCGCGTGCACCGTCTCCTGCGTTCGCGCCTGGCGGCGATGTTGATGGGGGTGTGAGCGTCGTTGCTCCGCGTTTCGTGCGTTGGGCAATGGGCGTATTCGAACGGATCGCACCCGCTTGCGGTCTAGAAATGGCGCGCCCATGTTCCTCAGTGACACGCCGATCCAATCGCAGGATAATGGCGACAATTTTTTCGCGGGTTCGCCTAATACGCGTACCGGCATGCAGTGCGGCGGGTTCGAGCGCCGCCGCCTGAGCCTGACAACCCTGGAGTGTCTGTTTGATCGTCTTCCGATATTTGTCCCGAGAGGTTCTGGTTACCTTGAGTGCGGTCAGTGCCGTGCTGCTGGTGATCATCATGAGTGGCCGCTTCATCAAGTACCTGGCCCAGGCGGCTCAGGGGATACTCGATCCGAGCGTGCTGTTCCTGATCATGGGCTTTCGTCTGCCCGGCTTTCTGCAACTGATTCTGCCGCTGGGGCTATTCCTCGGTTTCCTGCTGGCTTACGGGCGTCTGTATCTGGACAGCGAGATGACCGTGCTGTCGGCAACCGGCATGAGCCAGCAGCGGCTGTTCGTCTACAGCCTGGCACCGGCTACCGTGGTGGCGCTGCTGGTTGCCTGGTTGAGCATGGGGCTGGCGCCTCAGGGCGTTTCCCAGGTGGCCAAGATCTTCAACGAGCAGGACGCGCTGACCGAGTTCGATACGCTGGTGCCGGGGCGCTTCCAGTCCATGCGCAATGGTTCGCGGGTCACCTACACCCAGGAACTGTCGGAAGATCGCACCGAACTGGGTGGTATCTTCATCTCCGACAAGCGTTTGTCCCGCGCTGGTGACAAGGAGCGCGGCATCACCGTGCTGGTGGCCGAGAATGGTCGTCAGGAAGTGCAGAGCGACGGCAGCCGTTACCTGATTCTGGAAAATGGCTATCGCTATGACGGCAATCCGGGGCAGGCCGATTACCGCGTCGTGCAGTACGACACCTACGGTGTGCTGCTGCCCAAGCCTTCGGTGACCGCAGACATCAGCGAGCGCGAAGCCATACCGACCTCGCAGCTGTTCGGCAGCGATGAGCCGCGTCTGCAGTCCGAATTGCAGTGGCGCCTATCCATTCCATTGCTGGTGTTCATCGTCACCCTGATGGCGGTGCCGCTGTCTCGGGTCAACCCGCGTCAGGGTCGCTTCCTCAAGTTGCTCCCGGCGATTCTGTTGTACATGACCTACCTCGGTTTGCTGGTAGCGGCACGCAGTGCGCTGGACAAAGGGCGCATTCCGCCAGCAGTCGGTCTGTGGGGCGTGCACCTGTTGTTCTTGGTGATCGGTCTGGCCCTGCTGTATTGGGAACCGATGCGCCTGAAGCTGGTAAGTCGTCGGGAGATCGCTCGTGGTTAAGCTGGATCGTTACATTGGCGCGCAGGTGCTGTTCGCCATTCTGGCTGTGCTCGGCATCATCGTCGGCCTGGCTCTGCTGTTCGCCTTCATCGACGAGCTGGGCGATATAGAAGGTAACTACAGCCTGGGCGATGCCCTGTGGTACGTCTTCCTCACGGCGCCGCGGCGTATCTACGACATGCTGCCCATGGCTGCACTGGTGGGCTGTCTGATCGGTCTGGGTACCCTGGCGAGCAACAGCGAACTGACCATCATGCGTGCCGCTGGCGTGTCCATCGGGCGCATCGTCTGGGGCGTGATGAAACCGATGCTGGCGCTCATGCTGGTCGGCATCCTGATCGGTGAGTATGTCGCCCCCTGGAGCGAGAACCAGGCTCAGGCCGGTCGTGCCATGGCGCAAGGCGGTGGTGAGGCGCAAACGTCCAAGCGTGGCATGTGGCATCGCCAGGGTCAGGAGTTCGTGCATATCAACGCCGTACAGCCCGATGGCGTGTTGTTCGGTGTGACGCGCTACCGATTCGATGATCAGCGTCGCCTGGAGTCGTCCAGCTTCGCTCGTCGCGCAACCTATGAAGGCAGCTACTGGCAGCTGGAAGATGTGGCGACCACCCAGTTCCACGAGCGCAGGACCGAAGTGGTCAGCGTGCCGAGCGAGCGCTGGGATATCGAACTCAATCCGCAGTTGCTCGGTACCGTGGTGCTGGAGCCTGAGGCGCTGTCGGTCAGCGGCCTGTGGCGTTACATTCACTACCTGAAAGAGCAGGGGCTGAACAATGGCCAATACTGGCTGGCGTTCTGGACCAAGGTGCTGCAGCCGCTGGTGACCGCGGCACTGGTGCTGATGGCGATCTCCTTCATCTTCGGGCCGTTGCGCTCGGTCACGCTCGGTCAGCGTGTGTTCACCGGTGTGCTGGTCGGCTTCGTGTTCCGTATCGCACAGGATCTGCTCGGTCCGTCGAGCCTGGTATTCGGCTTCTCGCCGCTGTTCGCGGTGCTGATCCCGGCTGGCATCTGCGCGGTGGCAGGCTTCTGGCTGCTGCGCCGCGCAGGCTGATCGGTCGCGTCTTCTCCCGGCTCGCGGGAGAGGGCGCGGTAGCACCCTCGGCGTTTGCTCTTCTCTTCAGGCAGGCATTCACGGTGGTGGAGGCCGGTCGTTCTGCTCTCGCTATTCGCGATGCGCGTTCTTCGGCAGTTGCACGGTAAGGCTGTCCGAATAGCGGTCGTGCCAGCTGAGTCTGCGTTTGTCGAAAAGTATCCACAGGTAGCCCAGCCCAAGGGTCAGCCCTGAAGCGATGGCGACCAGAAAGCGCAGCAATGCCTGCCACAGGCTGATCGCCGTGCCGTCTGCATTCTGTACACGTATACCCCAGACCTGCATGCCCAGCGTCTGGCCGTTGTGCGTCCAGAACTTGGCGAAGAAACCGAACAGGCTGAACAGCAACAGGGTGGATAGCAGGGGATCGCCGTCCAGCGCTCCGGCCTCTGACCATTGGCGTAACTGCGCTTCGCCGTAGATGGCCATCTGAATCAGCTTGTAGATGAAGGTGACGACGATCAGCAGGGCAATGCACAGAAAACTGTCGTAAAGCACCGCAGCCAGGCGGCGGCCCAGGCCGGCTGCGGGGAAGTCACCTTGCGGGCGCAGTGCATGTTTCGGCATGGAGGGCTCGTGATGTGGGTAGGGCAGGGCATACTAAATTGCAGGCATAAAAAAACCCCTGATATGCATCAGGGGTTTTTCAGACAGCGGCTTATTCCTGGACTTGAACTTGGTCAGCCTGCATGCCTTTTTGACCTTGTACAGCGACGAAGCTAACTTTTTGGCCTTCTTTCAGGCTCTTGAAGCCGTTACCTTCGATAGCGCGGAAGTGTACGAACAGATCCGGACCGCTTTCTGGAGTGATAAAACCAAAACCTTTCTCGTCGTTAAACCACTTGACGGTACCGTTCTGACGATTCGACATGTCTCTTTTCCTTGGAACTAGAGTTGATGACAGCCTCCATGTGTAGAGGACTGAAGACTGGTTGCAAGGAGTGTTGGAAGTCGAACGGGATGTAGCGGATCTTGAGCGATCTACTGCATCAGGTCACGATTCTCGGCGACCCATGCAAACACAGTGACTGAACTCTACGCTAACTCTGAAGCAAATGCCAACCCCTCGGGCACGCATAATCCCACGCAAGATTCGTGAGGCTTTAAGGCGAGTTCCGAGTTGGTTTTTTATAATGGCTAATTGATTGCGCGAAGAGGAGTCACGCAGCACAGCTTTGGTGCGAACTGTCACAAGTAGGTAACAGTTGAAGGATATATGGTGCCCCGGGGGAGACTCGAACTCCCACTTCTTTCGAAAACGGATTTTGAATCCGCCGCGTCTACCGGTTCCGCCACCGGGGCACAATGGCGGCGCAGTATAGGGAGCAAGTTGCCATTGGTCAATGCACTTGCGTGGTCACCGTGTAGGAATTCCGGTAAGCTGCTCCGCCCTGCAAGACGACACCTTTTCCACCATGCGCGTTGCCGACTTTCATTTCGAACTGCCAGATGAGCAGATCGCCCGCCACCCCCTTGCCGAACGCCGTGCCAGCCGCCTGCTGATTCTCGACGGTGCCAGTGGCGCGCTCGCGCATCGGCATTTCGCCGACCTGCTCGAGTACCTGCGCCCGGGTGACCTGATGGTGTTCAACAACACCCGCGTGATTCCGGCGCGGCTGTTCGGCCAGAAGGCGTCCGGTGGCAAGCTCGAGGTGCTGATCGAACGCGTGCTCGACGAGCATCGCGTGCTGGCCCATGTGCGTTCCAGCAAGTCGCCCAAGCCGGGCTCGACGATTGTCATCGAGGGTGGCGCTCAGGCGCAGATGGTCGCGCGTCACGATGCGCTGTTCGAACTGCGTTTCGACGAGGCGGTGTTGCCGCTGCTCGAGCGGGTCGGGCACATGCCGTTGCCTCCTTATATAGACAGGGCGGATGAAGATGCGGATCGCGAGCGCTATCAGACCGTCTATGCGCAGAAGGCCGGCGCCGTGGCGGCGCCTACCGCAGGCCTGCATTTCGACGATGAGTTGCTGGCGGCCTTGCGCGAGAGGGGCGTCGAGAGTGCCTTCGTCACGCTGCACGTCGGCGCAGGAACCTTTCAGCCGGTGCGTGTGGAGCGTATCGAAGATCATCACATGCACAGCGAGTGGCTGGAGGTCGGTCAGGACGTTGTCGACGCCGTCCAGGCGTGCCGCGCCCGCGGCGGTCGCGTCGTTGCCGTGGGCACGACCAGCGTCCGCTCGCTGGAAAGCGCAGCCCGCGATGGCGAGCTGAAACCCTTCAGTGGTGATACCGACATATTCATCTATCCTGGTCGGCCCTTCCACGTGGTCGATGCCCTGGTGACCAACTTCCATCTGCCCGAGTCGACCCTGCTGATGCTGGTATCGGCTTTCGCCGGCTATGCGGAAACCATGGCGGCCTACGCTCAGGCGGTGGCCGAGGGGTATCGCTTCTTCAGTTACGGTGATGCCATGTTCATCACCCGCAATCCCGCGCCACGCGGGCCCGAGGATCACCTATGACGCGCAGCTGCCGCATGTCCTTCGAACTGCTGGCCACCGATGGCAAGGCCCGTCGTGGTCGCCTGACTTTCCCCCGTGGCGTGGTCGAGACCCCGGCCTTCATGCCGGTTGGCACCTACGGCACGGTAAAAGGCATGTTGCCGCGCGATATCGAAGCCATCGGTGCGCAGATCATCCTCGGCAATACCTTTCACCTGTGGCTGCGCCCGGGTACCGAAGTCATCAAGCGTCATGGCGACCTGCATGACTTCATGCAGTGGCAGGGGCCGATCCTCACCGACTCGGGCGGCTTCCAGGTGTTCAGTCTGGGGGCGATGCGCAAGATCAAGGAGGAGGGCGTGACCTTCGCCTCGCCGGTCGACGGTTCCAAGGTGTTCATGGGCCCGGAAGAGTCGATGCAGGTGCAGCGCGATCTGGGGTCAGACATCGTGATGATCTTCGACGAGTGCACGCCGTATCCCGCCGAGTTCGATGTGGCCAAGACCTCAATGGAGCTGTCGCTGCGCTGGGCCAAGCGCTCCAAGGTCGCCCATGGTGACAGCACCGCGGCGCTGTTCGGTATCGTTCAGGGGGGCATGCACGAGTCGCTGCGCATGCGTTCGCTGGAGGGCTTGAGCGAGCTGGATTTCGACGGCCTGGCCATCGGCGGGTTGTCGGTCGGCGAGCCGAAGGAAGAGATGATCAAGGTGCTGGATTATCTGCCGGGGCAGATGCCCAGCGACAAGCCACGTTACCTGATGGGCGTCGGCAAGCCGGAAGATCTGGTCGAAGGCGTGCGCCGTGGTGTGGATATGTTCGACTGCGTGATGCCGACGCGCAATGCGCGCAACGGCCACCTTTTCATCGACACCGGCGTGCTGAAAATCCGCAATGCGTTTCACCGTCACGATGACTCGCCGCTGGATCCGACCTGCGACTGTTACACCTGCAAACACTTCTCGCGCGCCTATCTGCACCATTTGGATAAGTGCGGCGAAATGCTCGGCAGCATGTTGAATACAATCCACAACTTGCGTCATTACCAGCGCCTTATGGCTGGTTTGCGCGAGGCAATTCAACAGGGTACATTGGCCGCCTTTGTCGATGCCTTCTACGCCCGGCGCGGTCTGCCAACGCCGCCGCTGGATTGATGATTCGATGGCTAAAAGAACTTTTAACAGGAGTGTCAAATGAGCTTTTTTATTCCCGCTGCCTACGCTGATGCCGCTGGCGCAGCTGCCGGCCCGGCTGGTTCCGGTTTCGAGTGGATCTTCCTGGTCGGCTTCCTGGTCATCTTCTACCTGATGATCTGGCGCCCTCAGGCCAAACGTGCCAAAGAGCACAAGAACCTGCTGGGCAATCTGCAGAAGGGCGACGAGGTGGTGACCTCCGGTGGCATCGCCGGCAAGGTTTCCAAGGTCAGCGACGATTTCGTGGTGATCGAAGTGTCCGATACCGTCGAACTGAAGATCCAGAAAGGTGCCATCGCAGCAACCCTGCCTAAGGGCACGCTGAAAGCCATCTGATGACGGTTGAAAAACTACCTGCGTTGCCATCGCTGCGTTAAAACAAGCTCGGAATGCTCATGTACCAAAGTACGCTCCGCTTCCTCGCCGGTTTTTGCCTTGCGCTGGCTGCCTCGCCTACGTTTTTCAGCGGTTTGTTGACTATCTGTTCCAGTTTTATCCATCCCGCGGGGCGCAGATTGCGCCCCGCGTCATAAGCGGGCGGCGTCATTCATGCTCAACAAATACCCTCTGTGGAAATACCTGCTGATCGCAGCCGTACTCGGCATCAGCCTGATTTATTCCGCACCCAATCTCTACCCCGATGATCCGGCCATTCAGGTCAGCGGGGCCAGCTCGGCACAGACCATCGAGCAAGCCGATCTGGATCGCGTCAGCAAGGCGCTGACCGATGCCGGTATCGAGGTCAAGGCATCGAGCGTTGCCGAGCAGGGCCGTAGCGGCCTGCTGCGTCTGACCAAGCAGAGCGACCAGCTGCCGGCCAAGGATGTCGTGCGCAAGACGCTCGGCGACAACTATGTAGTGGCTCTCAACCTGGCTCAGACCACTCCCGACTGGCTGCGTAATCTGGGCGCGAGCCCGATGAAGCTCGGCCTCGACCTGTCCGGTGGTGTGCACTTCCTGCTCGAGGTCGACATGGACAAGGCGCTGGACGTGCGTCGCCAGGTCTATGAAGGCGAGCTCAAGAGCCTGCTGCGCAAGGAGCGCGTGCGCTATCGCAGCATGCCGCAGCAGGGTGGCGCCATCCAGCTTGGCTTCGCTGACAGCGAAACCCTGGAAAAGGCCCAGCAGCTGATCCGCAAGGATTTCAACGATTTCGAATTGAATGCCCAGGAACGTGGCGGCCAGCAAGTGCTGCGCGTAACCATGACGGCAGCCAAGATCGCCGAGATTCGCGAATACTCGATCCGCCAGAACCTGACCACCGTGCGTAACCGGGTCAACGAACTGGGCGTCGCCGAGCCGCTGGTCCAGCGTCAGGGTGCCAACCGCATCGTGGTCGAGCTGCCAGGCGTGCAGGACACTGCCGAAGCCAAGCGTATTCTCGGCAAGACCGCCAACCTCGAGTTCCGTCTCGCCGCCGATCCGAATGCGCCGCGTGGCACTACCGAGCAGTTCGGCTTCCGTGAGGAAGGCCGTCCGCCGGTGCAGCTCGAGCGTGAGCTGATCATCACCGGTGATCAGGTCACCGACGCCCAGGCCAGCTTCGACGAAAACGGCCGCCCGCAGGTGAATATCCGTCTGGATGGTCACGGCGGCGACCTGATGAACCGCGCTACTCGCAGCAACGTCGGGCGCAGCATGGCGGTGATCTTCATCGAGCAGCGTCCGCTGACCCGCTATGTGAAGCAGATGGTCGACGGCGTCGAGCAGGAAGTGCAGGTCGATTCCTTCAAGGAAGAGAAGCAGATCATCAGCCTGGCGACCATCCAGTCGCCGCTCGGTAGCCAGTTCCGCATCACCGGCCTGAACGGCCAGGGCGAGTCGTCCGAGCTGGCGCTGCTGCTGCGCGCCGGTGGTCTGGCTGCGCCGATGTACTTCGCTGAAGAGCGCACCATCGGCCCGAGCCTGGGGGCCGAGAACATCGTCAAGGGTATCGAGTCCACCGAGTGGGCCATGATCTTCGTGTCGCTGTTCATGATCGCCATCTACCGTTTCTTCGGTGTTCTGGCGACCGTGGCGCTGGCGTTCAACCTGGTGCTGCTGGTGGGGCTGATGTCGGTAATCGGCGCGACCCTGACCCTGCCGGGTATCGCCGGTATTGTGCTGACCCTGGGCATGGCGGTCGACGCCAACGTGTTGATCTACTCACGGATACGTGAGGAGCTGAACAACGGCCTGTCGGTACAACGGGCGATCCACGAAGGTTTCGACCGTGCCTACTCGGCGATTCTCGACAGTAACCTGACCACGCTGCTGGTCGGTGCCATCCTGTTCGCGCTGGGTACCGGGCCGATCAAGGGCTTCGCCGTGACGCTGTCGATCGGGATCATCACCTCGATGTTCACCGCGATCATGTTCACCCGAGGGATGGTCAACCTGATCTTCGGTGGCCGTAACTTCAAGAAACTGTGGATCTGAGGTGAGGCTATGAGACTTCCATCCCGCATTCCGTTCATGGCGATACGCAACATCGCGTTCGCCGTAACCGTGGTCATCAGCCTTATTGGTCTTGGTAGCCTGTTCAAGCATGGCCTCAACTTTGGCCTGGATTTCACCGGCGGTACGCTGATCGAGCTGACCTACGAGCAGCCGGCCGACCTGGAACTGATCAAGCGCGAGCTGGGTCAGGCAGGTTATCCGGATGCCGTGGTGCAGAGCTTCGGTTCCACCACTGACGTGCTGGTGCGCATGGCTGGCGACTCGGCCGATCTTGGCAACGAAGTGGCTGCCGCGCTGCGCAAGATCGACGTCGATACCTCGTTCGAGGTCAAGCGCGTCGAGTTCGTCGGCCCGCAGGTGGGTGAGGAGCTGCGTGACCAGGGTGGCCTGGCCATGCTTCTGGCGCTTGGCGGCATCCTGCTGTACCTGGCCTTCCGCTTCCAGTGGAAGTTCGGCCTGGGTGCCGTGGCCTCGCTGGCCCATGACGTGATCGTTACCCTGGGCATCCTGGCGTTCTTCCAGGTGCCGTTCGACCTGACGGTGATGGCGGCCGTGCTGGCGATGCTGGGTTATTCGCTGAACGACACCATCATCATCTATGACCGTATCCGCGAGAACTTCCGGGTACTGCGCAAGGCCGACATCATCGAGAACATCGACGTGTCGGTTACCCAGACCCTGCTGCGTACCATCGCCACGTCGACATCGACTGCCATGGCGCTGGTCGCGCTGCTGGTGTTCGGTGGTGACAGCCTCGCAGGCTTCGCCCTGACGCTGCTGATCGGTGTGTTCGTGGGTACCTACTCCTCGATCTACATCAGTGCTCCGGTACTGATCTGGCTGAAGCTGTCCTCCGAGGATCTGATTCCTCCGGTGGCCACTGCAGAGGGTGCCGACGAGCGTCCCTGAGGTGTGATGCACTGCTCTGTTCGCAGTGGATAAAGGCGGGCGACAAGGGAACTTGTCGCCCGTTTTGCGTTTCCAAGGCAGGGAGTAAAGCGCAATGGCGCTGCAGTTGTGATCAGGAGGTTCGCATGAACAAGTCGTTGTTGGTTGGAGCTGTGTTAGGTGCTGTTGGTGTCACTGCAGGTGGCGCTGTCGCGACCTACAGTTTGGTCGGCGGCGGCCCTCAGTACGCCGAAGTCCTGGCGGTCAAGCCGGTGACTGAAACCATCAAGACCCCGCGTGAAGAGTGCAAGGACGTGGCCGTTACTCGCCAGCGCCCCGTTCAGGATCAGCATCAGATCGCAGGTACCGCCATCGGTGCCGTGGTCGGCGGTCTGCTCGGCAATCAGGTGGGTGGTGGCAATGGCAAGAAGATCGCTACCGTGGCCGGCGCCGTGGGTGGTGGTTACGCAGGTAACAAGGTGCAGGAAGGTATGCAGAGCCGCGATACCTATACCACCACCGAGACGCGCTGCAAGACCGTCACCGACTCCAGCGACAAGATCGTTGGCTATGACGTGAAATACGATCTGGATGGCAAGATCGGTAAGGTGCGCATGGATGAAGAGCCCGGTAGCAAGATCCCGGTGCGCGACGGCAAGCTGGTGCTGGCCGGTTCCGAGGCGGACGAGTAATTCGCATTGGCTAGATGCACGAAAGGCGCTCTCGGGAGCGCCTTTTTCATGGGCAATAAAAAACCGGCGCCAGGCCGGTTTTTCATAGGTGCAGCTATTAGCGCTTGAGCGATGCCGAAAGATGCGGCTGGATCGCGGTCAGCACTGCCTTGAAGCACTTGGTGTTGCCGGCGACGATCTGACCCTTCTCGAGGAATTCATGACCACCGCTGAAGTCGCTGACCAGGCCGCCTGCTTCCTGAATCAGCAGGGCGCCAGCTGCCATGTCCCACTCGGACAGGCCGAATTCCCAGAAGGCGTCGAAACGGCCCGCGGCTACATAGGCCAGGTCCAGGCTGGCAGCGCCGGCGCGGCGTACGCCTGCGGTCTGGCCGACCAGGCTGCGGAACATGCCCAGGTAGTTTTCCAGGTTGTCCAGCTGGCTGTCGCGGAACGGGAAGCCGGTGCCCAGCAGGGCGCCGTCCAGGCTCTTGCGATTGCTGACGCGCAGGCGGCGGCCGTTCAGGGCGGCGCCACGGCCACGGCTCGCGGTGAATTCCTCCTGGCGTACCGGATCGATGATCACGGCGTGCTCGAGGCGGCCGCGGTATTTGCAGGCCACGCTCACGGCGAAGTGCGGCACGCCGCGGATGAAGTTGGTGGTGCCGTCGAGTGGGTCGATGATCCACTGATAGTCGGCGCCGTCACCGCTGCCTTCGAGCAGGCCGCCCTCTTCGCCGAGGAAGCTGTGGGTCGGGTACGCCTTGCGCAGGGCCTGGACGATCATCAGCTCGGCAGAGCGATCGATCTCGGTCACGTAGTCCTTGGCGTCCTTTTCATCTACGGAGATGACGTCCAGGCGTTCGATTGAGCGGAAGATCATTTCACCGGCGCTACGGGCTGCGCGCAGCGCGATATTCAGCATGGGCTGCATGGAAGTTCACCTGGGGTCGTAATAAAGCCGGCCATTCTAGCAGAAAAGCCTGTCGCTTGAAGTGCCGTCCGTGTCCTGCGTGGCATAAAGCAGGGGGCTTCTGTAAGATTTGTCACCTTATTTATCCGATGCGGGCGTCTCCCTTGCTGCAGAACATTCGAGTGGTACTGGTCAGCACCAGTCATCCCGGCAACATCGGTGGGGCGGCTCGCGCCATGAAGAACATGGGGCTGTCGCGGCTGGTGCTGGTCGAGCCGCGGCAGTTTCCGAGCGAAGAGGCGGTGGCCCGAGCGTCCGGCGCTACCGATATTCTCGATTCTGCCCTGGTGGTTTCGAGTCTCGAAGATGCCTTGGTCGGTTGCAGTCTGGTATTCGGCACCAGTGCCCGTGAGCGACGCATACCCTGGCCGCTGATCGATCCGCGCGAGTGTGGCGTGGCGGCTGTGGAAAAGGCTGCCGCTGGCGGCGAGGTGGCGCTGGTGTTCGGTCGCGAACACGCCGGCCTGACCAACGAAGAGCTGCAGCGCTGTCACTTTCATGTGCACATCCCGTCCGACCCCACGTTCAGTTCGCTGAACCTGGCGGCCGCCGTGCAGGTGCTGACCTACGAGGCGCGCATGGCCGCCCTGGCGCTGGAGAATGCGCCCCTTGTGGCGCCTCGTCAGGAGGTTGCTGCCGATGAGGGTGAGCAACCGGTGACCGCTGACGAGATGGAGTCCTTCTATGGGCACCTCGAGAAATCGTTGGTGGAAATCGGTTTTCTGGACCCGGTCAATCCGCGCCATCTGATGAGTCGCCTGCGTCGTCTGTACGGCCGCAGTGGCGTGACCAGGCTGGAAATGAACATCTTGCGCGGCGTGTTGACGGAAACGCTCAAGGCGGCGCGCGGCGAGCACCATAAGCGGGGAAAGACTGATGTTTGAGCGCATGCGGGAAGATATCCAGGGTGTTTTTCATCGTGATCCGGCGGCGCGCAATGCGTTCGAAGTGGTCACCTGTTACCCCGGGTTGCATGCGGTTTGGCTGCATCGTGCTGCGCATGGGCTGTGGGTGTCCGGTTGGAAATGGCTGGCGCGCAGCGTGTCGAACTTCAGTCGCTGGCTGACCGGCATCGAGATTCACCCGGGTGCGGTGATCGGCCGGCGTTTCTTCATCGACCACGGTATGGGCATCGTCATCGGTGAAACCGCGGAGATCGGGGACGACGTGACGCTCTATCAGGGCGTGACCCTGGGCGGCACCAGCTGGAACAAGGGCAAGCGCCACCCGACGCTCGAAGATGGCGTGGTGGTGGGCGCTGGCGCCAAGGTGCTCGGTCCGTTCACGGTCGGTGCCGGTGCCAAGATCGGTTCCAACGCAGTGGTCACCAAGGCGGTGCCGGCTGGTGCGACGGCGGTGGGTATTCCCGCCAAGATCATCGTCAAGGACGATGACGGGCTCGAGGCGCAGCGCCAGGCCATCGCCGACAAGCTGGGTTTCGATGCCTACGGCGTCAGTCAGGACATGCCCGATCCGGTGGCGCGGGCGATCGCGCAGCTGCTCGATCACCTGCATGCGGTCGACAATCGCCTGGAAGGCATGTGCGAGGCGCTCGGTGCGCTGGGTAGTGACTACCGTGCCAAGGATCTGCCGGAGCTGCGTGCCGAGGACTTCGACGGTGTCTGCAAGGGGCAGGGCGACAAGCCGGCCGCCTGATGCGTGGCGGGCGTAGCTTTGCTATGATCCGCCGCCATTCCGGGCGTGCAAGGCGCCTAAATCCGAGTGTTTTGGTAGGTCTTATAGTTGACTTAAATACTCGGGAATAGGATAATTGCGCCACATTGTGATTCCTTGGTAACCCTTCATGCGACTGACTACCAAAGGCCGATACGCCGTGACTGCCATGCTCGATCTCGCGCTGCATGCGCAGAACGGGCCGGTATCCCTCGCCGATATCTCCGAGCGCCAGGGTATTTCTCTCTCCTATCTCGAGCAGCTGTTCGCCAAGCTTCGCCGTGGGAGTCTGGTATCCAGCGTGCGTGGTCCGGGTGGCGGCTATCAGCTGTCGCGCAACATGCAGGGTATCCAGGTCGCTGAAGTGATCGACGCGGTCAACGAATCCGTCGACGCCACCCGTTGCCAGGGGCAGGGCGGTTGTCACTCCGGCGACATCTGCCTGACCCATCACCTGTGGTGTGATCTGAGCCAGCAGATCCACGAGTTCCTCAGCGGCATCAGCCTGGCCGATCTGGTCACGCGCCGCGAGGTGCAGGAAGTCGCCCAGCGCCAGGATCAGCGCCGCTGCAACAACAATGGCAGGGCACACCTTCTGGATAAGATTGAAGCGTCCACCGTCGATTGAGCACGCAAGGCGCCGGCCTGATACCTGATTAGGAGATACCGAAATGAAATTGCCGATCTACATGGACTACTCCGCGACAACGCCGGTCGATCCTCGCGTTGCGCAAAAAATGATCGAATGCCTGACCAACGAAGGCAACTTCGGCAACCCGGCTTCGCGCTCTCACGTGTTCGGCTGGAAAGCCGAAGAAGCGGTAGAGAATGCCCGCCGTCAGGTTGCCGAACTGGTCAACGCCGATCCTCGCGAGATCGTCTGGACCTCCGGTGCCACCGAGTCCGACAACCTCGCGATCAAGGGCGTGGCCAGCTTCTACGCAAGCAAGGGCAAGCACCTGATCACCTCGAAGATCGAGCACAAAGCGGTGCTCGACACCATGCGTCAGCTCGAGCGTGAAGGCTTCGAAGTCACCTACATCGAGCCCGGCGAAGATGGCCTGATCACCCCGGCCATGGTCGAGGCGGCGCTGCGTGAAGACACCATTCTGGTGTCGATCATGCACGTCAACAACGAAATCGGTACCGTCAACGACATCGCAGCGATCGGTGAGCTGCTGCGCGCCCGTGGCGTGTTCTTTCACGTCGATGCCGCCCAGTCGACCGGCAAGGTGGAAATCGACCTGCAAACGCTCAAGGTCGACTTGATGGCCTTCTCGGCGCACAAGACCTACGGTCCGAAAGGGGTCGGCGCGCTTTACGTACGCCGCAAGCCACGCATCCGTCTGGAAGCTCAGACCCACGGTGGCGGCCACGAACGCGGCATGCGTTCCGGCACCCTGGCGACCCACCAGTGCGTCGGCATGGGCGAAGCCTTCCGTATCGCCAAGGAAGAAATGGCTGCAGAGAACGCCAAGGTGCTGGCCCTGCGCGACCGTTTCTTCAAGCAGGTCGACGGCCTGGAAGAGCTGTACATCAATGGCAGCATGACTGCCCGTGTACCGCACAACCTGAATCTCAGTTTCAACTACGTCGAAGGCGAGTCGCTGATCATGGCCCTCAAGGACCTGGCGGTATCGTCCGGTTCGGCCTGTACCTCGGCCTCCCTGGAGCCTTCCTACGTGCTGCGCGCCCTGGGCCGTAACGACGAATTGGCACACAGCTCCATTCGATTCACCTTCGGTCGTTTCACCACCGAAGAAGAAGTCGATTACGCCGCGGAGAAAGTACGCGAGGCAGTCACCAAGCTGCGCGAACTGTCGCCGCTCTGGGATATGTTCAAAGAAGGTGTCGACATTTCCAAGGTGGAATGGGCAGCACACTAAAAGCTGCCGGTGAGCGGCGCCTGATGAAAGAGGATTGATAACATGGCTTACAGCGAAAAGGTCATCGACCACTACGAGAACCCGCGCAACGTCGGCAAGATGAACGCGGAAGATCCTGACGTCGGCACCGGCATGGTCGGCGCGCCGGCCTGCGGCGACGTGATGCGTCTGCAGATCAAGGTCAACGAGCAGGGCGTCATCGAAGACGCCAAGTTCAAGACCTACGGCTGTGGCTCCGCCATCGCCTCCAGCTCCCTGGCCACCGAGTGGATGAAGGGCAAGACGCTGGACGAGGCAGAGACCATCAAGAATACCCAGCTCGCCGAAGAGCTGGCTCTGCCACCCGTGAAGATTCACTGCTCGGTGCTCGCCGAGGACGCCATCAAGGCGGCCGTGCGCGACTACAAGCAGAAGAAAGGTTTGCTCTAAGGAGGTTTGTCGATGGCCATCAGCATGACTCAAGCCGCTGCCCAGCATATCCGTCGTTCGCTCGACGGTCGTGGCAAGGGTGAGGGTATCCGCCTGGGTGTACGCACCACCGGCTGTTCCGGTCTGGCTTACGTGTTGGAGTTCGTCGACGAAACCGCCGGCGAAGACCAGGTGTTCGAGAGCCATGGCGTGAAGGTGATCATCGATCCCAAAAGCCTGGTTTACCTCGACGGCACCGAGCTCGATTTCGTCAAGGAAGGGTTGAACGAAGGCTTCAAGTTCAACAACCCGAACGTCCGTGGCGAATGTGGCTGTGGCGAAAGCTTCAACATCTGATGAACAGTTCCGGTCCCTGCCATTTCGCCCTGTTCGAGTTGCAGCCGAGCTTTCGTCTGGATCTCGATCAGTTGGCGGCTCGTTACCGCGAGTTGGCTCGTAGCGTGCACCCCGATCGTTTCGCCGACGCTTCCGAGCGCGAGCAGCGCCTGGCGCTGGAACGCTCGGCGAGCCTCAACGAGGCCTACCGCACGCTCAAGAGCGACTCGCAGCGGGCTCGTTATCTGCTGGCGATGCGTGGCCCCGAGCTGCCGCTGGAAGTCACCGTGCAGGATCCCGATTTCCTGATGCAGCAGATGCAGTGGCGTGAAGAGCTCGAAGAGTTGCAGGACGAGGCCGACCTGGCTGGTGTTGCCGCTTTCAAGGGCCGCCTGAAGATCGCCCAGCAGGAGCTGAACGAACGTTTCGCCGAGGCTTGGGAGGACAATGCGCGCCGAGAAGAGGCTGAACGCCTGATGCGCCGCATGCAGTTCCTCGACAAGCTTTCCCACGAGGTGCGCCAGCTGGAAGAGCGCCTCGACGATTAATGCTCGTACGGCTGCCGTGGCCGTGCCTGATACCCAGATAAGCACCGACTACCTATGGCTTTATTGCAGATTGCTGAGCCCGGACAGAGCCCACAACCACACCAGCGTCGTCTGGCTGTAGGGATCGACCTGGGCACCACCAATTCCCTGGTCGCTGCCGTGCGCAGCGGCGTCAGCGAGCCGCTGCCGGACACTGAAGGGCGCCTGATTCTGCCCTCGGCCGTGCGTTATCACGCCGATCGCGTCGAGGTCGGTGAAACGGCCCGCCGTGACGCCGCCAGCGACCCCTTCAACAGCATCCTGTCGGTCAAGCGCCTGATGGGCCGCGGCCTTTCCGATGTGAAGCAATTGGGTGAGCAACTGCCTTACCGCTTCGTCGCCGGCGAGTCGCACATGCCCTTCATCGACACCGTGCAAGGGCTGAAAAGCCCGGTTGAAGTGTCCGCCGACATCCTTCGGGTATTGCGTCAGCGTGCCGAGTCGACCCTGGGTGGCGAGCTGGTGGGCGCGGTGATCACCGTGCCGGCCTATTTCGACGATTCCCAGCGTCAGGCCACCAAGGATGCTGCGCGTCTGGCCGGTCTGAGCGTGCTGCGCCTGCTCAACGAGCCCACCGCCGCTGCGGTCGCCTATGGCCTCGACCAGAACGCCGAAGGCGTGGTGGCGATCTACGACCTGGGCGGCGGCACCTTCGATATCTCCATCCTGCGCCTGACCGGTGGCGTGTTCGAGGTGCTGGCCACCGGTGGCGACAGTGCGCTGGGTGGTGACGATTTCGATCACGCCATCGCCGGCTGGATCGTCGAGCAGGCTGGGCTGTCCGCCGATATCGAGCCGGGTGCCCAGCGCAGCCTGCTGCAGACCGCCTGTGCCGCCAAGGAAGCGCTGACCGCTGCCGAGAGCGTCGAGGTCGTGCATGGCGATTGGCGCGGCGTGCTGTCCCGTACCGATTTCCAGGCGCTGATCGAGCCCATGGTGGCGCGCAGCCTGAAGGCCTGCCGTCGCGCCGTGCGTGATTCCGGTGTCGAAGTCGAAGACGTCGGTGCCGTGGTCATGGTTGGCGGCTCGACCCGGGTGCCGCGTGTGCGCGAAGCGGTTGGCGAGCTGTTCGGCCGTCAGCCGCTGACCGATATCGACCCCGATCAGGTTGTCGCCATCGGTGCGGCGATCCAGGCCGATGCCCTGGCTGGCAATCGCCGTGCAGACGGCGAAGAATTGCTTCTGCTGGACGTCATCCCGTTGTCCCTGGGGCTGGAAACCATGGGCGGGCTGATGGAGAAGGTGATTCCGCGCAACACCACGATTCCAGTGGCCCGTGCACAGGAATTCACTACCTACAAAGATGGCCAGAGCGCCATGATGATCCACGTGCTGCAGGGTGAGCGCGAACTGATCAGCGATTGCCGGTCCCTGGCGCGCTTCGAGCTGCGTGGCATCCCGCCCATGGTGGCTGGCGCGGCGAAGATCCGCGTGACCTTCCAGGTGGACGCCGACGGTCTGCTCAGCGTAAGTGCCCGCGAGCTGGCTTCGGGCGTCGAAGCCAGTATCCAGGTCAAGCCGTCCTACGGCCTTACCGATGGTGAGGTGGCGCGCATGCTGAAGGACTCCTTCCAGCACGCCGGTGGTGACAAGGCCGCCCGCGCGTTGCGCGAGCAGCAGGTTGACGCCCAGCGTCTGATCGAGGCGGTCGAGGCTGCCCTGCAGGTCGATGGCGAGCGTCTGCTGGATGCCGAGGAGCGCATGGTGATCGACCTGCAGATGCAGGAATTACGTGATTTGTTGACCGGTACCGATGGCGTGGCCATCGAGCAGCAGACCAAACGTCTGTCGCAAGTGACCGATGCTTTTGCAGCCCGCCGCATGGACCTGACGGTGAAAGCCGCGCTGGCCGGGCGCAACCTGAATGAGATCGAGGAATAACTGATGCCTCAGGTAATTTTTCTGCCCCACGAGAAATTCTGTCCGGAAGGGCTGGTGGTTGAGGCTCAGCCTGGTACTTCCATTCTGGAGCTGGCCCACGAGCACCATATCGAGATGGAAAGCGCCTGTGGCGGCGTGTGTGCCTGCACCACCTGCCACTGCGTCGTGCGTGAAGGTTTCGATTCGCTGAACGAAGCCGACGAGCTCGAAGAGGATTACCTCGACAAGGCCTGGGGGCTGGAAGCTCAGTCGCGTCTCGCCTGTCAGGCTATCGTTGGTGAAGAAGACATCACCGTCGAAATTCCCAAGTATTCGCTCAACCACGCCGCCGAAGCGCCGCACTGATCAGGAAGCCCACGCATGAGCCTGAAATGGGTTGATGTTCTCGAAATCGCCATCCAGCTCGCCGACGGCAAGCCGGATGTGGATCCCCGTTACGTGAATTTCGTCCAGCTGCATCGCTGGGTGGTAGAGCTGCCGGAATTTTCCGACGACCCGCAACGCGGCGGCGAAAAGGTGCTCGAAGCCATTCAGGCGGCCTGGATCGAAGAGGCGCAATGACCCGTCAGGGCGGCTTCGGTCGACCCCGGCGTGCAGGGTGGAGGGGCAGTACGGGCTCCGCTCTTATGCTTTTGACTGGAACCCGCGTATAATTCGCGGGTTTAATTTTTGGCTTTAATCCACTGTTTCTGGAGTTTCAAATGGCTGTTCAACGCACGTTCTCCATCATCAAGCCTGATGCCGTCGCTAAAAACGTCATCGGCGAGATCACCACTCGTTTCGAAAAAGCCGGTCTGCGCATTGTCGCTTCCAAGCAACTGCAACTGTCCGAGCGCGAAGCTGCTGGCTTCTACGCCGAGCACAGCGAGCGTGGTTTCTTCAAGGATCTGGTTGCATTCATGACTTCCGGCCCGGTCATCGTCCAGGTTCTGGAAGGCGAAAACGCCATCGCCAAGAACCGTGAGCTGATGGGCGCTACCAACCCGAAAGAAGCTGCTGCCGGCACCATCCGTGCCGACTTCGCCGTTTCCATCGACGAGAACGCCGTTCACGGTTCCGACTCGGAAGCTTCCGCTGCTCGCGAAATTGCTTACTTCTTCTCCGCTACCGAGGTAAACGCTCGCATTCGCTAAGGCGAAGCGTGCGAAGGTGACGTCATGACCGACACGAATGGCAAAATCAACCTGCTGGGCCTGACCCAGCCGGAAATGGAGCAGTTCTTCGACAGCATCGGAGAGAAGCGCTTTCGTGCCGGTCAGGTCATGAAGTGGATTCACCACTTCGGCGTCGATGATTTCGCCGCCATGACCAACGTCGGCAAGGCCTTGCGCGAAAAGCTCGAGGCCGCTGCCTACATTCGCGGGCCCGAAGTGGTCAGCGAAGACATTTCTTCCGATGGCACCCGCAAGTGGGTCGTGCGTGTGGCGTCGGGCAGCTGCGTGGAAACCGTGTACATCCCCCAGGGTGGGCGTGGCACGCTTTGCGTTTCCTCACAAGCTGGCTGTGCTCTGGACTGCAGCTTCTGCTCCACGGGCAAGCAAGGTTTCAACAGCGACCTCACCGCGGCCGAGATCATCGGCCAGGTGTGGATCGCCTGCAAATCGTTCGGCAGCGTGCCGGCGAAGATCGACCGTGCCGTCACCAACGTGGTGATGATGGGCATGGGCGAGCCGCTGCTGAACTTCGACAACGTCGTCGCCGCCATGAAAATCATGATGGATGACCTCGGCTACGGCATTTCCAAGCGCAAGGTGACCCTGTCGACCTCCGGCGTGGTGCCGATGATCGACAAGCTCGGTGAAGTGATCGACGTGTCCCTGGCGCTGTCGCTGCACGCGCCGAACGACGAACTGCGCAGCCAACTGGTACCGATCAACAAGAAGTACCCGCTGGAGATGCTGCTGGCTGCCTGCAAGCGTTATGTTTCGCGCCTCGGCGAGAAACGTGTGCTGACAATCGAATACACCCTGCTCAAGGACGTGAACGATAGACTCGAGCACGCCGAGCAGATGGTCGCGCTGCTGGCCGACATGCCCTGCAAGATCAACCTGATTCCGTTCAACCCGTTCCCCCATTCGGGTTATGAGCGTCCGAGCAACAACGCCATTCGCCGTTTCCAGGAACTCTTGCAAAAAGCCGGTCACAACGTCACGGTGCGCACCACCCGTGGTGAAGATATCGACGCGGCGTGCGGGCAACTGGTTGGCCAGGTAATGGACCGTACCCGCCGCAGCGAACGTTACATCGCCGTGCGCCAGCTGAACGGCGATGCGGATACTCCGCGTCCTGCCGTCAGTCGTACCTGAGAGGATCTCCATGACCGTGCTGCGTTCCATGCTGTTTCTGCTGAGTGCAAGTCTGCTCACCGGCTGTGTCTCCACCGGTGACGTCGACCCGATGAAGACCACCGAAGGCCGCAAGAAGGCTTACGATTCTTTCGTCCAGCTTGGCATCGGCTATCTGCAGCAGGGTGAAACCGGGCCGGCCAAGGTGCCGTTGAAGAACGCCCTGGATATCGATTCGTCCGCTCCCGATGCTCACGCCGTACTGGCCCTGGTGTTCCAGCGTGAGATGGAACCGAAGCTGGCGGATGAACATTTCCGCAAATCACTGTCGAACAACCCCAAGGACGCACGGCTGCTGAACAATTACGCCGGCTTCCTGTTCGAACAGAAACGCTACGACGAAGCGCTGCAGCGCTACAGTCTCGCCGCCGAGGACAGCCTCTACCCAGAGCGCGCCCGGGTGTTCGAGAACCTTGGCATGACCGCCATGATGCTCAAGCAGCGTGACGAGGCCAAAGCCTATTTCGAGCGTTCGCTACGCCTCAACAGCCGCCAGCCGCGTGCGCTGCTGGAAATGGCGAACCTCTCGTTCGAAGACAAGCAGTACGTCCCGGCGCGCAGCTATTACGAAGGCTACAGCGCCATTGCCGAGCAGAACGCCCGCAGCCTGTTGTTGGGTACGCGCCTGGCCACGATCTTCGAGGATCGTGACCGCGCCGCCAGCCTCGGCCTGCAGTTGAAACGTCTTTATCCCGGTACGCCGGAATATCAGCAATATCTGTCGGAGCAAAGATGAAAGCGGCCCAACCTGAAGTTGCAGCAGCTCATCGCGTCAATCCTGGTGAAGCCCTGCGTGCGGAACGCGAGAAAAGAGGCTGGTCGGTCGCCGAAGTAGCGACCCAGCTCAACCTCACGCCAATGCGCCTGACCCAGCTGGAGGCCGGCGAGTTCGACAAGTTGCCGGGCAACACCTTCGCCCGTGGCTACATCCGCGCCTACGCGAAACTGCTGGGCATGGAGCAAGCCCCTCTGGTCGCCGATTTCGACCAATACACGGGCAGTAACGCCACGGGCAGCAGTGTGCATGCCCTGGGGCGTATCGAAGAGCCGACGCGCTACTCGCAGAGCATCCTGCGCCTGGTCAGCTTCCTGCTGCTGCTCGGTGTGGGCGGTGCCTGCTTCTACTGGTGGCAGGATCAGGGCTGGCAGCTCGATGACCTGAAGAACGTTGGCCTGGGCCATGTCGAAGTCGACGGTGCCGATGGCAATACGCAGATCCACCCGCTCGACGAGCCGGAAGATCAAGCCGTTGCCGAAGCGCAGAATCAAGGTGCCACCGAGCTGCCGCTGCCGAGCGTTCCTGCCGAGCAGCCAGGCGATACCGCCGACTCCACGCCGGAAGCCACTGCCAGCGAGTTGCTGGAACAGAATCCTCCGGCCGGCCAGAGCGCCCCAGCCGATGCCGCGCAGGCACCTGCCCAGGCCGGTACGCCTGCTGCCCCGGCCGCGCCAGCGGCACCGACAGCCCCCGCTGCCAGCGCACCTGCGCCGGCCGCCGCACAGCCCCAGGCGCCAGTCGCCGCGGGTGAAGGCCTGGTGAGTCTGAAGTTCACCGCCGACTGCTGGATTCAGGTGACCGACGCCAACGGCAAGGTCGTCGCCAGCGGCCTGAAGCGTGCCGGCGACAGCCTCGATGCCCGTGGCCAGGCGCCGCTCGAACTGCGTCTGGGCTTCGCTCGTGGTGCCCAGGTGACCTACAACGGCGCTGCCGTCGACGTAACGCCGCACATCTCCGGTGAAACCGCACGCTTGAAGTTGGGTGGACAGTAATATGCACGGTGAATCGCCGATCAAACGCCGGTTGTCCCGCAAGATCTGGGTCGGTTCGGTACCGGTAGGGGGCGACGCGCCCATCGCCGTACAGAGCATGACCAACACCGACACCAACGATGTCGCCGCGACCGTCGAGCAGATCCGTCGCCTCGAAGCGGCCGGTGCCGACATCGTGCGCGTATCGGTGCCGGACATGGACGCTGCCGAAGCCTTTGGCCGCATCAAGCAGCAGGTCAACCTGCCGCTGGTGGCGGACATTCACTTCGATTACCTGATCGCCCTGCGTGTGGCCGAGCTGGGCGTCGACTGTCTGCGCATCAACCCCGGCAACATCGGTCGTGAAGACCGGGTCAAGGCGGTGGTCGAGGCAGCCCGCGACAAGGGCATCCCGATCCGCATCGGCGTGAACGCCGGTTCGCTGGAAAAGGACCTGCAGAAGAAATACGGCGAGCCGACCCCTGAAGCACTGGTCGAATCCGCACTGCGTCACGTGGAGCACCTCGACCGCCTGAACTTCCCTGACTTCAAGGTCAGCGTGAAGGCCTCCGACGTGTTCATGGCCGTCGAAGCCTATCGTCTGCTCGCCAAGCAGATCGAACAGCCGCTGCACCTGGGCATCACCGAAGCCGGTGGCCTGCGCTCCGGTACCGTGAAGTCCTCCGTTGGCCTGGGCATGCTGCTGGCCGATGGCATCGGCGACACCATCCGCATTTCCCTGGCCGCCGACCCGGTGGAAGAGATCAAGGTCGGCTTCGATATTCTCAAGTCGTTGCGCCTGCGCTCGCGGGGCATCAACTTCATCGCCTGCCCAAGCTGCTCGCGCCAGAACTTCGATGTGGTCAAGACCATGAACGAGCTGGAAACCCGCGTCGAGGACCTGCTGGTGCCTCTGGACGTCGCGGTGATCGGCTGCGTGGTCAATGGCCCGGGCGAAGCCAAGGAGGCCCACATCGGCCTTACCGGCGGCAGCCCGAACAACTTGGTCTACATCGACGGCAAGCCCGTCTCGAAACTGACCAACACCAACCTGGTGGATGAGCTGGAACGGCTGATCCGCACAAAGGCGGCCGAGAAGGTCGCAGCCGACGCGGCCGTGATCGTGCGCGGCTGACCCGTGCCTAAGGAAAACAATTGAGCAAGTCCCTGCAAGCCATCCGTGGCATGAACGATATCCTGCCGCAGCAGACCCCAGCCTGGCGTTACCTGGAAACCACCCTGGCAGAGCTGCTGGACAGCTACGGCTATCAGGAAATGCGTCTGCCGATCCTCGAGTTCACCGAACTGTTCGCCCGCGGCATCGGCGAGGGCACCGACGTGGTCGACAAGGAGATGTACACCTTTCTCGACCGCAACAACGAATCCCTGACCCTGCGCCCCGAAGGCACCGCTGGTTGCGTGCGCGCCGTGCTCGAGCATGGCATGACCGGTGGCGGCCAGGTGCAGAAGCTCTGGTACGCGGGCCCCATGTTCCGCTACGAGAAGCCGCAGAAGGGCCGTTATCGCCAGTTCCACCAGATCGGCGTTGAAGTCTTCAACCTGCCTGGGCCGGACATCGATGCCGAGTTGATCACCCTGACTTGGCGCCTGTGGAAACAACTGGGCCTCGGCGATGCAGTGACCCTGCAGCTCAACAGCCTGGGTTCCAGCGAAGCCCGCGCGGTGTATCGCGATGCGCTGGTGGCCTATCTGCAGGAGCGTTTCGACCAGCTCGACGAAGACAGCCAGCGCCGTCTGACCACCAACCCGCTGCGGATTCTCGACAGCAAGGTGGCCACTACCCAGGCGCTGCTTGCCGACGCGCCGACCCTGCACGACTACCTGGACGAAGAGTCCCGTCTGCACTTCGCCGGCCTCAAGGCCCGTCTCGATGCCGTCGGCATCGCCTACGAGATCAACCCCAAGCTGGTGCGTGGTCTGGACTACTACGGCCGTACCGTGTTCGAGTGGGTCACCGACAAGCTTGGCTCCCAGGGCACCGTGTGCGCCGGTGGCCGTTACGATGGTCTGATCACCCAGTTCGGCGGCAAGCCGACCCCGGGTGTCGGCTTCGCCATGGGCGTCGAGCGTCTGGTGCTGCTGCTCGAGACCCTGCAGCGTGTGCCCGCCGAGCTGAGCCGTCCGGCAGATGCCTTCATCTGCGCCTTTGGCGAGCCTGCCGAGCTGGCAGCCCTGGCCCTGGCGGAGAATCTGCGCAACGAAGTTCCGGGGCTGCGTCTGCTGGTGAATGCCGGCGGTGGCAGCTTCAAGAGCCAGTTCAAGAAAGCCGACAAGAGCGGAGCCCTGTATGCTCTGATTCTGGGTGAGGACGAACTGGCCAAGCGCGTGGTAGGTTGCAAACCTTTGCGCGATGACAGCGAACAACAAAGCATTGCCTGGTCGGATCTTGCCGGCCATCTGGCGTCCTGCACCAAGCAGGTTTGAGCGATTTAGCGATTAAGGAGTATCTGGGGTGGCGTTGAATAGCGATGATGATGAACTGGCCGGCCTGAAGGACTGGTGGCAGCGTAACGGCAAGCCTCTGCTGGCTGGCGGCGCTCTGGCGCTGATCGCGGTATTCGGCTGGCAGGGCTGGCAGAAGTACCAGAGCAATCAGGCTCAGGGCGCTTCGGTGATCTACCAGCAACTGCTCGAGTCGGCCATGACCCCGAGCGGTCAGCCCGATGCAGCCAAAGTGGCAGCGCTGTCAGGCCAGCTCAAGAGCGATTTCGGCGGCACCCAGTACGCCCAGTACGGCAGCCTGTTCGTGGCCAAGGTCGCGGTCGAGTCCGGCAAGCTGGACGACGCTGCAGCCGAGCTGCGCAGCGTAGTCGACAAGCCGGCCAATGAGACCCTCGGTGAGCTCGCTCGCCAGCGTCTGGCCCGTGTACTGGCTGCCCAGGACAAGGCCGAAGAAGGCCTGAAGCTGCTCGAAGGCGACGCCGACAAGGCTTACCTGGCCAGCCGCGAAGAGCTCAAGGGCGACCTGCTGGTGAAGCTGGGCCGTACCGACGATGCCCACGCCGCCTATGTGAAAGCCAAGGGCGCGCTGTCTGAAGAAGCGGCCGTTGGTGGTCTGCAGATGAAGATCGACGACCTGGCCAAAGGGGATGCATGACGTGATGCGTTGGAAGAATGCCGCACTGCTGGCCCTGGCCGTTCTGGTCGTCGGTTGCAGCAGCAACAGCAAGAAAGAACTGCCACCTGCCGAACTGCCTGACTTCAAGGAAGAAGTGACGCTGCAGAAAGAGTGGAGCCGTTCGATCGGTAACGGTCAGGGCGACATCTACAACATGCTCGAGCCCGTGGTCGACGGTGAGCAGATCTTCGCCGCTGACGTCGAAGGCCTGATCGTGTCCATGGAGCGCACCACCGGCAAGGTGTCCTGGAAGAAGGAGCTGGAAGTACCGGTCTCCGGCGCCGTGGCGGCTGGCTACGGCATGGTCGTGGTCGGCACCCTCAAGGGTGAAGTGATCGCTCTGGACTCGTCCACCGGCGAAGAGAAGTGGCGCGCCAAGGTGCCGAGCGAAGTGCTCTCCGCTCCGGCCATCAGCAGCGACACCGTGCTGGTGCAGACCCAGGACGACACGCTGGTAGCTCTGGACGCCTACAGCGGCCAGCAGCGCTGGATCTTCGAAAACACCCCGGCGGTACTGACCCTGCGCGGCACCGGCAGCCCGGTACTGACCAACCAGTTGGCCATCGCCGGTCTGTCCAGCGGCAAGGTCATCGCCCTGGACGCCCAGCGTGGCATCCCGGTGTGGGAACAGCGCGTCGCCATCCCGCAGGGCCGCTCCGAGCTGGACCGCATCGTCGACATCGACGGTGGTCTGCTGCTCTCCGGTGGCCAGTTGTACGTGGTGACCTACCAGGGCCGCGTCGCTTCCCTCGATCTGGAAAGCGGCCGTGTGCTGTGGCAGCGCGAAGCCTCCAGCTCCATGGGCGTGGCGCAAGGTTTCGGTAACGTTTACGTGACCCTGGCCAGCGGCACCGTGGAAAGCATCGACGAGCGCTCGGCTTCGGCCCTGTGGAGCAACGATGCCCTGGCTCGTCGCCAGCTGTCGGCGCCGCAGGTGTTCTCCAGCTACGTCGCATTCGGCGATCTGGAAGGCTACCTGCACCTGATCAGCCAGGTCGACGGCCGTTTCGTCGGTCGTATCCGCATCGACAGTGATGGCCTGCGTGCCCGTCCGCTGGTCGTCGGTGACTGGCTGTACGCCTTCGGCAACGGCGGCAAACTGGTGGCCTTGACCATCAAGTGAGCCCCTGTTCCGCTCGCCCGGCCACGGCCGGGCGAGCGGGGCGGATAGTGCGAGATTTGTGGCCGCTGCCTGTGCAGCGGCTTTTGTATTTTCTGAAATAACGAAGTGGAGAGCCGAATGGTTCCCGTAATTGCCCTGGTGGGTCGGCCGAACGTCGGCAAATCCACCTTGTTCAACCGCCTGACCCGCACCCGCGACGCGATCGTCGGTGACCTTTCGGGTCTGACCCGCGACCGCCAGTACGGCGAGGCCAAATGGCAGGGGCGTACCTATATCGTGATCGACACCGGTGGTATCTCCGGTGACGAAGAAGGCATCGATGCGAAGATGGCCGAGCAGTCCCTGCAGGCCATCGAAGAAGCCGACGCCGTGCTGTTCCTGGTCGACGCCCGTGCCGGGCTGTCCGCCTCCGACCAGATGATTGGCGAGCACCTGCGCAAGCGCAACAAGCGCAGCTTCCTGGTGGTCAACAAGGTCGACAACCTCGACCCGGATCTGGCCCGCGCCGAATTCGCCCCGCTGGGCATGGGCGAGGCTCTGGCCATCGCCGGTGCCCATGGCCGTGGCATCACCCAGATGCTCGAAGCGGCACTGGGCAGCTTTCCCAAGGATGCTGGCGAGCCTGAAGAAGGCGAAGAAGAGGAAGTGGTTGCCGAAGGCGAGGAAGCCAAGCGCATTCCCGGGCCGAGCGAGAAGGACGGCATCAAGCTGGCCATCATCGGTCGCCCCAACGTCGGCAAGTCGACCCTGGTCAACCGCATGCTCGGTGAAGACCGGGTCATCGTCTACGATCAGGCCGGCACCACCCGTGACAGCATCTACATCCCCTTCGAGCGGGACGACGAGAAGTACACCCTGATCGACACCGCCGGCGTGCGCCGCCGCGGCAAGATCTTCGAGGCGGTGGAAAAGTTCTCGGTGGTCAAGACGCTGCAGGCGATCCAGGATTCCAACGTCGTGGTGTTCGTCATGGATGCCCGCGAAGGCGTGGTCGATCACGACCTCAACCTGCTCGGTTTCGTGCTCGAGAGTGGTCGTGCCCTGGTCATCGCCCTCAACAAGTGGGACGGCATGGAGCCCAGCGAACGCGACTACGTGAAAACCGAGCTGCAACGCCGGTTGTTCTTCGTCGACTTCGCCGATATCCACTTCATCTCGGCGCTGCATGGCACCGGTGTTGGCCATCTGTACAAGTCGGTACAGGCCTCGTTCCAGTCGGCGATCACCCGCTGGCCGACCAACCGCCTGACGCAGATCCTCGAAGACGCCGTGCGTGAGCATGCGCCGCCCATGGTCAACAACCGTCGCATCAAGCTGCGCTACGCCCACCTGGGTGGTGCCAACCCGCCGCTGATCGTGATTCACGGCAACCAGGTCGATGCGGTACCCAAGTCCTATATCCGCTATCTGGAAAATACCTATCGGCGGGTGCTCAAGCTGGTCGGCACGCCGATCCGCATCGAGTTCAAGGGCGGCGAGAACCCGTACGAGGGCAACAAGAACACCCTCACCGATCGCCAGGTGAACAAGAAGCGTCGTTTGATGAGCCACCACAAGAAGGCCGACAAGAAGCGCAAGGACAAGCGCTGATCGGTGTTCTGGCTGAAAGCGGGTAGCGACCCGCAGTAACTCAGCCGGTCGCTCCACAGGAAAAGGGATAGCTACAAGCGTAGCTATCCCTTTTTCGTTTCAGGCGCAGGCGATCAGGTTGGCCTGTGAAGTCACTCGACACGCCGACTGCCACGCAGGCGCCACAGCAGCGCCTGGCGGGCATGCGCGACGCGTGGCTGACGCAGCGCGCTGGGCGTCCACAACAGGTGGTACTCGCGGCTCGCATGGCCGACCGGCGCAGGTATCTCCCGCAGCTCTCCGCGCTCGATAGCGGCCTTGCACAGGTAGGCCGGCAATGTGCTCCATCCAAACCCGTCGATCAACAGCGTGCGTAGAGTACGCAGATCCTGGCCGACCATTGCAGGGATGGCCGACTCCATTTCTATCTTGTTGATGGCCAGCCACGAATCGATCAGGGGTAATTCCAGGCTGTAGGCCAGTACGGGCTCGGCTTGCAGCGCACGGTGAAAATCCTTCGCTGTCGTCAAACGCTGCACCACGGCGGGGGCTGCCACGGCGATAACGTCATCGGTGTACAGCAATTCATTGCGCAGGCGGCTGTCGTTCGGTGCCGACGCCGCCACGCCCAGGTCGCAGTTGCCCTCCAGCAGCATGCGGCAGATCAGCTCGTGATCGCCGTGCTGCATGCGGATACGGATGCCTTCTTCCAGCAGCGGTTTGAGCTGTCGGGAAACCACCTCGGCGAGGAAGTCGGCATGGCCAATGATCTGCAGCGCGCCAGCCAGTTCTATCGAGCGGGCGCGTGCCGAGGCCAGTGCGGCCTCCGCGGAGTCCAGCTTGTCGCCGATGTCGGCCGCCAGTTCCCGTGCTGCAGACGTCGGCTCCACGCCGCGCGCCTGGCGCTCGAACAGGCTCCTGCCAATGGCCGTTTCGAGGCCCGAGATATGCTGTGAAACCGCTGGCTGGGTGAGGTTCAGCGTGCGCGCCGCGCCACTGATCGAGCGCTGGCGGTAAACCTCGATGAAGGTCCTCAGGCGAAGCAGAGACATGGCTCATCCATAAAAATATTTATGTGTCGGGTAAAATACCTTGTCTACTCCTGCCTGGGCCAGCTCCCTAACATGGCGTCATTGTTTACCGACGACATCGAGGAGAAGGGCGATGAACGACCAGCTCAATACACAAGACCTGCAGGCCATTCTGCGCAGCATGAAGCGCGCGCACCTGAACGCAGGGCCTGCCGATGCGCAGCTCCGTCAGGATCGACTGCAACGCAGCGCCAAGCTGATTCGCGACAACCATCAGGCGATCAGCGATGCGATGAGTGCGGATTTCGGCAACCGCAGCATCTACCAGTCGATGGTTGCCGATCTGGTCACCACCATCAAAATGCTCGAACACTCGGCCGCACACGTAGAGCAGTGGATGCAGCCCGAACAGGTAGAGAGCCCCGGCCCCGGCATGCAGGCCTGGATCGAGCAGCAGCCGCTGGGCGTGGTGGGCATCATCAGCCCCTGGAATTTCCCGATCAACCTGGCCTTCGGCCCGCTGGCCGGTGTGTTCGCGGCGGGTAATACCGCGATGCTCAAGCCGTCCGAGTTGACCCCCCGCACCTCCGAACTGCTCGCCGAACTGGTGGCCCGTTATTTCGACCCGAACGAACTGACCGTGGTGTTGGGCGATGCTGGCGTCGGCCAGGCATTCAGCGCGCTGCCCTTCGATCACCTGATCTTTACCGGCAGCACCGCGGTGGGCAAACACGTGATGCGTGCGGCGGCGGAAAACCTCGTGCCGGTCACGCTGGAGCTGGGTGGCAAGTCACCCGTGGTGGTCGCCGAGGATTTCGACATTCGCACTGCCGTGCAGCGCACGCTGACCATCAAGTCGTTCAATGCCGGGCAAATCTGCCTGTCGCCCGACTACATGATGATCGCGCAGAGCGCACTGGAGCCCCTGGTGCAGGCCAGCAAGGCCTTCGTGGCCGAGAGCTTCCCCAGCCTGATCGGCAACCCCGAATACACCTCGATCATCAACCCGCGTCATTTCGAACGCCTGGCTGGCCTGCTCGAAGATGCCGAGCGCAAGGGCGCCAGGGTGATCAGCCTGGCTCCAGAGGGTGAGCCTTCGCTGGATGTCAGGTCGCGCAAGATCGCGCCGCACCTGGTCCTCGATGTCACCGATGAAATGGCCATCATGCAGGAAGAAATTTTCGGCCCGCTGCTGCCCGTCAAAACTTATGCGCATGTCGATGAGTCCATTGTCTACATCAACGCCAATCCGCGTCCGCTGGCGGCTTACTATTTTGGCGATGATCCGTTGCAGCAGCAGCGCTTCAGCGCGCAAACCACATCAGGAGGCCTGGTGATCAACGATGTCATGACCCACGTCTCGGTGGACAGCTTGCCATTCGGTGGCGTAGGCGCCTCGGGCATGGGCGCTTACCACGGCGTACACGGCTTCCGCCGCTTCACCCACGCCAAGCCCGTGGTGGTGCAGAGCCAGGACGGCGCCTCCAACCTGCGACTGCGTGCGCCGTATGCGGCCAAGGCACAGGCACTCGGCGCTTTTTTGAACGACTAACTCAACTTCCCACCGCTATCAGAAGGTATTCGAAATGAAAGTATTGATGGTGCTGACTTCCCACGATCAGCTCGGCAACACCGGCGAGAAAACCGGCTTCTGGCTCGAAGAGTTCGCGGCCCCGTACTACGTGTTCAAGGATGCCGGCGCTGAGGTGGTGCTCGCTTCACCGGCCGGTGGCCAGCCACCGCTGGACCCGAAAAGCGACCTGCCGGATTTCCAGACCGAGCACACTCACCGCTTCAAGGCCGACCCGGCCGCACAGAAAGCCCTGGCCAATACCGTCAAGCTGGACACCATCCGGGATGCCGACTTCGACACCGTGTTCTACCCAGGCGGCCACGGCCCGCTGTGGGACCTGGCCGAGTCGAAGCTGTCCATCAGCCTGATCGAGGCCTTCGAGCGCGCCGGCAAGCCCATCGGTTTCGTCTGCCACGCCCCAGGTGTGCTGCGTCACGTCAAAGCCGCCGATGGCTCGCCGCTGATCAAGGGCCGCCGCGTCACCGGCTTCACCAACGGTGAAGAGGCTGCAGTGGAGCTGACCGACGTGGTGCCGTTCCTGATCGAAGACGAATTCCAGAAGCTCGGCGGCCTCTACGAAAAAGGCCCGGACTGGGCGCCCTTCGTGATCGAAGACGGCAAGCTGATCACTGGCCAGAACCCTGCCAGTTCGGAAGACGTCGCCAAGGCGCTGCTCGCGCAACTCAAGTAACCGCTGAACGAGGCTGAATCGCCCGTGCAGATGCTGCGCGGGCGATTCAGCCTTTTCCTGTCAGCTCGACGATCGACAAGGACATCCAATGATCACGCTTCACCACCTCAACGCCTCTCGCTCGCTGCGTATCCTCTGGCTACTGGAAGAAATAGGTGAGCCTTACAAGCTGGTTCGCTATCAGCGAAACCCCACCACCCATCTCGCCCCGGACGCGCTCAAGCAGATCCACCCGCTGGGCAAATCCCCGGTCATCGAACTCGATGGGCAACTGCTGAGCGAATCAGGCGCGATCGTCGAATACCTGATCCGCCGCTTCGCGCCCCGCCTGGAGCCGGATTTCAGCTCCCCGGCTTATCTGCACTACCTGCAGTGGCTGCACTTCTCCGAAAGCTCGGCGATGGTGCCGGTACTGCTGAAGATCTTCACCCGCTTCGAGCAGGACGCCGGCACCACCTTGGCGTTCCTCGGCGGCTACACCCAGACCGAGTTCGACAAGGTGCTGGGCTACCTGGATGAGTTTCTCGCCGACAGGCATTTCGTGCTCGGCGAGACGCTGTCCGGTGCCGACTTCATGCTGGCCTTCGTGGCGATCACCGTGGTCGAACAGCTGGCCCTGGGCGAGCGATATCCCCACCTTGCCGCCTACCTGCAGCGCCTGACCGCACTGCCAAGCTGGCAGCGAGCAGTTGCACTGGAAAGCCAGCAGGGCTGAAGCGTCATTCGCCAACGCCGCTGGCGGCTACTTCCGGGTGAGCATGTGGCTGCCAGCCGCCGCCCAGCGCACGGAATGCCGCTATCGCGGCGCGGGCCGACTCCGTCTGCGCCTGCGCCCTCGCGTCGGAAGCCTGAAGCAGCGTCTCGTCGGCATTGAGCACATCGATCAAGCTGGCCGTGCCGTTCTGATAAGCGATGAACGAAGATTGCCGGGCCCGCGTCAGCGATGTCTCTCCTGCCACGAGGGTCGATGCCTGGCTCTCGCGGTTGATCAGGGCGGAGAATGCGTTCTCGACGTCCTCTGTCGCGCGCAGCACGGAGAGGCGATAGCTGGCGAGTGCCTCGGCCTCCTGGCCCTTGGCCTGATCGATCTGGGCATTGATGCGGCCGAAGTCGAAAAGCCTCCAGCGCAACCCCAGCACGCCCGCCGACTGGCTGGCTCCGCTGCTGAACAGGTTGCCGCCCGAGGTGGTAGCGCTGCCGATCAGCGCACCGAGTGAAAACTTGGGGTAGTACTCGCTGATCGCCACGCCGATGCGCGCATTGGCCGCCTCGAGGCGACGCTCGGCGGCGATGAGGTCCGGGCGGCGGCGCAGCAGATCGGCCGGCGAGCCGGTTTCCGAAATCTGCGGTGCCCGAGGAATTGCGCGGGCTGCAGAGAGCTCGTCGCGGTGCGTGCCCGGCGGTGCGCCGAGCACCACATCCAGCGCGTTCATGGCTGCATCCAGCCCGGCACGGAGCACCGGTACGCTGGCCCGAACCTGCGACAGCTCCCCCTCGGTCTGATCGACCTGATACTCGGCGGCCAGGCCTCTGCTGTGCAGCAGGCGAACTTTGTCCAGCAAGTCCTCCTGGGTTTTGACCTGCCGCTCGGCAATCTCCAGGCGGACCTGTAACCCGCGAATGACGGTATAGACATCCGCAGTCTGTGCGGCGATGGCCAATCGGGTGGCGACCACGCCAGCCTCGGATGCCTGGTACTCGGCGACTGCGGCCTCGCGACCACGGCGCAAGCCTCCGAACACATCCAACTCCCAGCTCGCTTCGAGGTTGGCCTCATAGCTATTACCATAGCGGTCATAGCCAGGCGTGGAGTCGAGCACCTGGCCCAGTGGCGTTTCCACCGACTGGTAGGCGCGCGCGGCTTGTCCGTTGACGCTACCGGAGGGCAGCAGCGCCGCATTCGCTGCGCCGAGGCCGGCACGTGCCTGGGAAACACGAGCCTGTGCCTGTGCCATATCCAGGTTCTGCTCCAGTGCCTTGGCGACCAGACTGCTCAGCAGCGGGTCACCGAAGCCTTCCCACCACTGTGCAAAGCTGGCGGGCGTGGCTGCCGGCCGTTGCTCGATGGCGGCCTGGCCGAGATAACGGTCGGCCAGCGGAGCATCCGCTCGTTGGTAGTCCGGACCGACCGCGCAACCTGCGACCAGGCTGGTGCTCACCACGAGCGCAAGAATACGGAAGGGAGGCATGGCGTTTCTCTCAAGCGAGATATAGGGTGTGACCATATTATAGATTGGTCACTTGCTGTCAATCAGCTCACCATGGAGTTAAGCTGCAGGCATGAACGAAAATATGAATACGCCATCCACCCGTGGGCCTTTGGATCACGACGTCCGCGATCAGGTCATCAGTGCGGCGACCAAGCATTTCGGCCACTACGGTTACGAGAAGACCACCGTGTCCGACCTGGCCAAGGCCATTGGTTTTTCCAAGGCCTACATCTACAAATTCTTCGATTCCAAGCAGGCCATCGGCGAGGTGATCTGCTCGAATCGACTGGCCATGATCATGGAGGTCGTCGATGCCGCGATTGCCGATGCGCCGACGGCATCCGAGCGATTCAGGCGTCTGTTCCGCTCCATTTCAGAGGCGGGCAGCGATCTGTTCTTCCATGATCGCAAGCTTTACGACATCGCCGCCGTGGCCTCGCGTGACCAATGGCCCTCGGTCAAAGGCCATGAAGCGCGCATTCGCGGGATCATTCAGCAGATCCTTCTCGACGGTCGCGAGGCCGGCGAATTCGAGCGCAAGACGCCGCTCGACGAGGCCGTCAACGCGATCTATCTGATCATGCGGCCCTACATCAATCCGGCACAGTTGCAGTACAACCTCGACGGGACTCCCGAGGCTGTCGTGCATCTGCCTGCTTTGATATTGCGTAGCCTGGCGCCGTAGATAATTGTTGTGACCATTGACAATATTGGTCACAGGTCAAAGAATGTGGTTCCCGTATTGCTCTTGAGTAATGGAACCCATGCGCCTCAAGCCCGCCACTTTCGTCGTTTGCTTATTGCCTGTCGTCCTGGTGGCGTGCGGCGATTCTTCCGTCAGCAAAGATCCACGCAACAAGCCGCCGCTGATCAGGGCGGCAGCGGTCGAGAACGCGGTCGACGTTTCTCGTTCATTCACCGGTGTGGTGGTCGCTCGCACCCAGAGTGATCTGGGTTTCCGCGTGTCGGGCAAAGTACTCGAGCGCTTGGTCGACACCGGGCAGACGGTCAAACGCGGCCAGCCGTTGATGCGCCTCGACCCTGTCGACCTGCAATTGCAGGCGCGCGCCCAGCAGGAGGCGGTCGCATCCGCCAGTGCAAGAGCCAGGCAGACGGCTGATGACGAGGCCCGTTATCGCGGCCTGGTTGCAGCCGGTGCGGTGTCGGCATCGGCCTACGATCAGATCAAGGCCGCCGCCGATTCCGCGAAGGCGCAGCTCAGCGCGGCGCAAGCTCAGGCGGACGTGGCGCGTAACGCCACGGGCTACGCGGCGCTGCTAGCCGATGCCGATGGCGTGGTGATGGATACCCTGGCCGAGCCCGGCCAGGTGGTCAGTGCCGGGCAACCGGTGGTGCGCCTGGCACGCGCCGGCCAGCGCGAAGCCATCGTGCACCTCCCCGAAACCCTGCGCCCGGTGCCGGGTTCCACGGCCCAGGCCATCCTGTATGGCGACAGCGGCGCTGCCGTTACCGCCAAACTGCGTTTGCTCTCCGAGGCCGCTGATGCCACCACCCGCACCTTCGAAGCCAGGTACGTGCTCGACGGCGCGCTGGCGAACGCGCCGCTCGGTTCGACCATCACCCTGAACATCGCCAGGGAAAGAAACGCCGCTCACGTGCTGCAAGTGCCCATCGCCGCGCTCCATGACCCTGGCAATGGCACCGGCGTGTGGGTCATCGCTGGAGAGCCGGCGAAAGTCTCCTGGCGCCCCGTTGAGGTGCTGGGCATTGGTGATGACGCGGCGCGTATAGCCGGCAAGCTGGACGCGGGCGAGCAGGTCGTAGCGCTGGGCGCGCACCTGCTGCGTGATGGTGAAGAGGTGAGGGTGGCCCAGGCGGCTGGCGCGTCGGTCGCCGGGAGTCAGCCATGAGCGAGGGGCGTTTCAACCTGTCCGCCCTTGCCGTCCGCGAGCGCTCCATCACGCTGTTTCTCATCCTGCTGATCGCAGTGGCCGGCACGCTGGCGTTCTTCCAGCTGGGCAGGGCGGAAGACCCACCCTTTACCGTCAAGCAGATGACCATCATCACCGCCTGGCCGGGCGCCACCGCCCAGGAAATGCAGGATCAGGTCGCCGAGCCGCTGGAAAAGCGCATGCAGGAGCTGCGCTGGTACGACCGCAGTGAAACCTTCACCCGCGCGGGGCTGGTGATCACCATGGTGTCGTTGCTCGACAGCACGCCGCCCTCGGCGGTCCAGGAGGAGTTCTACCAGGCTCGCAAGAAGCTTGGCGATGAAGCCAAGACGCTACCGGCTGGCGTTGTCGGGCCGATGATCAACGATGAATTCTCGGATGTGACCTTCGCGGTGTATGCCCTGAAGGCCAAGGGCGAACCGCAGCGCCAACTGGTGCGTGACGCCGAGTCGCTGCGTCAGCGGCTGTTGCACGTGCCGGGGGTCAAGAAGGTCAACATCATCGGCGAGCAGGCCGAGCGGATTTTCGTCTCCTTCTCCCATGACCGGCTGGCCACCCTGGGCGTAACGCCGCAGGACATCTTTGCCGCCCTCAATACCCAGAACGTACTGACGCCCGCCGGTTCGGTCGAAACCAGCGGGCCGCAGGTGGTGGTGCGCCTGGATGGCGCCTTCGACAAACTGGCGAAGATCCGCGAAACCCCGATTGCCGTGCAGGGCCGTACGCTGAAGCTTTCCGATGTGGCGACGGTGGAGCGCGGCTATGAAGACCCAGCCACCTTTCTGGTTCGCCATGGTGGCGAGCCTGCATTGCTGCTCGGTGTGGTGATGCGCGAAGGCTGGAACGGTCTCGATCTCGGCACGGCGCTCGACGCCGAAACGGCGAGCATCAACGACGCCATGCCGCTGGGCATGACGCTCAGTAAAGTCACCGATCAGGCGGTCAACATCACCTCGTCCGTCGACGAGTTCATGGTCAAGTTCTTTGTCGCGCTGCTGGTGGTCATGCTGGTCTGTTTCATCAGCATGGGCTGGCGTGTGGGCGTCGTGGTCGCCGCTGCCGTGCCGCTGACGCTGGCTATCGTCTTCGTGGTGATGGCCGCCACGGGCAAGAACTTCGACCGCATCACCCTCGGCTCGCTGATTCTCGCCCTGGGCCTGCTGGTGGACGATGCCATCATCGCCATCGAAATGATGGTGGTGAAAATGGAGGAGGGCTACGACCGCTTCAAGGCGTCGGCCTATGCCTGGAGCCACACCGCCGCGCCGATGCTTTCCGGCACCCTGGTAACCGCCATCGGCTTCATGCCCAACGGTTTCGCGCAGTCCACGGCGGGTGAATACACCAGCAACATGTTCTGGATCGTCGGCATCGCGCTGATCGCCTCCTGGGTGGTGGCGGTGGCGTTCACGCCTTATCTGGGCGTGAAGCTGTTGCCGAATATCAAACAGGTCGAAGGTGGCCATGCGGCCATCTACAACACCCGCCACTACAACCGTTTCCGCACGCTGCTGGCGCGCGTCATCGCCCATAAATGGCTGGTGGCAGGTGCGGTCATCGCTTTGTTCGTGGTGGCCGTGCTCGGTATGGGGCTGGTGAAGAAACAGTTCTTTCCAACCTCCGACCGCCCCGAGGTGCTGGTCGAACTGCAGATGCCATACGGCACCTCCATCGAGCAGACCAACGCCACCGCCATCAAGGTCGAGTCATGGCTGCGCGAGCAGGAAGAAGCCAAGATCGTCACCTCCTACATCGGCCAGGGCCCGCCGCGATTCTTCCTGGCCATGGCCCCTGAACTGCCCGATCCGTCGTTCGCCAAGATCGTGGTGCTGACGGATAGCCAGGAGGCCCGCGAAGCCCTCAAGGCGCGCATCCGGGAAGCGGCCTCCGAAGGGCTGGCGCCCGAAGCCAAGGTGCGCGTCACGCAACTGGTATTCGGCCCTTACTCACCATACCCGGTGGCATATCGGGTGATGGGCCCCGACCCCATGCAGTTGCGGCAGATCGCTGCTCGCGTGCAGGACGTGTTGCAGGCCAGCCCGATGATGCGCACGGTGAACGCCGACTGGGGCCCACTGGTACCGACCCTGCATTTTTCGCTGGACCAGGATCGCCTGCAGGCCGTGGGCCTGACCTCCAGCGCAGTCGCGCAACAGCTGCAGTTCTTGCTCACCGGCGTACCGATCACCTCGGTGCGCGAAAACATCCGCTCGGTGCAGGTGGTCGGTCGCGCAGCCGGGGCTATTCGTCTCGATCCCGCGAAGATCGAGGGCTTCACCTTGGTCGGTGCGGCGGGCCAGCGCATTCCGCTCTCGCAGATCGGCGAAGTCGATGTACGCATGGAAGACCCCATCCTGCGCCGTCGTGACCGCACGCCGACCATCACGGTGCGCGGCGACATTGCCGAAGAGCTGCAACCGCCCGACGTCTCCGCGGCGGTCTGGAAAGACCTGCAGCCGATCATCGAGACGTTGCCCGCCGGCTACCGTATCGAAATGGCCGGCTCCATCGAGGAATCGGGCAAGGCCAGCCAGGCGATTCTGCCGCTGCTGCCGATCATGATCGCCCTGACGCTGTTGATCATCATCCTGCAAGTGCGCTCGATCTCGGCCATGGTCATGGTGTTCCTCACCTCGCCGCTGGGGTTGATCGGCGTGGTGCCGGTGCTGCTGCTGTTCCAGCAGCCGTTCGGCATCAATGCCCTGGTTGGCCTGATCGCCCTATCGGGCATCCTGATGCGCAACACGCTGATCCTGATCGGGCAGATCCATCACAACGAAAGCGAGGGGCTCGACCCGTTCAATGCCGTCGTCGAGGCCACGGTACAACGAGCCCGGCCAGTATTGCTGACCGCGCTGGCGGCCATCCTCGCCTTCATTCCGCTCACCCATTCAGTGTTCTGGGGCACGCTGGCGTACACGCTGATCGGCGGGACTTTCGTCGGCACCATCATGACCCTGGTGTTCCTGCCGGCGATGTATTCCATCTGGTTCAAGATTCGCCCCAGCACCGTCACCGCCGAGCGACCTGACGCCGAACGAGGCGGGCGCACAGCGAACACGAGGAGCCTGCAATGATCGATTCGCAAAGACATAAACGCATCGTGGTAACCGGCACCGGTATCGTCGGGCCGCTGGGTTGTGGCGTCGACGAGGTGTGGCGTCGGCTGCTGGCCGGGCGCTCGGGCATTGCCACGCTGCCGACAGCGATCACCGAAGGCACCGGTGTAACCGTGGGCGGGCAAGTGCCGACGCTGGAGGACGATGCCGTTGCCGGGTATCGACCCGAGCTGATCATCCCCGACAAAGAACGCAAGAAGATGGACCGCTTCATCGAGTTCGCCCTCGTCGCCGCGCAGGAAGCGCTGCAACAGGCCGGCTGGCACCCGACCAGCGAAGCAGAGCAGCAGCGAACGGCGACGATCATCGCCTCGGGTGTGGGTGGCTTCGGTGCCATGGCCGAAGCCGTGCGGATTACCGATTCGCGTGGGCCACGCCGGCTCTCGCCGTTCACCGCGCCGTCGTTTCTCGCCAACATGGCGGCGGGGCACGTCTCGATCCGTCACGGTTTCAAAGGCCCGCTCGGCGCGCCAGTTACTGCCTGCGCTGCTGGCGTGCAGGCGATTGGCGATGCGGCCCGGCTGATCCGCAGCGGCGAAGCGGATGTCGCCATCTGTGGCGGCACGGAAGCGGCCATCGACCGTGTGACCCTTGGCTGCTTCGCGGCGGCCCGTGCGCTTTCCACCGGCTTTGCCGAGCGGCCGCAGGAGGCGTCGCGGCCCTTCGACCGAAACCGCGACGGCTTCGTCATGGCCGAAGGCGCCGGGCTGTTGGTGATCGAGTCGCTGGAGCACGCCCTGGCACGCGGCGCCACGCCGCTGGCCGAACTGGTGGGCTACGGCACCAGCGCCGACGCCTACCACCTCACGGCCGGCCCGGAAGATGGCAGCGGCGCCCGCCGCGCCATGCAGCAAGCGCTTGCCCAGGCAGGCCTGAGCGCCGCCGATGTGCAGCACATCAATGCCCACGCCACCTCGACCCAGGTCGGCGACAAGGGCGAACTGGCGGCCATCCGCTCGCTGTTCGGCCATGACTCATCCGTAGCCATCAGCTCGACCAAGTCCGCCACGGGCCATCTGCTGGGCGCGGCTGGCGGTATCGAAGCGATCTTCACGGTGCTGGCGCTGCGTGATCAGGTCGCGCCGCCTACCTTGAACCTGGGCGAGCCCGATGAGCGCGCCGCAGGGCTCGACCTGATCGCGCTGACGGCCCGCAAGATGCCCATCACCCACGCGCTCTCGAATGGCTTCGGGTTTGGCGGCGTCAATGCCAGCGTGCTGTTCCGTCGCTGGGAGGCCACGCCATGAGCGTCGACAGTCAACCGGTAACAATCGATGCCGTAACCACCCGCGAAGGCAGTCCGGCATTGACGGGCAAAATCGTTGCCTTGCTGGCGAGCCTTTCTGCGATCAGCATCCTCTCCACCAACATCATCCTGCCCGCGTTCCCGGACATCGGCCAACAGCTTGGCGTTTCCTCCCGCGAACTAGGGCTGACCCTCTCCAGTTTCTTCATCACCTTCGCATTCGCGCAACTGGTGGTCGGGCCACTGGCCGATCGCTACGGGCGCAAGCGGCTCGTTCTGGGTGGGCTCGCGCTGTTCGTGATCGGCACACTGGTCGCAGGCTTTGCCAACAGCCTCGAGGTGCTGATTGCCGGGCGCGTCATACAAGCGCTCGGGGTATGCGCTGCCGCCGTGCTGGCGCGGGCCATTGCCCGTGATCTGTTCGAAGGCGAAACCCTGGGGCGCGCGTTGTCGCTGACGATGATCGCCACCGCGGCAGCACCCGGATTTTCACCATTGCTCGGCAGCGTGTTGACCACCGCGCTGGGGTGGCGGGCGATCTTCCTGATGGTCGGAGTCGCCGCCGTGGTCATCGCCTTTTTCTACGCCCGCGGCCTTGGCGAAACGCTGCCCCGTGAACGCCGAGTCGCGCTCTCGGCACCGAGCGTGGTGGCCGCTTACGGCAGATTGCTCTGCGACGGCAAATTCATCCTCCCGGCCGCCTCGGTGAGCCTGTTGATGAGCGGCCTGTTCGCCTCCTTCGCAGCCGCACCGGCGATCCTGATGAGCGGGATGGGCCTCTCGTCACTGCAGGCCGGGCTGTACTTCGCCGCTACCGTGTTCGTGGTGTTCGCCGCCGGCATGGCCGCGCCACGCCTGGCTCACCGCTTTGGTAGCCGCACGATCACCACCCTGGGCCTGGCCACCGCATTGGTGGCCGGCAGCCTGCTGCTAATCGGCCCGAACAACCCCGGCTTGGGCTGGTACTCGATCTCGATGGTGATCTTTCTCTGGGGCATGGGCCTCGCCAACCCGCTGGGCACCGCCATCACCATGGGCCCCTTCGGCAAGGAGGCGGGCCTGGCCTCCGCACTGCTCGGCTTCCTGACCATGGGCGCGGCCGCGATCACCACCTGGCTGGTGTCTGTGCTGGAGTTCGCGCCGGTCACTACGCTGGGCGCTACCCAGGTTGCGGTTTGCCTGGTTGCGGTGGTGATGTTCGCGCTGAGTAGTCGAACGGTCAGAGCGTCGAGTTAGGAATTGCTGGACAGGGAACGGGATATGTTCTTTGTGAGTTCGTGAGACTTCGATGGGTTATCGCCACCTTTGAACATTGCCCACAAAAAGCCCTGTAAAAAACAGGGCTTTCATGTTTCTGGCCTGGAGCGGTATAGGGAATCGAACCCTTTCCGGCCTCTCGCTGTGATCCGCAATGCCCGGCTTAACTGGCCTTGCAGCCCAGCCGGTTCAGCATTTTTCCGCTATGCCTTGCAGTGATCTCGACACTTTTTCGACACGCCGTCTGGACAGTTTTCAAGCCTGCCAGTAGCGTCTGGCCATTACGTTGCCTTGGCTGATCGGCTGCGTTGTCGTTTTCCGCCAACCCGGAGTCGCGTTCCTCCGTCTTGTCTTCAAGCGAATCAAGGCTTTACTGCATGACAAGGAACGTTATCCGACATCGCCAAGGTGTGTTATGCGACAGCAATGTCGCCTAATTAATAGTTGGGCGTCTAACACATGAACTCCCGCATCTGGCAGTACGGAAGCCAAACCCAATCCGCTCCTCTTTTGTCGGCAGTGTTTGGGAACAGTGCCTGCCCATGCTGTAAAGACAGTCCGTCGCTCTCGGTCACTGATCGGAAGGATGAATCTGACGGCCGAAGGTATTCCCAGTACATCAAGGTAATGCGTTGCGAGTCTTGCGGCTGGTGGTTTGCGTCAAATGACACCTGGGACAGTTCATGCGGATCGTTACCTAACAGTGCAATTCGAGTTCTTACCGCAACGGGCGCCGCTCTACGCACGTTTTCTTCCGGGCCAGATGAGCAGCAGTTGGCCGCCCTCGAAAGTGAGATTGAAGCGCATCTACTTGGTCGCGGTTCTTCAACCGCATGGGCGGCTCTAGAAGACGTGACCAAGGGCGTGTTCCGCGAATTCGGTTACGATGCCCGAGTGACCGCAAGATCAAAGGATGGGGGCGTTGACGTCATCGTTGATCATAACGATCACGGTGATGTTTACGCCCAGGTCAAACACACCAAGAACAAGGTTGGCGTGCGTGTCCTTCGGGAACTCATTGGAACAATGGCAATCAATGGCGCCACCAATTCTCTGCTTGTGACTACGTCCCATTTCACTCGCGGAGTGACCAAAGAACAAGCCCTCGCGGCGCAGAGAGGCTTTGTGGTTGAACTCGTTGATGGTGGCCGTTTGCTTGCATCGCTAAATCTGGCCTATCGACGTAGCCCGCCTACGATTACCGAAGTGATGGCTGTTGCTAAGCCAACCGTTGAGCTAATCCGTGGTGAGGTCGACATTTGACCGCCAGACGCCCAACCCATCATTCGAGCGGACCTGCGCGAAAAGCCGCGCAGGCCGCTCAATTCAAACGTTAGGAGAGCTCGCATACATGGATGATGATCAGATAAGAGACGCGCTCGGCCTTATTGGCGGAATCGTTGATGAATCAATTAAAGGCATGCCCGATCACATTGCCGCCCCAGTCAGAGCAGTAACAGACTTTAGAAAAACTCTGAATCAAGAGTCTGATCGCGGTTGCGCACTAATGGCTGCAGCCTATTTGGATGAAAGGCTTGGTGATCTATTAAAAAGCCATTTCGTCCGCAACGATAAAGTCATAAATAAGATGTTCGACTTTAACGGGCCATTTGGGACTTTTTCTTCAAGAATAGACTCTGCTTATGCACTCGGTCTTTTGCCGGAAAACGTGCGCAAAGACATTCATTTGGTAAGGAAAATTAGAAACGACTTCGCTCATGTTTCGAAACCAATCACATTTAATGACGAGCCAATTGCATCCCGTTGCAATGAGTTGTATCTCCACGGCAAGGATAATGACTCACGAGCACGCGGTAAATTCACACGATCAATGATGACTGCAGTGGGAATAATCGAAGTTTCAATCTTGCAGATTAAGAAATGCACACCAATGGAAGACCATGACATATCGTTAAATCAAAAAGGGATTGACTCTCTGAGGAATTTCTTAAAAGAAAATGGGCTTCAAGAGCTAGTCGAACTTGTGCGGTAGTCTCCTAACTACTGGTTCAAACCGTTCGCTTCGCTCACTGGGACGGGCTAAAGCCCGCCCCTTAACCAAACGTTAATATTCGAGCTGCTTCACTCGCACTTGGCTCCATGTGCTCGGGCATACCAGCGGAAAAGGGGACAGATTTATTTATGAGCCGCCAGCTGGCTCGGTGTTGGAACTAAAATAACTCTTTCACCTTTTCTATGGTCCTGGAGTTCGCGCCGGTGCGACGCTGTGCCGCTAGCCCCTCTAGATAGCGATGGGGGACTGTGCTAGCAGGGCTCAGTGGCTGGCACCGGCGGGGCGGGTCTGCTCGTGATCCTGGCGGCTGTGATCTTCAGCCTCTTTACCTTTGTGCTTTGCAGATCCGCTGTTTTGCATTTGATTCTCCAGTGCAATTGTTAGTCAATATCAACTGGATTAGAATCGCGGCCCCCCCATCAGGACCGCCTTTCCATGCGCTGGAATCACGCCTCAATCTGCCTGCTGTCCCTGTGTTCCGTTGGCGTTCATGCCGCAACGTTGGCTGTGTCGGAAGGCGCGGCAGTCGAGCTTCCGGATTCCTTCATCACTGGCACCAGCGAGAGTGCCACGGGCCCTGTGCTTGGTTATGGCGCCACGCGTTCGGCCAGCGCTACGCGCACCGATACTGCGTTGCACGAGACGCCGCAGTCGGTGAGCGTGGTGTCCCGCGATGTGATCGAAGACATCTCCGCGACTCGCTTGCAGCAGGCGCTGGATCAGGCGGGCGGCGTCGGCCGCGCCAACAACTTTGGCGGCCAGGGGCTGACCACCTTCACGGTGCGCGGCTTTACCACCGGTGAGTTCTACCGCAACGGCTTCCCGATCAATCGCGGCTATCCCAACTCGCCGGATGCCAACACCCTGGAGCGAGTCGAAGTGCTGCGTGGCCCAGCCGCGACGCTCTATGGTCGCGGTGATCCCGGTGGCACCTTCAACGTCATCACCAAGCAGCCATTGGCCGAGCAGCGTACGACGGTTGGCAGCCAGTTCACCGATCAGGGTTTGCGTCGTGGCACGCTGGACACCAGCGGCCCGCTCGACGAGGAGGGCCGCCTGGCCTATCGCCTGAATGTCATGGCCGAAGGGGGCGACAGCTTTCGTGATGATGTGGAAAGCGAGCGCTATGGCATCGCCCCGGTGTTGAGCTGGCAGGTGTCGGACGACACGCGCATCGTTCTGGAGGGTGATTTCATGCGCAACAATCACCCACTGGATCGCGGCCTGACCCATTACCCGACCCAGCGCGGGCAACCCAGCCACTCGACCTATTACTGGGAGAAGGGCACCGACAACAAACTGCACAACGATAACGCCATGGTGCAACTGCGCTTCGAGCATCAGCTCAATGATGACTGGGCGTTGAGTGGCGGTTATCAGTACCTCGCCGGCTCGCTCAAGGGCAATGCGGTGGAAGCCAACGGTGTTGCCGCTGATGGTGTGACGCTCAACCGCAACTTCAACTACCGCAAACTCGAATGGACCGACCATGACGTGCAACTGCACCTGACCGGTCACTTCGATACCTTCGGTTTCGGCCACACCCTGATCACTGGCGTGGAATACGAGAACTACGATTACCAGTCGATCATCAATCGCTCCACCGCTGCGTATCCGATCAATATCTTCAATCCGGTTCTCGGCCAGCCGCGCCCGGCGCTGGGCAATATCACCACTCATGATCGCGAAAAGCTGAAGACCTGGGCGGCTTTCGTGCAGGATCAGGTGGCCCTGACCGAGCGCCTGAAAGTGCTGGGCGGCGTGCGCATCGAGCGTTTCGAACATGATTATGATGATCTCAGGCCGGTGAACGCCGACTGGGACATGGCCGACAACGCCGTGACCCCGCGTGTCGGCGTTATCTACGACCTGACCGACAGCGTTGCCGTCTACGCCAACGCCTCCAAATCGTTCAAGCCCAACTCCGGCGCGGCGCGTCTGGGTGGCGGGTTTGATCCGGAGGAGGGCAAGGCCTACGAGCTGGGCATGAAGTGGGCAGCGCTGGGTGGCTTGCTGAGCATCGATACGGCGGTGTTCCACGTCACCAAGGAAAACGTCCAGACCGTCGACCCGGTCGACCCGGCCTTTCGGATTGCCGCGGGTGAAGTGCGCAGCCGTGGCTTCGAGGTGAACGTGGCGGGTGATCTGACGCCCGAATGGCGAGTCATCGGCGGCTATGCCTACACGGACTCCGAAGTGACGCGTGACAACTCGCTACCGCGCGGCACCCGCCAAGCCAACATCCCGCGCAACAGCTTCAACCTGCTGAGCGTGTATGAGTTCCGCGGTGGCGCGCTGCGTGGCTTGGGCCTGGGCGCCAACTTCAAGTACGTGGATGATCGTGCCGGCCAGACGGCGGCGCAGACCTACACCATGGAGAGCTATGCAGTTACCGACCTGCTGAGCTTCTATCAGGTCAACGAGCACCTGCGGCTGAATCTGGATGTGCGTAACGTCTTCAATAAAGGCTACGAAGAAGGCGCCTTCAACGCCTATGCCTATCCGGGTGAGCCACGCACCGTTCAGACAGGGTTCGCTTACACCTTCTGATGGCTGTTCCGGTCAGGCATCTACCCATGCCTGACGGGAGAGCGGCTGCACCACGGGGCGGTTCTGCCGATCCCGCAGGATGTCGACGGTGACGCCGTAGGTTGCCTTGATCAGCTCAGCGGTGATGATTTCGCCTGGATGGCCGCTGGCGGCCAGCTTGCCATCGACCAGCACCAGCAGATTGTCGGCGTACTGACAGGCCAGATTGAGGTCGTGAAGAACGACCACCGTTACCAGGTTCCTGGCGCGTGTTTCATGCTGCACGCGGTCGAGCAGGGCGACCTGATGGCGCAGATCCAGGGCGCTGACGGGTTCATCCAGCAGCATGACTTTCGGTTCGCGCATCAATACCTGAGCGAAGAAAACCATCTGCCGCTGGCCGCCGCTGAGTGCACCGATTGCTTGCCCGGCCAGGTGCGCGATACCTACCTGGCCGAGCTTCTCCATGGCGCGCTGCAACAGCGCGTCATCGAGGCGCAGGCCGATCTGACCCAGATTGCCCAGCACCACGACCTCGAGCACCGACAGCGACACCTCGGTGCTGCAGTCCTGAGGCATATAGGCGAAGTCTTCGCGCCAGGCTTGCAGTACTCGTCGCGAATGCCGGCCGCCAGCTAGGCTCTGCTGCCCCTGGGTAATACGCCCGCCTGCCAGCGGCAGGTCGCCCATCAGCGCACGTAACAAGGTGGTCTTGCCGGTGCCGTTGGGGCCCAGCACGACATGAATGGCGCCCGCCTGAAGATTGGTGCTCAGCCCGTTGATGATGGTTCGCCCAGCGCGGGCGATGCTGAGTTCGTCGAGCTGGATCATGTTCTGCCTCGCTGTGGTGCGAATATCAACCAGAGCAGGAATGGCACGCCGACGATGGCCGTCACGATACCAATCGGGAACAGTGCGCCGGGCAGGATGGACTTGGACAGCACCGATGCCGCCGACAGCATGAAGGCGCCGCAGAGTGCGGAGAGCGGCAGCAGGAAGCGCTGATCTTCACCGACCAGCAGCCGCGCGATGTGTGGGGCTACCAGCCCGACGAAACCGATTACGCCAACGAAGCTGGTTGCCGTTGCGGTCATCACGGCGACGAGTATCAGAATCTTCAGGCGCAGCCAGCGGATGTTCACCCCCAGGCTTACCGCTCGCGCTTCACCCAAGCTCAGGGCGGCCAGCTTCCAGGCGTCACCCATAAGGATCAGGCAGCACGCCAGGGTCACCACCGCGGTGATGGTCAGGGTCGTCCAGGTGGCTTTGCCGAGGTTGCCGAACAGCCAGAAGAGGATCTGCTGGGAAAGCTCCGGCGAGGACAGGAACTGCACGAGCGAGAGTAGCGACTGGAAGAGGAACAGCATGGCGATTCCTCCCAGAATGATCGTATGGCTACCGGCCTGACGCAGCGTGGCCAACGCGAACAGGAACAGAACCGCCAGCATGGAACAGGCGAAAGCGCCCAGTGGCACGCCGATCAAGGCGCCCAGCCCGAAGCTGCCGAAGGCCAGGCTAAGCGCTGCACCAAACCCCGCTGCAGCTGCCATGCCCAGGGTGTAGGGGCTGGCCATGGGGTTGTTCAGCAAGGTCTGCATCTGTGCGCCACCGGCGCCCAGAGCGGCGCCTACCGCCAGGGCCATAAGTGCCACGGGCAGGCGCAGATCACGGACGATGGTGTCGGTCATTGGCTGGCGATCGCCAATGTTCAGCAGCGATTGCAGCACTTCCCAGGGCGACAGCAGTGAAGGCCCCGTGGCGATATCCAGTACCAGGCAGCCGCCGCACAGAAGGACGAACAACAGGCAGTTGCGCCAACGCTTGCGCTCACGCAGGCGGTGCTCGGCAATGGCGTCTTTTTCGAGTGTCGATGGGGTCATGGGAGGCTGGGCTTAATCATTGACGCCGATGGCGTACGTGCCTTCGGCGGCCACCGGCAAGTACGTGCGGTGGTAGTTCAGGTAATTGGCCACGGGGTCGAGATCGGCGAACAGCTCCGGGTAGAGCTGCTTGGCGATGAATTGCAGCATGGCGAAATCGCCCAGGCTGCGAGACGCTCCCTGGTAAACCCCGTAAAGCCGCCCATCGCGGATGGCAGGCAATTGCGCCCAGCCTGGGCGAGAGGCAAACGCCTGCAATTGCTGGCGCGCTGTCTCGGCTTTTACACCGGGGCCCATGGACAGCGCGGTTGGGTTGCTGTTGTCCTCGCGCCCGGAGATGACAATGACCTCAGGGCGGGCAACCAGCACCTGCTCAGGATTGATCGGCCCCCACCACTCCACGAAGGGAGCCGCAATGTTGTCGCCACCCGCGGCTGTCGCCAGGGCGCCCCACATGTTCTTGCCGTAGGTGAACGAGTATTCGGCCGGCCCCTTGTTACCGAATTCGAGGTAGATGCGCGGCTTGGGTTTGTGCGCGTCGGCAATACGCTTTTCCACGTCCTTGACGGCGGCTGTATAGAGGTCGGCCAGCTCCCGTGCCCTGGCTTCTTGCCCGGTCACGGCACCCAGCAGCAGGGTGGAGGCGACGTGCCGCTCCAGGGTCTGCGCGTTGTAGTCGATGACCAGTACCGGTACACCGGCCTTTTCCAAGCGTGCCACTTCATCTGGCAAACCCTCGAATTGCCAGGCCGTCAGCACCACCAGATCCGGGTTGAGGCTCAACACTTTCTCGACCGAGAAGCTCTGCGTTTCCACCTCGCCCACATCGGCAAGGCGATCGAGGGCCGGGCGATGAGCCACATGCAGTTGCCAGTTCAAAGGCACCTTCTTTTCCCAGGCGCCCCGGGAAATGCCCACCACCGAGTCGAACGCCGAATCACCACCTACGGCTATGTAGTCTTCGAAGTTGAAACCCAGAATCACCCGCTTGGCCGGCAAGGGCGCGGTAACGCTGCGGCCCAGCAGATCGACCACCTGTCGAGACTCCGCATGGGAAAAGCTAGAGAAAAGAAAAGCGAGAAGCATTACTGCCAGTGGGTAAGCGCGTTGCCTGGTCATCTTTCTCATCATCCGGTTTATCTACGTGGCGGATTTTAGCGGTCGGTCTGGGTACAAGCGGTCATCCGGCTGCCTGAAATGGTACAGGGTTGCAGGCAGTGGCAGTTGCTCTTCGCGTCATGTGCCACCAGTAGGAACGGCTCTCGCCCAGATACGAAAAAGCCCTGCGAGAGCAGGGCTTTGGTGTTTCCGATCTGGAGCGGGCCAAGGGAATCGAACCCTTTTCCAGCTCTCGCAATGCTCCGCAAAGTCCCTGCATTGCTCGCTTGGGCGCGGATTTTACATGCTTTACTCAGCTTTGCGCCGCAGTGGTTTCGACACTTTTTCGACATGGGCCCTCGCGCGTCTTGCACCTCTCCTGCGCCTTTGTGTATATATGCCCAGTGGTGATGAAACTGTTAGATTTTCAAGCCAAGCGAACGCGCATCGGCAAATACTCCGTCATATAAAATAACAAAAATACGGTTTTTCTTTATTTTGAAAATTTTGCTTTTCGTAGCTATATCACCCTCCTTTCTATGGCTTAGGGCGGAACGCTATTTAGAGACTGTTAATACTTAAAAGGAATGTGTAGTGGATAAACTATTTGAATACATCTCAAAGGAATGGACGGTAGTATCTCAAGCCCCATTTGCGTTTATGATTATTGCTGCCATCGTGTTCGGCCTTGCGTACATAGCAGCAAAATGGAGATTTACTGCTGTAATAGATCAGATAAACGCATCAAATGAAGCTCTAAAGGAACGCTTGCATTTAAGATCTGAACTAGCTGAATCCTATAAAGATAGAGCCCTCAAGTACGATGATAAAGTACAGCAAGTTGTAGACTTTGATGAGATAGCTTTAAGGGACAAAACTCTAGAAGTCGTTAAAGATCTTAGAGATTTTATCGACAGAACCAAACGAGAGGATGATCGTAACCTTATGGAGAATCGTTTATCTTCCTCTCGTTCAGAGGAGCAGCGGCAAGCAGACTGGGAAGCCATGACAAATAATATGATGCGCTTAGGCAGTGAGAGAAATGCTGAATATGATCGTAGGTTCAGAGTGCATGCGATCATGCTTCGCGATGAGCTTCGCTCAAGACTGCCAGGCTATAAGCCACAAGAAGATTATTTCGATAGTATGTATGAGCATCCTACAAACTATTTCGGATTTGATGGTGTTGCTGATGACTTGGAACGCATGGCGAGAATGCTAACAAGTCAAGCAAGTGGGGCGCCAAAAGCGCGGCGCTAATTCTTGAAAAATTTAGGCTCCATATATAAGTTCTTGGCTAGGTGCGAGAGTGTAAGTTGGCTCCTCAGTTGATTCATAAAGTGCTTTCTTTCAAGGGGCACAATGGAAGTGAGAACATCCCTGGCTGTTGGTGACGTTTTGCTACGTATATCTTTTGTTAGGTAAGTATAATTGCTAGTACGTAGCACTACATAATTGCCTAAAACTCCAGCGCTAATTAGGCATTGCAGTGAACCTTAAAAGATCTCTCACACCGTTCGCTTGGGCTGTGTAATCGATACCATCCAAATACCTTTAGTTACACTCGGCCCCATTTGCTCGGGCGCACCAGCGCCTAGCTACTTCCTGTGTAATCGCTATCCCTCGTCGTGTTGGCTCAAGTTTCGGTTGGCTTCGTCGTAATCCGGGCTGGTTTGGCCTGCCTCGGGCGCGATCTGGCCGCTTGCCAGCCAAAGGGCATACTGCGGATAGATCTTCACCAGTACGTCTATTTCCTCGGTGCTAACACGCACAGAGCCCTTGCTCACGCTTCTCCAGCGCTCGTAGTCCCCGCCGTGCTCGCTTGTCTTTTTGGGGCCTAGCTTCTTCAGCAGTGCCCTAGCTCTATCAGCAGCTGTCATTCGATAGGAAATCAAAATTGGGAAATTATTTGCCAAGAGTGGTCTCTTGGGAAATAATTCCTCTGTGGTAAATAGTTTCCCAAAATAGACTTGGGGTTTACAGCGGAACATAGTGGAACAAAGCAGATGGATAAGGAAGGTCTCGACTCCCAAAAGCTCCATGGCGCGCCGCCTTTGATGCCATGGCCGAAGTTCGCCGAGTGGATCGGCATGGCGGATGAACCCTTGGTGGTGCGCAGTTGGCTCGAACGCGGCTACCTGCCTTCGCAGAAGGTCGGCAAACGCACCATGGTCAACGTGGCCCTGTTGCACCAGCAGCTTCCTGAGCAGGAATGGACGCTATGAAGAAGAAAGACGAAAGCCTCGACCTTTGCAGCATCAAGACCTTCGCTGAAATGAGCGGTGTGTCCGTTGATGAAGCCTTCGAGTGGGTCAGCAAGGGCACTGTGCCCAGCATGCGGCTGGCTGACTTTGGCATGGCCAACCTTGCTCGTACCCGCGCCGACATGAACGAAGGCAAAACCGTCTTCAATCCAGGGGGCTACAGCCATGCCTAATCAGCTCGATGTGGTTAACCCTTCGAACGCAGCTTCATACGTTGGCCAGACAGTTCTAATGGAGCTGGTTTGGGAGAAAGACCCCGAACCCATGTGGCGCTGCTTTCACGTCCTGGGCTTTGTTCTGCCAATGGAAGGGGTCTACGAACACGGCTATCTCTTGACGATGGATCTCGATGGTAAGTCGCGTTACCCCGATGAAACCTTCTTTTCGAGCATCCGCACCATTCGGGCGATAGGGCACTGCGACCGGCAGAGTTCCGGCAACGTACTGGGCCGTATGACCGGACCTATTCAAGAGGGGGCAAGGGCCGCGCTCAGGCCAGCCACATACTGCGCCACACCTTCGCGGCTCACTTCATCATGGCTGGTGGGCACATCGTCACGTTGAAAGAGATCTTGGGGCATGCGTCGTTGGCCATGACCATGCGCTATTCGCATTTGGCGCCTGAACACTTGAATGACGCGATCAGGCTGGGGCCAATGGCTGATATCCAATCGTTCTAGGCGTATTCAGTTGCAGCCTCGGTATATCAGCTATACCTAAAGCTCCTACATCTAGAGAGGGCGTGACTATGGCTAAGGGAAGCGGTGGCGGTGGTAATAAATCTGGCGGCAGTTCTGGCCAAAGTAGCGGCGGGCGTGGGCAATCCAGCCATTCGGGCCCAGGTGGTAACTGGCCTAGTACTACCGGCAACCCATCAGGTGGCGACCGGGGCAATGCATCCAGCTCCAAAGGCAAATAGGCAATTTCGACACTTTGTCGACACCTTCAAACCGGAGGCACAAAAAAGCCCTGTAAAAACAGGGCTTTAGTGTTTCTGATCTGGAGCGGGCTAAGGGAATCGAACCCTCGTCATGAGCTTGGGAAGCTCAGGTAATGCCATTATACGAAGCCCGCTTTTGCGTGCGTCTTTATACCGGAAGTCGTCTGCGAAATGAAGCCCGCGTCGGCCAGAAATGTGTCTGGAGCGGTGTGCGGGCTCTGTTTTCTGCTGCTCATACGGCCATGGCGTGCGGCAGGCCGGGGTAGCTGGTGTAGCGCCGGCTGCTGGCGGTGCTGCCTTGCAGGAAGCCGAGCAGGGCGTTCTGGGTCTGCAGCCAGGCGCCTTTGTGTTCCATGTCGATGAAGTGGCCGGCGTTGTCGACGGTGGCGAACTGGCAGTCGTCGATGTGCTGGGCGAGCAGGCGGGCGTCGCTGGCGCTGGTGTATTCGTCATGTTCGCCGTTGATGAACAGCAGGGGGATGTCGATGCTTGCCAGGCGGTCCATGTGGCAGTGGGCCTGCATGCGCAGCACCTGCTGAATGTGCGCGTTCATCTGCCGGTATTCGTGGTGGCTCAGGCTGCTGATGTGTTTGTGGTTGTAGCGCTTGAACAGTGCGGGCAGGTATTTGCCGATGGTGTCGTTGACCAGGTGGCCGACCCTGTCGCTGTCCTGCAGGCACGCCAGGGCGCGGCCCAGGTAGTCGAGCATGGGCGCGTTGAGCACCGGGGAGAACGAGGCGAATACCGCTTTTTCCAGGCTGGCCGGGCGTTCGCAGAGGGCCTGCATGCTGGCGATGCCGCCCCAGGAGAAGGCCATCAGGTACTGCGCCTGATAGTGGTCGATGAGGTCCAGCAGGATCGCGGCTTCGTCTTCCTGGCTGAGGCAGTGGTCGTTGCGGTTGTGGGGCTTGGAGCGGCCCGCATAGGGCTGGTCGTAGAGCACCACGTTGAACTGGGTACCGAGGTATTTGACCGTTTGCGCGAAGGAGGCGGTCGTCGACAGCGAGCCGTTGACCAGGATGATGGTCTTGCGGGCCGCGGGGTTGGTATGAAATTCCGTGTGTACCTTGTACGTCCCGTGGACATCGACGACAGCGGTTGCTGGCTTCATGTGTATTCCTCCTGGCGCAAAAGATGAACACGGCTGACGGGCGGGGCCGTAAACCGGGCAAGTCGGATGGTTAGCAAAGCGCCCCGGCGTGACAAGCGCATGTCAGCCAGGAGAATCTTATGATTTATAAGAAAAATCAGATGGTTAGGGCTGGGTAGAAGGAACCTGCGCGCGCACGGCGGCAGAATTCATTCATTTCACCAGGCAGGAGCCCTTTCGCGGCAGGCGCGAGCAACCGGAATACGACAGCAGAGAGCGCACGGGCATTGGCACGCACCGCTGCGATGTCTCGTTCGAGTTAAGCAGCGCTGCGGGTCACTGACAAGGCATGTGCCGTTACTTGCTCAGATGCTGTCGATTTCCGCCTGGGTGAGCGGCCGATAGGCGCCCGGCGGCAGGGCAGGGTCGAGCCGAATCGTGCCAAGGCTCTCGCGGTGCAGGCCGATGACCTTGTTCTGGAAGTGCCCGAACATGCGCTTGATCTGGTGGTAGCGACCCTCGTGCAGGGTCAGCCTGGCGCGCTGTGGTGCTTCGATTTCCAGCAATGCAGGGCGGGTGGTCAGGTCCTCGTAGGCGAAGTACAGGCCGTTGGCGAACACTTCGATGGCTGCCGGGTCGATGACCTGCTCGGTTTCCACCCGGTAGACCTTGGCGTGGCTGCCGTCGGGGGCGGTGGCGCGGCGTGACCAGAGGCCGTCGTTGGTGATCAGCAGCAGGCCGCTGGTGTTGAGGTCGAGGCGCCCGGCGAGGTGCAACTCGTGCTTGTCGGGCTCGTCCAGCAGGTCGAGCACGGTGCGGTGTTCCGGGTGGCTGGTGGCGCTGACCACGCCGACCGGTTTGTGCAGCATGAAGTAGCGCGCTGCTTTGCCCGCTTGCAGAACCTCGTCATCGAGCTCCACGCGGTGGAAGTCACGCACTTCGGCGCGGCTGTCGCGGCAGACCTGACCGTCGATACGCACGCGCCCTGCGGCGAGCAGCAGGCGCGCCTCCTGACGGTTGAAACGCGGCAGGTTGCTGAGCAGGCGGTCGATGCGCATGGGCCGCTCAGCCGTTTTCCACAGGCAGGGCCTGGGCGCAGCGCGGGCACAGGCAGGCGCGGTCCAGCGCTTCGGGCGGCAGCTCTTGGAGAGCCTGCGGTTCGACCTCCACATCGAAGCACCAGCAGTGGCTCACCACGCCGTCGCTGTCGGCCTGGGCGCAGCGGTTGGGCTGGCCACAGGCGGGGCAGAGGCTGGTGTTCACTGGGTTTCTTCGCACATGCGGTTGCGCCCGGCCTGCTTGGCGCGATACAGCGCGCGGTCGGCGCGGGCGATCAGCGCCTGCAGGTCGTCGCCTTCCTGCAGGGTCGCCAGGCCGATGCTGGTGGAGGTGTGCAGGTGCTGGCCGGCGAATTCGAAGTGGCTGCTGGCGGTCTGCTGGCGGATCTTTTCGCCGAGCTGGCGGGCGGCGTCGAGGGCGGTGTCCTTGAGCAGCAGGATGAATTCCTCGCCGCCCCAACGGCAGATGATGTCGGACTGGCGCAGGTTCTGCTGCAGGTGGCGAGCGAAGCCGCGCAGTACGGCATCGCCAGCCAGGTGGCCGTGGCTGTCGTTGAGCTGCTTGAAGCCGTCGAGATCGAAGAGCAGGGCGCACAGCGTGCTCTGGCTACGCCGCGCTTCCTGAATGGCCTGGTTGGCCAGCAGTTCGAAACCGCGGCGGTTGGGCAGCTCGGTCAGCGAGTCGGTGGTCGCCAGCGCGGTGATGCGGGCCTGGTAGCGGCGCAGCACCAGGGTGACCAGCAGCAGGACGGTCAGGGTGACGACGCCGCAGATCAGCAGGTTGAGGTAGAGCGACTGACGAATGCCCGCCAGCGCGCCGCTCTCGTGCTTGTCGACGAGCAGGTACCAGTCCAGCTCGGGGATGAAGCGCACGTTGAGGAAGTGGCCACGGCCGTGATCCTGATAGAAGAAGTCGCCGCTCTGCGGATGCGGCAGCTTGCTGTGCAGATCCTCGAGGCCTTCCACCTCGCTCAACAGGTCACCGATGCGTGCGCCCATGGGGCCGCCGCTGGCGCCGGTGAGCACGATGCGGCCGGTGGTGTCGACGAAGTACACGCTGCGGTCATAGCGCTTTTGGTACTCGTCGATCAGTTGCACCACGGCGTCCACGGTCAGCCCGACGCCGGTGGCGCCGATGAAGCGGTGCTGGTAGTCGAAGACCTTGTAGTTGATGAAGACCGTCATGCGGTCCTGGTTGGCCATGTCGATGTCGACATTGATCTCGTAGGGCTCCTTCATGTCGCGCAGGCGGTAGTACCACACGTCACGGCTGGCCTGTTCGTCGATCTGCTTCAGCACGCCCTTGGCCTGGTAGTAGGTCTTGCTCTGCTCGGAGACGAAGAAGCTGGTGACGGTGCCGTAGTGGCTCTGCACTTCCTGCAGGTAGCGGGTCATGGGCTCGAGATCCTGCTCGCCGCCGAGCACCCAGTCACGCAGGAAGGTATCGCGGGACATCATCGAGGAGATGAGGATGGGGCGCACCAGGTCCTTCTGGATTTCCGAATAGACGTTGTCCGAGGTAAGCGGCAGCTCGGTGTTGACGATGTTGTCGCGGATCGAGTCGAGGGCCGCGTAATAGCTGGCCAGCGAGGTGGCGATGAAACCGCAGCCGAGCAGAACGAGCAGCAGAAACACCAGCGAGCGTGGGCTGGCGGTTTTGGGTGACGGTGATGGCATCGTGCTGGCTTCTTGGTAGATGCCGCAATGCTAGGGTCTGTTGACGTTTCAGCGCAAGCCGAGCAGAGCGAAGACCGGGGTTTCGCCCTGCTGTGCTTACGGTCTTTACTCAGACTGTATGGGCACCTGCTCGATGACCGCCACACGCTGACCGGCCCGCACCGGGGAGCCGGGTTGCACGTGAATGTCTCTGACCACGCCGGCGAAGGGCGCGAGCAGGGGGATTTCCATTTTCATGGATTCGAGGATCACCAGTACATCGCCCGCCTGGACCTCGGCACCTTCCGCGACCTGGACTTGCCAGAGGTTGCCGGCGATGTGGCTGTCGACGCTGTGCTGGCCGGCGCCCAGGGGCGCGTTTTCGCTGGGCTCGGCCACGCCTTCGTCACTTTCGAAGTGCGCCTGGCCAGAGTCGATCCAGCGCTGGCGCTCGGCGGCGAAGGCGCTGCGTTGCTGGTCGCGGAAGGCGGCGATGCCGTCGGCTTGGTCCGTGAGGAAGCGTTGATAGTCGGCCAGGGCCAGTTCGCTGTGTTCGATGCGCAGGTCGAAGCGGCCCAGCGGGAAGTCACGGCGAATGCGCAGCAGCTCGTCCGCGCTGACCGGGTAGAAGCGGATCTGGTCGAAGAAGCGCAGCAGCCACGGCTTGCCGTCGAAGGCGGCGACTTCACGGTAGCGGTTCCACATCTGCAGGGTGCGGCCGACGAACTGGTAGCCGCCGGGGCCCTCCATGCCGTACACGCACATGTAGGCGCCGCCGATACCCACCGAGTTCTCGGCCGTCCAGGTGCGTGCCGGGTTGTACTTGGTGGTGACCAGGCGGTGGCGCGGGTCGAGCGGCGTGGCCACCGGTGCGCCGAGGTAGACGTCGCCCAGGCCCATCACCAGGTAGCTGGCATCGAACACCGTGCGGTGCACCTCGTCGAGGTTGGGCAGGTCGTTGATGCGGCGAATGAACTCAAGGTTGCTCGGGCACCAGGGCGCGTCCTTGCGCACGGTGGTCATGTACTTGTCGATGGCCAGCTGGCAGGCCGGGTCATCCCAGGACAGCGGCAGATGGACGATGCGCGACGGCACCTTGAGGTCGCCGGTGGCGCACACGGCGTCCCACTCGCCAGCGACGATATCGAGCAACTGCTGCAACGCCAGGGTCTCCGGCTGGTAGTGCACCTGGAGGGAACGGATGCCAGGCGTCAGGTCGATCACCCCGGCGATGTCCTTGGCTTGCAGCGCCTGCATCAACGCATGGCCACGGAAGCGCAATACCAGATCCAGCTCGGGCTGGCCGATTTCCAGCAGCAGGTGGGTGTCGCCAGAGAGGCGTGCGACCAGGCGGGTGTCGCCGTCGCCGAGGTCGAGGACGATGGGTGAAACAAGCGCCTGTGTAGGAGCTGGCTTGCCAGCGATCCGCCGGCGCGACTGATCGCCCGCAAGCGGGCTCCTACAGGTGGCGTCGAGGTTCCGTGCCAGCTCCCGCGCCGTGGCGATATCCACCGGTACGAAGCGCACCTTGTCGCCGGCCTTGAGTTGGCCGAGCTGCCAGAGGTCGGCTTCGATGATCGTCACCGGGCAGACGAAACCGCCAAGGCTGGGGCCGTCCGGGCCGAGGATCACGGGCATGTCGCCGGTGAAATCCACCGCGCCGATGGCGTAGGGGTTGTCGTGGATGTTGGACGGATGCAGGCCCGCTTCGCCGCCACTCTCGCGTACCCATTCCGGCTTGGGGCCGATCAGCCGCACGCCGGTGCGGCTGGAGTTGAAGTGCACTTCCCAGTCGGTGCCGAGGAAGGTGTCGATATAGGCCGGGGTGAAGTATTCCGGTGCGCCGTGAGGGCCGTAGATCACCCGCATTTCGCGCACGGCGGGCAGGGCCGTACAGAGTTCGTCTGGTAGTTGCGCGCCGGCTTGCGTGGTGTCGAGCGGCGGCAGGTGCAGCACGTCTCCGGCGCGCAGTGCGCGGCCAGCGTGGCCGCCGAACTGACCGAGGGTGAAGGTGCTCTTGCTGCCCAGGTAGTCCGGCACCTGAACGCCGCCACGCACGCTCAGGTAGCTGCGCGCACCGGCACCGGCGATGGTGCCCAGGGCGAGGGTGCTGCCGGTGCGGATCAGCAGGGTGGTGTTCAAGGGCTGGGCCACGCCGTCGACGCTGAGCGGAATCTGCGCGCCGGTGACCGCCACCAGCGCGTCGGTGTTGAAGCGCAGGGTCGGGCCGCTCATGGTGATCTCAAGGCCAGCGGCGCCTTCCGGGTTGCCGAGCAGGCGATTGCCCAGGCGCAGGGCGCGGCTGTCCATCGGCCCGGAGGGCGGTACGCCGACTGCCCAGTAGCCGAGGCGACCGGGGAAGTCCTGCACGGTGGTCTGGGTACCGGCAGCCAGTACCTCGAAGGTGCTGGCCTGATAGACCAGATTCTCCAAGCAGCGGGTCCAGGGTGAGCCGCTGGCGAAGGGCGTGTCGGCGAGGATCTGGCGCAGGTAGTCGCGGTTGGACTCCACGCCGTACAGCAGCGATTCGCCCAGGGCGGCATCCAGTGCGCTGCTGGCCTGATCGCGGGTGGGTGCCCAGGCGATCAGCTTGGCGATCATCGGGTCGAAGTAGGGGGGAATCTCGCAGCCCGCTTCGACCCAGGTGTCGATGCGCAGCGACTGGCCGTCGGCAGGCGGGAATTGCACGGCGGTGAGCAGGCCAGGGCTGGGCTGGAAGTCGCGACCGGGATCTTCGGCATACAGCCGCGCCTGGATGGCATGGCCGCGGGGGCTCAGGCCCTCGGCCAGCTCGTGCAGCGGCGCCAGGTCGCCGGCTGCCAGTTCGATCATCCAGCGCACCAGGTCGACGCCCCATACCTGTTCGGTGACGCCGTGCTCGACCTGCAGGCGGGTATTCACTTCGAGGAAGTAGAAGCGCTCCGCGATGCTGTCGTAGACGAACTCCACGGTGCCGGCACTGCGGTAGCTGACCGCCCTGGCCAGTTCGATGGCTGCTGCGCAGAGCGCGTCCGCCATGCCGGCTGGTAGGTTGGGTGCCGGGGTTTCTTCCAGCACTTTCTGGTTGCGCCGCTGCACCGAGCAGTCGCGCACGCCGAGGGCGAGCACGTCGCCCTGGCCATCGCCGAACACCTGCACTTCCAGGTGGCGGGCACGCTGGATGTACTTCTCGATAAATACGCCGCTGTCGCTGAAGTTGTTCTGCCCGAGGCGCTTGACCGCGTCGAAGGCCTCGCTCAGTTCCTCTGCCGAACGGCACACACGCATGCCGATGCCGCCGCCGCCAGCGGTGCTCTTGAGCATCACTGGGTAGCCGACCTGCTCGCCAGCGACCAGCGCGGCGTCGAGGTTTTCCAGCAGGTCGGTGCCTTCGAGCATGGGGATGCCGTGCTGTTTGGCCAGCGCGCGGGCGGTGTGCTTGAGGCCGAACACACGCAGTTGCTCGGGCGTGGGGCCGACGAAGGCGATGCCGGCCGCTTCGCAGGCCTCGGCGAAAGCGGCGTTTTCGGAGAGGAAGCCGTAGCCGGGATGGATCGCCTTGGCGCCACTGGCTTTGGCGGCCGCGAGGATCTTGTCGACCACCAGGTAGGTGTGTGCAGCAGGGCCGTCGCCGAGGGAAAAGGCTTCGTCGGCCTGCTGGATGTGCAGGCTGGCCACGTCCGCCTCGGAGTAGACGGCGACACCTTTGACGTCGAGCGCGTGCAGGGTACGCAGGATGCGGCAGGCGATGGCACCGCGGTTGGCAATCAGAAGTTTTTCGAACATATCGGCTCCCGAGCCCGTTCGAAGCTGCTGCGCTCCATCACGCGGCGTTGGCAGCCAGTTCGAAATGCTCATTTGCTACAGCAAACTCCGCTTTCTCACTGGCAGCCGCCTTGCCTGATGTTCGCTCGCGACGCTTCGCTCCGGCCTCGTTGAACGTGGCGGGCCGTCCCGCCGGTATTGGGTCTGCACCACGGTCGTCCGGGGTGGGGAATTCTTTTTGGCCTCACTCGGTTCCCACAAAGGATTTCGTTTGTTAGGAGGCCGGTGTTTTGTCTCGGGGCGTAGGTTGCAGCACCTGCCCACTCCTGCTCTGGCACAGGGCGAACAACCAGCGTTTGATCATTCCCATACCAGCACCTCCGCAGGCGTGGGGTTCCAGCCGTTGCAGGGGTTGTTGAGCTGCGGGCAGTTGGAGATCAGCACGATCACGTCGGTCTCGGCGCGCAGCTCGACGTACTTGCCGGGTGCGGAGATGCCGTCTTCGAAGGTCAGGCCGCCGTCCGGGGTGACCGGCACGTTCATGAAGAAGTTGATGTTGGCGCCGATGTCGCGTTTCTCCAGGCGCCCGTCGTGCAGGCTGGCGCGCAGGAAGTTGTCGCGGCAGCTGTGCATGAAGCGCTTGTCCAGGGCGTAGCGCACGGTGTTGCTCTCCTGGGCGCAGGCGCCACCGAGGGTATCGTGGCGGCCGCAGGTGTCGGCGACGATGGTCAGCAGCGGGTTACCGAGGTTGGAATAGAGCACCGTGCCGGCAGTCAGGTAGACGTTGTTCTGCTTGCGCAGGGTGCGCTGCGGGTCGAAGCGCTCACGGGGGTTGCGGGCGCTGTAGAACAGCGTGTCGATGGCCTGGTTGCCCTCCAGGTCGTGCAGGCGCAGGGTCTGCCCGGCCTTGACCTCGAACAGGTAGGGCTCACCCGCTGCGATGGTGTGGCGAAATACGGCGGTCTCGGGATGCAGGTTGCTTTCGGTCAGGCTCATGTCGGCACCCTCAGAGGTATTGGCGTTCGGTGTTGTGGAAGGCGCGGCCGTTTTCCGGGCGCGAGGTACGGCAGAGCACGCTGATGCCGTCGCTCTCGACCTTGCTCCAGCTCAGCTGCACCGGCTTGGGCGCGTACTGCGGGTTGGGGTCCATCGGGTGCTGCAGGGCGGTGAGCACCACCAGGGTGTCCATCGGTGCATACAGCTCGATGTAGTCACCGGCCTGGCTGTTGTCGCCGTGAAAGCGAAAGGCGCCGTCGGCATCGACGCTGACCCTGCTGAACAGGTTGAGGGTCATCAGCAGGTCTTGCAGGTTGAGGTTCCACTTGCCCATTTCCACCAGCAGGTTGTCCACGCCGTTGCGGAAGAACCCGTTGCGTAGTTCCTGATAGCGCCCCTGGCCGTATTTCTCGCTCACCTCACTGGCGGAGAGCACGCCACCGAAACTGTCGTGCCAGCCGCAGGTGTCGGCGGTGATCGCCGCGAGCACGCGGCCCATGTCCGAGTACAGGCAATGGCCGGCCGTGAGCTTGGCGGTGTGCTGGCCCTTGAGAGTGTCCGGCAGGTTGAGACGCTCGCTTTTCTCTACGGCGTTGAACAGCAGCAGGCTGACGTTGGCGCCGCCTTCGAGGTCGGTGATGCGCAGCAACTGGCCGCGCTTGAGGACGAACGAGGTGTGCCCGCCGCCAGGGAGGGTTTCTTCGTAGAGGGTAGGGCGCAGGGTCAGGGCAGTGGTCATGGCAGTCTCCTTACAGGGCCGGGGCAAGATGCGCCGGCAGTGCCGCGATGGCGTTTTTGCGATCGCTGTTCAGGGGGATGTCGTAGGTGATACGCGCGCCGAAGGCATTCGGTGCGTGCGGGTCAATGCGGGTCTTGTCGAACACCATCAGGCGGGTGCCGAGGCTGAAGCCTTCGGCGAGATCGTGGGTGACCATGAACACCGTCAGCCCGGTTTCACGCCACAGCTCCAGCAGCAGGGCGTGCATGTCCTTGCGGATGCCGGGGTCGAGGGCGCCGAAGGGTTCGTCGAGCAGCAACACCCGGGGTTTCATGATCAATGCCTGGGCGATGGCCAGGCGCTGCTGCATGCCGCCGGAAAGCTGGCTGGGGTATTTGTCCAGGGCATGGCCGAGGCCGACCTTGCCGAGGATCGCCGCGGCCTGCTCGCGAGCGTCACGCTTGGCCGCGCCGAACAGGCGACCGAGCAATGGCGCGCGGGGCAGTTCCAGGCCGATGGCGACGTTGTCCAGCACGCTCAGGTGCGGGAACACCGAATAGCGCTGGAACACCACGCCGCGGCTGGCATCCGGCTCGCCCACGAGTGGCTCGCCACCCAGCAGGATCTCGCCCTTGCTCGGCCGCTCCTGGCCCAGCAGCAGGCGCAGGAAGGTCGACTTGCCGCAGCCGGACGCGCCGACCAGGGTGCAGAACTCGCCCTCGGCGATGGACAGGTTCAAGCGTTCCAGAACGATCTGGTCGCCATAGGTCTGCCAGACATTTTTCACTTCAATGAAGCTCATGCCTTGGCCCCCTCGTACCAGGGAAAGCACAGCCGCGTCAGCTGACGCAGGCCGAGGTCCATCAGCCAGGCGAGCAGGGTGATCCACACCACGTAAGGCAGGATCACGTCCATCGCCATGTAGCGGCGCACGAGGAAGATGCGGTAACCCAGGCCGTCGGTACTGGCGATGGCTTCGGCGGCGATCAGGAACAGCCAGGCGGAGCCCAGTACCAGGCGCAGGGCGATCAGCAGGCGCGGCAGCAGTTGTGGCAGCACGACCCGCAGGATCAGCGTCCAGGTGCTGGCGCCGAGGGTCTGCGCCTTGATCAGCAGCTCCTGGGGGATTTCCCGGGCGCGCTGCTCCAGGTCGCGGGCGAGGATCGGGGTGATACCGATGACGATCAGCATGACCTTGGACAGTTCGCCCAGGCCGAAGACGATGAACAGGATCGGCAGTATCGCCAGTGGCGGCACCATCGACAGCACGGTGAGCAGCGGTGACAGCGGTGCACGCAGCAGCGGCAGGATGCCGGCGGCGATGCCCAGGCAAAGACCGACCAGCGCAGCGATGCCGATGCCCATGCCGAGACGCGTCAGGCTCGATGCGGTGTCTTGCCAGAAGGCGTAGCCACCGGTGCGCTTGTCTTCGGTGAAGGCCAGGCGGTCGACGGCGGCGACCATCTGGCTGGCACTGGGCAGCAGCTTGTCGTTGGGGTTCTCCGCCAGGCGCTGCGCCGAGCCCATGAAATAGGCGAACAGCAGCAGTGCGAAGGGCAGCAACACCAGCAGCAATCGGCCGGCCCTGTCGGGGTGTCGGTTGATCAGGCGCATGGGCATCTCGGGTTACGGTGGCCGGAGACGAGACGCCGAGCGTCTCGTCACGTGTTCCCAGGCAGTGCGAGGGAACGCTTGTCCTTCAGAGCTGGCCGTCGGCGGCCATCTGCATGTAGGTCGGGTCGAAGCGCAGCTTGAGGTTGCCCTGATCGCCGGTGGTCACGTCGTTGGCGAAGGCCATGCCGACGGCGTCCGCGCTCTGCGCGCCTTCGCCGAGCAGGCCGTGATCGAACGAGAAGGCGGCGACCTTGCTCATGGTTTCCGGCAGCCGTGGGCTCTTGGTGAAGGCCACGGCTTCCTTGGCGCTGTAGAACATCTTGGTGGTCGCCAACTGCGCCTCGTAGCCCTTGAGGTCGGTGCCAGAGGCCTTGGCCATGTGCTCGCGGGCAGCCTGGCCGGCAGCGCCGCCATCACCCATGGTCGCCATGATTTCGTACCAGGCACCGGTCAGTGCCTTGCCGAGGGCTGGGTTGTCCTTGAGGGTGTCGCTGTTGACCACCATCAGGTCGATGATTTCGCCGGGAATCTGGCTGGAGTCGAATACCTTGGTCACGCCGGGCGTGGCTTCGATTTCCGCGAGCAGCGGGTTCCAGGTGGTGACGGCGGTAACGTCCGGGGTCGCGAAGGCGGCGACGATGTCGGCGTCCGAGGTGTTCACCACCTTCAGGTCGCGTTCGCTGAGGCCGGCCTTTTCCAGGCCGCGGGCGAGCAGGTAGTGCGATACCGAGAGCTCGACCAGGTTGACGTTCTGGCCCTTGAGATCGCCCAGGGTCTTCTTTTCACCCTTGAGCACGATGCCGTCGTTGCCGTTGGAGAAGTCGCCGACGATCAGCGCCGTGCTGTCGACACCGCCAGCGGCAGGAATGGTCAGGGCGTCCATGTTGGTCATGGCGCAGCCGTCGAACTGGCCGGCGCTGTACTGGTTGATCGATTCGACGTAGTCGTTGATCTGCACGACATCGATGTCGATGCCGTACTTCTTCGCCCACTTGTCGACGATGCCTTGGGTGGCACCGTACTCCCAGGGCATCCAGCCGGCGTAGATGGTCCAGCACACGCTGAAGCTGTCCTTCTGGGCAGCCTGGCCGTTGAGGGAGATGGCAGCCGCGAGACCGGCGGCGAGAACGGAGAAAAGACGGGGCTTGCGCATGGAGACCTCCAGTTCGAGAAAGGGCGGAGCAGGAGTGCGCGGCATCTCCCATCGCTGGGGGCGCGTTCTCCCGGGCTTTTGTCCCGCCGTGTAACCCCTCGAGGAGGTCGCCAACTCTCGGACCAGTCATTCGCCTGCTGATTGGCGAATCGGAACCCTAGTCGGCTATTGCAAATTGTGATGCCGCTGTCCCAGGCCGCTGCCTGGGATTTTCCTGCACGCAATGCCTTAAGCGAGGATCGTGCCAGGCACTGGCGAGTCGTCTAGCCTGGGCGTGGGCGGATTCGCTGGGAAACTCTCTGCGCTTTCATGGTGCGCGATGGGGGCTGGTTGCGCGGTTTCGGCGCGCGCTTTCAGTGCGCCCGTCGAGCGCTGCTGAAATCATTTGTTGCGACTCACCGACGAGTGGAGCGGATTCGGCTGGCGCCGGGTTGTCTGATGGATTGGGAACATTCCCGGCATCGGCAGCCGCCGATGTGCGTTTCGCGGTCGAAGGAGGCCGCCCCATGATCCGTAAATCCATGCTCGTCGCGTTGTTGGGTTTCTCGCTGACCGGTTGTGCCGTTTATGGCGACAGCGGCTATGGCGGTGGTTATCGAGATTATGATCGTCAGTATTACCCCGGTGCTCACGTACAGCGCTCCCAGGTTTATGGGGCGCCGCGTGTGTATGTCTACGAGGACCGCCGCTACGACCGTCGCTACTCACCGCCACGGCACTATGCGCCGCCTCCACCGCCTCGTTATTTCAACCAGCCCGGTGGCTATGATCCGCGTTACCAGAACCGTCACGACCGCAATCGTGGCGATTACCGCCCGTCACCACGCCCGGGTTGGGAAGGGCAGCGCCATCACTATCAGCAGCAACAGCGGCACCGCTCCGCGCCCTTGCAGTGGCAACAGCGTGAAGCGCCTCAACGCATTCAGCGCATCCAGGGTGGCGGCTGGAATCGCGAGCGCTGATCTTCACAAACTAAATCTCACCTGATGCGCTCCCGGAGCGCATCAGCACGTTCGTCGCCTGTAGTGGCATCTGGCAATTGTTTTTTACCCGCGTGCGCCGCACCATGACGCTGTTGCTTGTCTGGAAGCATTGTCGTGGCCATCGGCGGTTCTGGCTCTCTCTCAATCCGTTACCGCTGGCCCGTGCTGGTGGCGTTTTTGCTCGCCTTGTTCTTGGCGGCTGGCGGATTGCACGCGCAATGGGATTTCCAGCGGATCGCCGCCCGCGCCGAGCAACTCTACGGCCCGCTGGGCGCCGGCAAACCACGCATCGACGCCTGGCAGCGCCTGCTCGACGAGCAGCGTACTGCCAGCGAGGCCGACAAGCTCAAGGCCATCAACCGGTTCTTCAATCTGCAGCTGCGCTTTCGCGATGACCAGGAAATCTGGGGCGTCACGGATTACTGGGCGACGCCGGTCGAGGCCCTGATGCGTGGCGCCGGCGATTGCGAGGATTACGCCATCGCCAAGTATTTCAGCCTGCGTGAGCTGGGTGTGCCGAGCGAGAAGCTGCGCATCACTTACGTCAAGGCGGTGCGCCTGAACCAGGCGCACATGGTACTGACCTATTACCCGACCCCCACCTCCGTGCCTCTGGTGCTGGATAACCTGATCGATGCCATCGATCCGGCGACCGAGCGCCGTGACCTGGTACCCGTGTATGCCTTCAATGCCGAAGGACTCTGGGTGCCGGGGCCAGCAGGCGGCAAGCAGGTGGGAGACAGCAAGCGCCTTTCGCGCTGGCAGGATTTGTTGAAGAAGATGCGCGCCGAAGGGTTTCCCTGAGGCGTAGCGAAGGAGTCGTTCATGTCACTGTTCAAGCAGCTGTGTGTAGCCATCTGCGTGCTGATGCTGGTGAGTTTCACCGCAAGCGTCGTGGTCAACGTGGAGAGCTCGCGCGAGCAGCAGGTCAACCAGCTGCGCGCCCATGCCCAGGACGCCGCGACTGCGCTGGGCCTGTCGCTCGGCTCGCATCTGAACGATCCGGCGATGCTGGAGCTGATGGTCAGCTCGATTTTCGACAGTGGCTACTTCGAGAGCATCCGCGTGATCGGCACGGACGAGAAGGTGCTGACCGAGCGCTCCGGCGCCAACCTCGACGCGGGCGCGCCACAGTGGTTCGCCAATCTGGTGGATCTGGCGCCGGCCCAGGGCGACGCTATCGTCAGTGACGGCTGGAACCAGGCGGCCCGCGTCGAGGTGGTCAGCCATCCGTATTTCGCCATCGCCAAGCTGTGGCAGACCGCCTACGCCACCTTCCTGTGGCTGGCGCTGATCAGCCTGCTGTGCATCGGCCTGGGCGTGCTGCTGCTCAAGCGGCAGTTGCGCCCGCTGGAGTACATGGTCGAGCAGTCCAATGCCATCGCTCGCCGGGAGTTCCTCAGTGCATCGAACCTGCCGCGCACCCCGGAGTTTCGCCGGGTGGTCAACGCCATGAACCAGATGGTGGAGAAGCTCAAGGCACTGTTCGACGAAGAGGCTTCGCGCAGCGAGAAGCTGCACGCCGAGGCCTATCAGGACAGCCTGACCGGGCTGGCCAACCGCCGTTATTTCGACCTCGACCTGCAGGCCCGGCTGACGGGCGAAGAGCGAGCCAGCAGCGGTGTGCTGTTCCTGTTGCGGGTCAATGACCTGGTGGGTCTCAACCAGCGCATCGGTGGCCAGCGTACGGACCAGTTGCTCAAGGCCGTGGCCGAGCAGTTGCAGCATGTCAGCCAGGGGCGCTACCTGCTGGCGCGCAACCGCGGTGGCGAGTTCGCGCTGCTGGCCGCGGGCATCGATCGCCAGGAGGCCGAGCAACTGGCCGAACAACTGAGCAATGGCCTGCTTTCGTTGCAGCAGACCGGTGCCAGCGACTGTTTCCCGGTTGCCCATATCGGTATCACCACCTTCGCAGCGGGCGCTTCGAGCAGCGAGCTGTACAACGCGCTGGATGCGGCACTGGCCGAAGCGATCAGCCAGAACCGCGAGCACTGGGCGTTCGTCGAGCATCGTCAGCAGGCCGCAGTCAGCGACGAGCACAACGATTGGCACAGCTTGCTCGACAATGCCCTCGAGCAGGGGCGCTTCCTGCCGTACGTGCAGCCGGTGGTCAGTGCCGCCGATCCCACCCAGGTGCTGCACAACAAGGTGCTGGCCCGTCTGCAGGACGAGCAGGGCGAAACCATCGCCGCTGGGCGTTTCCTGCCCTGGCTGGAGCGATTCGGCTGGACCGCACGTCTGGATCTGGTGATGCTCGATGCCCTGCTGGCGCAGTTGCCTGACCATGATGGCAAGGTGGCGCTCAGCCTGTCGGGCATCACCGTGCGCGATCCTCAGGCGCTGCAGCAGCTCTACGAACGCTTGCGGCTCAACCCGGCGGTGAGTGGCCGGCTGATTCTGGAGCTGGACGAGGGACAGTTGCCGGGCCCGGTAGAGCTCGAAGCGATCACCCGCAAACTGCGCAGCCTGGGCGTCGAGCTTGGTTTGCAGCATTTCGGTGGGCGTTTCAGCATGATCGGCAACCTGGCGAAGCTGGGCCTGGCCTACCTCAAGGTGGATGGCAGTTTCATTCGCGGTATCGATCAGGAAAGTGACAAGCGCTTGTTCATCGAAGCCATGCAGCGAGCGGCCAATAGCATCGATCTGCCATTGATCGCCGAGCGGGTGGAAACCCGCGGCGAGTGGGAAGTGTTGCAGGCTATGGGGGTCAGCGGCGTGCAGGGTCGTCTGTTCAGCGAGCCTGCGGCCTGGGCCTGATCAGATCAGGCCCCGTTCCTCTTCGTTGATCAGGCGGTTCGCACCACCCAAGGCGTCGCGTGCTCGGCTACGGCCCATCAGCTTGCTCTGGGCCGCTTCCGGCAGGTCGGTGATGCGCACCACGCCTTTCCTGATCAGCAGATCGATCAAGTCTTCCAGCACGCGGATCATGTCCAGGTCGCTCTGCTTGAGCTGCAGCAGGCTGCTTTCCACGTTCTGGTTGGAAAACCAGGAGCGCGCTTCCTCGCTATCGGCGGGCAATTCGCCGGTCATTCCTTCGAAAGGTTCGGGCTGCACACGTTGCAGCTCGCCCTCGGCATTACGTTTTATATAGAACACGCGCCTTCCCCCGATAAACCTGTGCCTACAGCTTAGCGCCCCGCCACGAAAGTGTGGCGGAGCATTGGGCCTATCATGGATCGACTTTGATCGTGTGGTTGGCGATCAACGTGTTGATGTCGTAGCTCGGCAGGCTGGCGTGGCCCAGATCGATCTGCACATCGGCTTTGGCGGCAACCTGTTGCGTGGTGGTGTCGCCGTTGCTGAACTCGCCTTTGGTGCTGATCAGCAGGGTGGAGCTGCCGTTGTCCGTTACCAGTTTCAGGTAGCCGTCCAGGTTGTTGCTGTGATCCTGCAGCAGGGAGCTGAGGTCGATGGTGTCGCCCTCGGCCACGCTGAAGTCCTTGATCACGTCCTTGCCGAAGTCGCCTTTCTGCCAGACGAAGGTATCGGCACCGGCGCCGCCGAACAGGATGTCGTCACCCGATCCACCGATCAGGAAGTCATTGCCGCCCTGACCATAGAGGATGTCGTTACCGGCACCGCCGTACAGGTGATCCGAGCCACCACGGGTGTCACCTGCCACGTTGAAGGTCTCGTGGTTGGCGCGGATGTAGTCGTACATATCGGCATTGGTCGGCGCGATGCCGTTCTTCAGCTCCAGGAAAACTTCCAGGGCATGGGTGCCTGCGCCGTTATGCAGCTCGGTCGGCTTGGCCGGGTTGCCATTGACTCCCCACGGCAGCGCGTCGGTATTGATGACGTCACCGAAGATGATGTCGTTGCCTTCGCCACCATAGATGGTGTCGCTGCCGACCGAGATCGGAACGTTGGCGTTGGAACCGCCGTGCAGGGCCACGGTGAGCCCGTCAGCGGTATTGACGATATCCGCCTTGCCGACCGGCACCGTGGTGTAGTTGACCTGGGCGATGTTGTCGATCCACATGGTGGCGTTGCTGTTGCCACTGCTCTTGTCTTCGACACTGAATGCTAGGCGGTAGGTGCCGGCACCGACAGCCGAGGTCTCCACGGTCGTCCAGTTACTGTTGGTGAAGCCACCGCCCGTCTGCACATCGACCCAGGTGCCGTTGACCTGCTGTTGCAGCTTCCAGCTCATGGTGTCGGCGTTGCCGGTACTGGTGGTGGTGTAGTTGAACTTCAGGCTGCTGTAGCCACCCTCGTCGATGGTGACGCTCGGCGTGTAGGCTCTGGTGGCGCTGCCGCTGAACGTATCGACGATCCTCAGGGTGCCACCGTTGCTGGTCTGGGTGCTGACCGAGCTGCCGCCACCCGTCCCTTCGGTCGTCCAGGTGTTCAGGTTGTTCCAGCCGGTGGAGCCGCCATTGAAGTTCGCCAGCACCGTCTCCGACGACGCGAGGCGGGTGGTGCCCATGCTCGCGGCGGTGTTGTCGAACAGGCCGAGGTTCTTCTCGCTGACACCGTTGCCGATACCGATGGCGTGAACGGCGGTCTTGCTGGCCAGCACGTTGTAGGTGTCGAGGGAGCCGAGCAGCACTTCATCGTTGGTGGTCGAGCCATTGCCACTGACGGTCGTGGTATTGCCGTTGTAGTAGAAGGTCGGGTCACCGTCGGAGAGGAAGAACGTCAGGTTCTCGTAGCCCGCAGCGGCAGTCTTGCCCGCGGTGCTCTGGGCGTCGAACCAGGCGGATGCCTCCTTGAACGAGCTTTCATAGTTGGTGCCGCCGCTGGCGGTGAGTTTCTGGATTTCCGCCAGCAGATCGTTGAGCTTGGCACCGGACTGGAGTTCGGAAACCTTGTAGTTCAGGGTCACTTCCCCGGCGAAACCGACCAGGGCGATGTTGACCACCCCATCGTGGCCGGCAAGGGTCGTCACGAACTTGGACAGCGCGTCCTTGGTCAGCTTCATGCGGTCGCCCTGCATGCTGCCTGAGGTGTCGACCAGCAAGGCGATGTTGTAGTTAGTCGCCGGTTGGATGGTGGTCAGCGTACCGCCGGTGTCGCCAAGCAGCACGTCGTTGCCGTTGCCGCCGCGAATGGTGTTGTCACCATTGTCGTTGGCGCCGTCGCCAGCCAGGTGGATCACGTCGGCCGGTTTGGTCACCTTCAGGGTGGCGGTGGCGGTGTCCGAGCCGCCCTTGCCGTCACTGATGGTGTACTGGAAGGTAGCGTCACCGTAGAAGCCTTCCTTCGGTGTGAAGATGACGTTGCCGTTGCTCAGGCTGACGGTGCCATTGGTGGCGCTCTGCACGCTGGTAATGGACAGTGCGTCGCCGTTCGGATCGGTGTCGTTGCCGAGCAGGGTGCTGCCGGCGATGGTCAGGCTGTCGCCGGACTCCACCACCAGGCTCGAGGTCGTCGGCACGTGGTAGAGCATGTCCGAGTCGACGACCTTGTAGGTGCCGCCCTGGCCGATTTCGACCTTGAGACGAGCGTCGCTGCCCTGGTCCCAGTAGATGATCTCGATTTGCTGGGCGCCAGCCTGAGCCGCCGTGATGGTGAACGAGTTGCCGGTTAACGTACCGGTCGACTGGTTGTTGTTGAACTCGGCGACCACCTGGCCATTGATGCGGATGCTGTATCCGTCGTCCGCCGTCACCCTGAACTGATAGGTGCCGGCCGCCAGGTTCATGAAGCCGCTCATCTTGATGATGGCGTCGGAGGTGTTGCCCGGGTCAGTCGACAGCGAGTTGGCCTTGGTGCCATTGCCCGTGGTGGTGTTCACACCCAGGAAATTCTGCAGGTTGGTGCCATTGCCCAGACCGGACGCATTGCTCAGGTTGCCGTAATCCAGCGTGGTGGCGTTGAAGGTCGCCGCCGGCGTGTGGCCATCGATGAACTGACGAACCTGGCTGAGGTTGGTCAGGTTGGCGCCGTCGTTGTTCGCTCCGGTGCTCGAATCGTTGTAGCCGTAGTACTCGGCTTTCAGGCCCGTGACCTTGGTGTAGCTGTCGTCCTTGGCATCGGGTGTGCCGTCGATGATGCCGCCGGTTGCAGTTTGCCCGCCGATCTCCAGGCGCACCGTTTCCAGCGGTTCGGCGACCACGTTGTCGGCGAGCGTCTGCACGGTCACCGAGAAGCTGGTAACCCCGGCCGGCACGGTGATCTTCCCGGTGCTGGCGTCATAGGTCACGCCATTGCTGAAGCTCTGCGCGGTCAGCTTGTAATCGACATTCGCGGTCGCGGTACCCGTGGCATTGAAGGACAGCGAAGTCGGCGTCGAGCTGGCATTGCTCAGGGTGACGTTGAAGACCAGGTTGTTGCCTTCGACCACGTTGTCATCAGCGGTGCCGGCCTGGCCGACCTCGATGGTCCTGACCGTTGGTACCGCATCGTTGTCGATGATGGTCGCCGTGCCGCTCTTGCCGCCGACGGTCAGGGTGAAGGTCTCGGTCTGCTCGTAGACGGTGTCGTTGATGGTCGGCACCGTGACGGTGAAGCTGGTCACGCCTGCAGGCACGGTGACGGTTCCGTTCGCCGCGTTGTAGGTGACCCCGTTGCTGAAGCTCTGGTTGCTCAGCGCCGCGTTGTAGTCACTGCCCGCCACAGCCGTGCCAGGGTTCAGCACCAGGCTGAGGGTGGTGGCGGTACTGCTGGCATTGCTCAAGTTGACGGTGAATACGGCGTTGTCACCTTCATCGACCTGGCCACCCGCGCTGTCGACAGCCGAGCTCACGGTGCTGACGGTCGGTACGGCATCGTTGTCGAAGATGGTCGCGGTACCCGTCTTGCCACCTACTGTCAGCGTGAAGTTTTCGGTCGGCTCGTAGACGGTGTCGTTGATGGTGGGAACCGTGACGGTAAAGCTGGATACCCCAGCCGGCACGGTGACCTGACCGGTGATGGCGTTGTACACCACACCGTTGCTGAAGCTCTGATTGTTCAGCGCCGCGTTGTAGTCGCTACCAGCGGTCGCGCTGCCCGGATTCAGCGCGATGCTGAAGGTGGTCGGCGTGCTGCTGGCATTGGTCAGGTTGACGGTAAAGACCGCGTTGTCACCTTCATCCACCTGGCCGCCCGCACTGTCGACAGCCGAGCTCACGGTGCTGACGGTAGGCGTGGCGTCGTTATCGATGATGGTCGCGATACCGGTTTTGCCACCTACGGTCAGGCTGAAGGTTTCGGTCGGCTCGGCGACTGTGTCGTTGATGGTCGGCACGGTGACGGTGAAGCTGGTCACCCCAGCCGGTACGGTGACGACGCCGGTGGCCGCGTCGTAAGTGACCCCATTGCTGAAGCTCTGGTTGTTCAGCGTGGCGTTGTAATCGAGACCGGCCACGGCCGTGCCAGGGTTGAGCGCCAGGCTGAAGCTGGTGGCGGTACTGCTGGCGTTGGTCAGGTTGACGGTGAACACGGCGTTGTCGCCTTCGTCGACCTGGCCACCGGTGCTGTCCACCGCCGCGCTGACGGTACTGATCGTCGGTACGGCATCGTTGTCGACGATGGTCGCGGTGCCGGTCTGACCGCCTACGGTCAGGGAGAACGTCTCGGTTGGCTCATAGACGGTGTCGTTGAGGGTCGGCACGGTGACGGTGAAGCTGGTCACCCCAGCCGGCACGGTGACCTGACCAGTCGTGGCGTTGTAGGTCACGCCATTGCTGAAGCTCTGATTGCTCAGCGCCGCGTTGTAGTCGCTACCCGCCACAGCCGTGCCAGGGTTCAACGCCAGGCTAAAGGTGGTCGGCGTGCTGCTGGCGTTACTCAGGTTGACGGTGAAGACGGCGTTATCGCCCTCATCGACCTGGCCGCCTGCGCTATCGACAGCGGAGCTCACGGTGCTGACGGTCGGCGCGGCATCGTTGTCGATGATGGTCGCGGTAGCGGTCTGGCCGCCCACGGTCAGGCTGAAGGTTTCAGTCGGCTCGCTGACGGTGTCATTGATGGTCGGTACGGTGACCGTGAAGCTGGTGACGCCAGCCGGCACGGTGACCTGGCCGGTGCCGGCGTTGTAGGTCACCCCATTGCTGAAACTCTGGTTGGTCAGTGTGCCGTTGTAGTCGCTACCCGCCGTCGCGCTACCGGCATTCAGTGCCAGGCTGAAGGTCGTGGCAGTGCTGCTGGCGTTGGTGAGGTTGACGGTGAATACGGCGTTGTCGCCTTCGTCGACCTGGCCACCGGTGCTGTCCACCGCCGCGCTGACGGTGCTGACGGTCGGCACGGCATCGTTGTCGATGATGGTCGCGGTACCGATCTTGCCACCCACATTGAGCGTGAAGGTTTCAGTAGGCTCGCTGACGGTGTCATTGATGGTCGGTATGGTGACCGTGAAGCTGGTCACTCCTGCCGGCACAGTGATCTGACCCGTGGTGGCGTTGTACGTGACCCCATTGCTGAAGCTCTGGTTGGTCAGCGTACCGTTGTAATCGCTACCCGCCGTCGCAGTACCGGCATTCAGTGCGAGGCTGAACGTGGTCGGCGTGCTGCTGGCGTTGGTGAGGTTGATCGTGAATACAGCGTTATCGCCTTCATCGACCTCGCCGCCTGCGCTATCGACAGCCGAACTGACAGTACTGACCGTCGGCACGGCATCGTTGTCGATGATGGTCGCGGTACCGGTTTTGCCACCCACATTGAGCGTAAAGGTTTCGGTTGGCTCGCTGACGGTGTCATTGATGGTCGCTACCGTGACGGTGAAGCTGGTCACGCCAGCCGGTACGGTGACCTCGCCAGTGGTGGCGTTGTAGGTCACTCCGTTGCTGAAGCTCTGATTGCTCAGGGTGCCGTTGTAATCACTCCCTGCAGTCGCAGTGCCAGGGTTCAGTGCGAGACTGAAGGTGGTCGGCGTGCTACTGGCGTTGGTGAGGTTGACGGTGAATACCGCGTTGTCGCCTTCGTCGACCTGACCACCGGTGCTGTCCACGGCAGCGCTGACGGTGCTGACGGTAGGCGCCGCATCGTTGTCGATGATGGTGGCAGTACCGGTCTGGCCGCCCACGGTCAGGCTGAAGGTTTCAGTCGGCTCGCTGACTGTATCGTTGATGGTCGGTACGGTGACCGTAAAGCTGGTGACGCCAGCCGGCACCGTCACGACGCCGGTGCTTGCGTTATAGGTCACGCCATTGCTGAAGCTCTGATTGGTCAGTGTGCCGTTGTAATCACTGCCTGCCGTCGCGGTACCGGCATTCAGCGCCAGGCTGAAGGTGGTCGGCGTGCTGCTGGCGTTGGTGAGGTTGACGGTGAATACGGCGTTGTCGCCTTCGTCGACCTGGCCACCGGTGCTGTCCACCGCCGCGCTGACGGTGCTGACGGTCGGCACGGCATCGTTGTCGATGATGGTCGCGGTACCGATCTTGCCACCCACATTGAGCGTGAAGGTTTCAGTAGGCTCGCTGACGGTGTCATTGATGGTCGGAACCGTGACCGTGAAGCTGGTGACGCCAGCTGGCACGGTGACCTGGCCAGTAGCGGCGTTGTAGGTCACCCCATTGCTGAAGCTCTGGTTGGTTAGCGTACCGTTGTAGTCGCTACCCGCCGTCGCGGTACCGGCATTCAGCGCCAGGCTGAAGGTCGTGGCAGTGCTGCTGGCGTTGGTGAGGTTGACGGTGAACACGGCGTTATCGCCTTCGTCGACCTGACCACCGGTGCTGTCCACCGCTGCGCTGACGGTACTGACGGTCGGCGCCGCATCGTTGTCGATGATGGTCGCAGTGCCGGTTTTCCCGCCAACAGTCAGGCTGAAGTTTTCGGTCGGCTCGCTGACGGTGTCGTTGATGGTTGGCACGGTGACCGTGAAGCTGGTGACACCCGCAGATACGGTGACCTGGCCTGTAGCGGCGTTGTAGGTGACGCCATTGCTGAAGCTCTGGTTGGTCAGCGTACCGTTGTAGTCGCTACCCGCCGTCGCGGTACCGGCATTCAGTGCAAGACTGAAGGTGGTCGGCGTGCTGCTGGCGTTGGTGAGGTTGACGGTGAATACGGCGTTGTCGCCTTCATCCACTTGGCCACCGGTGCTGTCCACCGCCGCGCTCACAGTGCTGACGGTCGGCGCCGCATCGTTGTCGATGATGGTCGCGGTACCGGTCTGGCCACCTACTGTCAGCGTGAAGTTTTCGCTCGGCTCACTGACGGTATCGTTGATGGTTGGCACGGTGACCGTGAAGCTGGTGACACCCGCAGGCACGGTGACCTGGCCAGTAGCGGCGTTGTAGGTGACCCCGTTGCTGAAGCTCTGGTTGGTCAGGGCTGCGTTGTAATCGCTACCGGCAGTCGCCGTACCCGGGTTGAGGGACAGGTTGAAGGTCGATGCCGTGCTGCTGGCGTTGGTGAGGTTGACGGTGAAGACGGCATTGTCGCCTTCGTCCACCTGGCCACCGGTGCTGTCCACGGCAGCGCTGACTGCGCCGATGCCAGGAGCGACTTCGGTACCGATGATGGTGATGGTGGCGGTGGCGGTTGCAGTACCGCCATAACCATCACCTACGGTGTAGGTGAAGCTCTGGGTCTTGACCTCACCCGATTTGAGGTTGTTGTCATTGGCGGCAAAGTTGAAGCTGCCATCGGCATTGACGGTCAGTACACCCGTTGCCAGCGCGACCTTGCCGTCGGCAGGGACGTCAGCGCCATTGATCTTGATGACCCCGAGCGTCTGGTTGGCCTGGGCATCGCTGTCGTTGTTGAGCAGACCTTTGCCCTGGTCGATGACCAGCGTCTGGCTTTCATTGACCACATAGGCGCTGTTGGCAGAGGCCGGGCCGGACCCGGAGAAACCGGTCAGGAAGTAGTCGGACCCATCACCTGCGCCGTTGGCCGTAGGCAGTGCTTCGAAGCGGATGCTGTCGAACACTTGCGTGCCGGTATTGAGCGAGAAGGTGCCGGAGCCGCCACCGCTGAGCTTGAAGGTGCCACTGGCCACTTCAACGCCCTCGTACATCGCCACCCAACGACCCACTTCGCCACCTTCTTCTGCAGCGATCAGGCGACTTACGCTGAAGTTGGCCTGGTTGAGGTTGCCGCTGAAGTTCAGGGTGATGGATTCGGATTTGCCGGTGGTCGGGTCGTATTCCAGCTGGTCTGGGACCTGATTGACCACGGCGCGTGGCGAGCCTGCGACGCCCAGAGCGTTCTGGTTGCCGTCGACGGTCAGTTGCAGCAGGTTGGCGTTGTCGCCATTGCCATCTCGTGCCTGGATTACCGTCTTCTGATTGTTACTGTCGTTCTGCGCCCAGTTGTTGGTGGCTGAACCCCCACCCAGGTCACCGATCGTCACGGTATAAGGGCTGCCGACAGGGTCGTCGACGGCCACTGGATTACTGTTCACCAGAGCCTGGTCGCTGCCCTTGCCGGACGTGTTGCCGAACTGATCCTGCAGCGTTGCCTCGACGGTGATGGTCTTGCCTTCACCTGGGTTGGCGAAGGTGGTGTCGACATGACCCGTGGTGATTTGCGCTGCAGTCAGTGTGAAGGTCTTGATGGTCGTGCCATCGGTGACACTGATGATATCGCCGGCCACGGAGCCGGCTGGCAAGCCGACTCGTACATCGATCGCACCGCTGAGCTCGTTCTGACCGATCACCCCGTCGTTGTTGATGTCTTCACGAATTTCTACGGTTGGAGCCGCACCTGTGGCACCTGCCAGCGTATCGACGCGGGCGCTGTCGGTTCCCTTGTTCGACGTGTTGCCGAACTGGTCACGCAGGGTGGCTTCGACGGTGAGGGTGTTGCCTTCACCCGGGTTGGCGAAGGTGGTCGTGACGAAGCCTGCAGTGATCTGCGCAGCCGTGAGCGTGATGGTCTGCGGCGTAGTGCCGTTGGTGATCACCAGCGTGTCGCCAGCCACTGCACCGGCTGGCAGGCCTACGCGTACGTCGATCTCTCCGTTGAGTTCGGCCTTGCTGATCACGCCGTCGTTGTTGGCATCTTCGGTGATGGTGACGACCGGAGCAGCACCGGTGGTGCCGGCCAGGGTGTCGACCTTGGCGGTGTCGGTACCTTTTTCAGAGGTGTTGCCGAACTGGTCACGCAGGGTGGCTTCGACGGTCAGCGTGTTGCCTTCGCCCGGGTTGGCGAAGGTGGTTGTCACGAAACCTGCGGTGATTTGCGCAGCCGTCAGGGTAATGGTCTGCGGCGTAGTGCCGTTGGTGATCACCAGCGTATCGCCAGCCACTGCACCGGCTGGCAGGCCTACGCGTACGTCAATCTCTCCGTTGAGTTCAGCCTTGCTGATCACGCCGTCGTTGTTGGCGTCTTCGGTGATGGTGACGACCGGAGCAGCACCCGTGGCGCCCGCCAGCGTGTCGACCTTGGCGGTGTCGGTACCTTTCTCGGAGGTGTTGCCGAACTGGTCACGCAGGGTGGCCTCGACGGTCAGCGTGTTGCCTTCGCCAGGGTTGGCGAAGGTGGTTGTGACGAAACCTGCGGTGATTTGCGCTGCAGTCAGGGTAATGGTCTGCGGCGTCGTGCCGTTGGTGATCACCAGCGTATCGCCAGCCACTGCACCAGCTGGCAGGCCTACGCGTACGTCGATCTCTCCGTTGAGCTCGGCCTTGCTGATCACGCCGTCGTTGTTGGCGTCTTCGGTGATGGTGACGACTGGAGCAGCACCGGTGGCACCTGCCAGCGTATCGACGCGGGCGCTGTCGGTTCCCTTGTTCGACGTGTTGCCGAACTGGTCACGCAGGGTAGCTTCGACGGTGATGCTGTTGCCTTCGCCCGGGTTGGCGAAGGTAGTCGTGACGAAGCCCGCAGTGATTTGCGCTGTCGTGAGCGTGATGGTCTGCGGCGTCGTGCCGTTGGTGATCACCAGCGTGTCGCCAGCCACTGCACCGGCTGGCAGACCTACGCGTACGTCGATCTCTCCGTTGAGTTCAGCCTTGCTGATCACGCCGTCGTTGTTGGCATCTTCGGTGATGGTGACGACTGGGGCCGCGCCCGTGGTGCCGGCCAGGGTGTCGACCTTGGCGGTGTCGGTACCTTTCTCGGAGGTGTTGCCGAACTGGTCGCGCAGGGTGGCTTCGACGGTCAGCGTGTTGCCTTCGCCCGGGTTAGCGAAGGTAGTCGTGACGAAGCCTGCGGTGATTTGCGCAGCCGTGAGCGTGATGGTCTGCGGCGTAGTGCCGTTGGTGATCACCAGCGTATCTCCAGCCACTGCACCGGCTGGCAGGCCTACGCGTACGTCGATCTCTCCGTTGAGTTCAGCCTTGCTGATCACGCCGTCGTTGTTGGCGTCTTC
>NZ_JBQWIF010000004.1:0-226027 GCF_052958135.1 Pseudomonas sp. SZ40 | reverse complement strand
GAATGGTGGTAGCGCTGGAGTGTTGCGGAGTGGCCGCAATCGTTTTCGCGCCGTGGTCGACGCTCCTACGGTCGGCGGAAATGCCGCATTCGTGTGGGTGCCGCGACCTCGCGGCGAATGGTGGTAGCGCTGCGGTCTTGCGGCGTGGCCGCAATCATTTTCGCGCCGGGGGCGACGCTCCTACGGTCGGCGAAAATGCCGCATTAGCGTAGGAGCCGCGACCTCGCGGCGAATGATGGTAGCGCTGGAGTGTTGCGGAGTGGCCGCAATCGCCTTCGCGCCGGGGGCGACGCTCCTACGATCGGCGGAAATGCCGCATTCGTGTGGGGGCCGCGACCCCGCGGCGAATGGTGGTAGCGCTGGAGTGTTGCGGAGTGGCCGCAATCGTTTTCGCGCCGTGGTCGACGCTCCTACGGTCGGCGTGAAGTGCCGCATTAGCGTAGGAGCCGCGACCCCGCGGCGAATGGCGGCCATGCCGCCGTTTCTGCAGGATGGCTGCTATCGATTCGCCCCGAGGTCGGGGCTCCCACGGATCTGAGGGCCCACGCGATCCTGTAGCCGCGACCCCGCAGGCCGGGGGGAAATCACGGCATGGCCGCAACCGTTCGCGCCGCGGGCGACGAGCCTGCGGAGCCCGTGGCGGCTGTTTTCACTTGAGGCTTTCAACCCTGACCGGCACTACGCCGGAGCGGATCATGTCCAGCGACTCCGCCGCCTTTCTAGACACATCGATGATGCGCCCACGCGAGAAAGGGCCGCGGTCGTTGATGCGCACCACCACGCTGCGGTCGTTGTTGAGGTTGGTGACCCTGACCCGGGTGCCGAAGGGCAGCGTGCGATGGGCGGCGGTCATGGCGTTCTGGTCGAAGCGTTCGCCGCTGGCGGTCCTGTTGCCGTGGTGCGCCTTGCCGTAATACGAGGCCTTGCCGTCAGCGCGGTAGTCACCGGGTACACCGCCTCCAAAGCTGCTACAGCCGGCGAGCAGGCTGAACAGCACCAGCAGAACCGATAATCGACGCATTGCTCTTCTCCATTTCCCATACGGCAGACACAAAAACGCCGGGCAACCCCGGCGTTTTCAAATCGCTCAGCCTTCGAGCTTTTTCTTCAGCAGTTCGTTCACTTGCCCCGGGTTGGCCTTGCCCTTGGAGGCTTTCATGGCCTGACCGACGAAGAAGCCGAACATCTTGCCGCGCTTGGCTTCGTCGCTGGCGCGGTACTGTTCGACCTGCTCGGCATTGGCGGCCAGCACCTCGTCGAGCATCTTTTCGATGGCGCCGGAGTCAGTGACCTGCTTGAGGCCTTTCTTCTCGATCACCTCATCCGCCGTTGCGCCTTCACCAGCGGCCAGGGCTTCGAAGACCATCTTGGCGATCTTGCCGCTGATGGTGTTGTCCTTGATGCGCAGGATCATGCCGCCCAGCTGCTCGGCGGAAACCGGCGATTGATCGATCTCCAGGTTGTCCTTGTTGAGCAGGCTGGACAGCTCGCCCATCACCCAGTTGGCCGCCAGCTTGGCATCGCCACAGGTTTTCTCGACGGCTTCGAAGTAGTCGGCCAGCTCACGGCTGGCGCTCAATACGCTGGCGTCGTAAGTGGACAGCGCATATTGGCTTTCGAAGCGCTCGCGTTTTTGCGGCGGCAGCTCGGGCAGCTTGCCGCGCAGGTCGTCGAGGAAGCTCTGCTCGATCACCACCGGCAGCAGGTCAGGGCAGGGGAAGTAACGGTAGTCGTTGGCTTCTTCCTTGCTGCGCATGGACTTGGTTTTGTTGGCTGCTACGTCATACAGAACGGTTTCCTGCACGATTTTGTTGCCAGACTCTATTTCGTCGATCTGCCACTCGATCTCGGTATTGATCGCGCGCTCAATAAATTTGAAAGAGTTGACGTTTTTAATCTCGCGACGGGTGCCGAACTCGGCCTGGCCTTTCGGGCGTACCGACACGTTGCAGTCGCAGCGCAGCGAACCTTCGGCCATGTTGCCGTCGCAGATGCCGAGGTAGCGCACCAGGGCGTGGATCGCCTTGACGTAGGCCACCGCTTCCTTGGCGGAGCGGATGTCCGGTTCTGAGACGATTTCCAGCAGCGGTGTGCCGGCACGGTTGAGGTCGATGCCGCTCATGCCCTGGAAGTCTTCGTGCAGGCTTTTGCCGGCATCTTCTTCCAGGTGCGCGCGGGTGATGCCGATGCGCTTGACGGTACCGTCTTCCAGGGTGATGTCGAGGAAGCCCTTGCCGACGATGGGGTGGTCCATCTGGCTGGTCTGGTAGCCCTTCGGCAGGTCCGGGTAGAAGTAGTTCTTGCGGGCGAAGACGTTACGCTCGGCGATCTCGGCGTCGATGGCCAGGCCGAACTGGCAGGCCATGCGCACGGCTTCGGCGTTGAGCACCGGCAGGGTGCCGGGCATGCCGAGGTCGACCAGGCTGGCCTGGGTATTGGGCTCGGCGCCGAAGGTGGTGGCGCTGGCCGAGAAAATCTTCGATTGAGTGCTGAGCTGAGCGTGGATCTCGAGCCCGATCACTGTTTCCCATTGCATATCTTGATCCTTCCTCAGAAGCCGCTCGGTGCTTGTTTGTGCCAGTCGCTGACCTGCTGGTACTGATGTGCGACGTTCAGCAGGCGGCCCTCCTGGAAGTAGTTGCCGAGCAACTGCACGCCGACCGGCAGACCGTCGACGAAGCCCGCAGGCATCGACAGGCCCGGGATCCCGGCGAGGTTGGCGGTGATGGTGTAGATGTCTTCCAGGTAGGCCGACACCGGATCCGCGTTCTTCTCGCCCAGTTTCCAGGCCAGGTTCGGCGTGGTCGGGCCAAGGATCACGTCGACGTCCTTGAAGGCGGCGACGAAGTCGTTCTTGATCAGGCGGCGGATCTTCTGCGCCTTGAGGTAGTAGGCGTCGTAGTAGCCAGCGGACAGCGCGTAGGTGCCGACCATGATGCGGCGTTTCACTTCTGCGCCGAAGCCCTCTTCGCGGGAGCGCTTGTACAGGTCTTGCAGGTCCTTCGGGTTTTCGCAGCGGTAGCCGAAGCGCACGCCGTCGAAACGCGACAGGTTGGAGCTGGCTTCCGCCGGAGCGATCACGTAATAGGCCGCAATGGCGTGCTGCAGGTTCGGCAGACTGATGTCCTTGACGGTGGCGCCGAGCTTTTTCAGCGCCTCGACCACGGCCAGGATCTTCTCGCCGATGCGGGCGTCGAGGCCGGCGCCGAAGTATTCCTTCGGCAGACCGATGCGCAGGCCGCTCAGGGGCTGGGCGAGGGTGGCCAGGTAATCATCCACCGGCTGATCGACACTGGTCGAATCCTTCGGGTCGAAACCGGCGATGGCGCCGAGCAGCAGGGCGCAGTCTTCGGCGGTGCGGGCCAGCGGGCCGCCCTGGTCGAGGCTCGAGGCGTAGGCGATCATGCCCCAGCGCGAAACGCGACCGTAGGTCGGCTTGATGCCGGTCAGGTTGGTCAGCGCGGCCGGCTGGCGGATCGAGCCGCCGGTGTCGGTGCCGGTGGCAGCGGGCAGCAGGCGTGCAGCCACCGCGGCGGCCGAGCCACCCGACGAGCCGCCAGGTACGCGGGTCAGATCCCAGGGGTTCTTGACCGGGCCATAGTGGCTGGATTCGTTGGCCGAGCCCATGGCGAACTCGTCCATGTTCAGCTTGCCCAGGCTCACGGTCCCTGCGGCGGCGAGCTTCTCGACCACGGTGGCATCGTAGGGGGCCTTGAAGCCGGTGAGGATCTTCGAGCCACAGCTGGTCAGCACGCCCTTGGTGCAGAACAGGTCCTTGTGGGCGATCGGCGCGCCGAGGAGCGAATTGTTTTCACCAGCGGCGCGGCGCTGATCGGCGGCCTTGGCCTGCTCGAGGGCGAGGTCGGCGGTCACGGTGATGAAGCTGTTGAGCTGCGGATCGAGCTGTTCGATACGCGTCAGCAGGCTCTGGGTCAGCTCGGTGGATGAGAACTGCTTGTCGGCGAGTGCGCGAGCGATCTCGGCCAGGGTCATTTGATGCATGGCAGGGCGCTTTCCTTACTCGATGACTTTGGGAACCAGATACAGGCCGCTTTCCACGGCTGGGGCGATGGCCTGATAGGCGTCGCGCTGGTTCGCTTCGGTAACGGCGTCGGCGCGCAGGCGCTGAGTGGTCTCCAGCGGATGCGCCAGAGGCTCGATGCCGTCGGTATCGACCGCCTGCATGCTGTCGATCAGGCCGAGAATGTTGTTCAGGGTTGCGGTGGTGTGTGGCAGTTCGCCTTCACTCAGGCCCAGTCGGGCCAGGTGTGCGATCTTTTCCACCTCGGAGCGTTCAAGCGCCATCGGGTTCTCCTATAAAGGCAGCCACCAGAGGGCTGCCAGTGAAAATATGAGCGGTTGCCATGCACGGGGGGCAGGGAACGGATGCGTCTGGCCGGCGGTCAAAGGCGGCGATATGTGGCTTGGGGCGAGCCTGGTAGCGCATGACAGGGTTTCGCCGCTGTCGCCGCCAGTGTCGAAGATGCCTCAAAGCCGCGGAAAAACAGGCAATCTAACATATTGGTGCCTTGCTCAAAATCCCTGCCGTTGTTAGAGTTTGCCGCACTTTTTTACCTGCGTGTTTTCTTGCGCTGTATCTTTACCCACGCGTTGCCTAGGGTCCCTATCCCATGTTCAAAAAACTGCGTGGCATGTTTTCCAGCGATCTGTCGATTGACCTGGGCACTGCCAATACCCTTATTTATGTTCGCGAGCGCGGCATCGTCCTGAACGAGCCGTCGGTCGTCGCCATCCGTACCCATGGCAATCAGAAAAGTGTTGTAGCCGTCGGCACCGACGCCAAGCGCATGCTTGGTCGTACGCCAGGCAATATCGCCGCCATCCGTCCGATGAAGGACGGTGTGATCGCCGACTTCAGCGTCTGCGAAAAGATGCTTCAGTACTTCATCAACAAGGTTCACGAGAACAGCTTCCTGCAGCCTTCGCCGCGCGTGCTGATCTGCGTGCCGTGCAAATCGACCCAGGTCGAGCGCCGTGCTATCCGTGAATCCGCGCTGGGTGCCGGCGCTCGCGAAGTGTTCCTGATCGAAGAGCCGATGGCCGCTGCCATCGGTGCCGGCCTGCCGGTCGAAGAAGCCCGTGGTTCGATGGTCGTCGATATCGGTGGCGGTACCACCGAAATCGCGCTGATCTCCCTGAACGGCGTGGTTTACGCCGAATCCGTACGGGTCGGTGGCGACCGTTTCGACGAAGCCATCATCACCTACGTACGCCGCAACTACGGCAGCCTGATCGGCGAGTCCACCGCCGAGCGCATCAAGCAGGAAATCGGTACCGCCTACCCGGGTGGCGAACTGCGCGAAGTCGACGTACGTGGTCGCAACCTGGCCGAGGGCGTGCCGCGCAGCTTTACCCTCAATTCCAACGAGGTGCTCGAGGCGCTGCAGGAATCTCTGGCGACCATCGTTCAGGCGGTCAAGAGCGCCCTGGAGCAATCGCCTCCAGAGCTGGCTTCGGATATCGCCGAGCGCGGCCTGGTGCTGACCGGTGGCGGTGCGCTGCTGCGCGACCTGGACAAACTGCTGTCCCAGGAAACCGGCCTGCCGGTGATCGTCGCCGAAGACCCGCTGACCTGCGTCGCCCGTGGCGGCGGCAAGGCGCTGGAAATGATGGATCGCCACACCATGGATCTGTTGTCCACCGAATAAGGCGCACGCCTTTCGCTGCAGCAGTCAGGACGCCGCATGCAGCTCCCGGAAATCAGTCGTCGATGTTTCGGCGCGATGTTTCCGGGAGCGCGGTATCCTGCCATGCGTTGCCGGAGCACCTGGCAAGGGAAAACCACGGACGGCTAGTCCATTCCCTGCGTTCTGAGCCTGATCGGCTGCTGTCCGTGCCCAGGTAGCAACGCGGCTTGCGCTGAAACGTCAACAGACCCTAGCTGCGAGGTAATCGTCATAAAGCCGCTATTCGCCAAAGGTCCTTCGCTCGGTATCCGCCTGTTGGTGTTCGCCGTGCTGTCGTCTGCGTTGATGGTCGTCGATGCTCGCCTGACCGTTCTGCAGTCGGTACGCAGCCAGATTGGCCTGATCGTCGAGCCGGTGTACTGGCTGGGGCGTTTCCCGGTGACCCTGTGGGAAAGCGCGACCCAGGAGCTCAGCTCGCGCAACGAGCTGGCGGCCGAGAACGAGAAGCTCAAGGCCGAGCAATTGATGATGCAGCGTCGCCTGCAGAAGCTGGCCGCCTTGACCGAGCAGAACGTGCGCCTGCGCGAACTGCTCAATTCGTCTGCCCTGGTCGATGACGAGGTGCTGGCCACTGAACTGATCGGTATCGACCCCAACCCCTTCACTCACCGCATTCTCATCGACAAGGGCGAGAAGGATGGTGTCGTGCTTGGTCAGCCGGTGCTCGATGCCCGCGGGCTGATGGGCCAGGTGGTCGAGGTCATGCCGTACACCTCTCGCGTCCTGCTGCTCACCGATACCACCCATAGCATTCCGGTGCAGGTCAACCGCAACGGCCTGCGCGCCATCGCCACCGGCACCGGCAACCCGGAGCGCCTGGAGCTGCGTCATGTCGCCGATACCGCGGATATCCGCGAGGGCGATCTGCTGGTCAGTTCCGGCCTGGGGCAGCGCTTCCCGGCCGGTTACCCGGTGGCGACGGTGACCGAGGTGGTGCATGACTCCGGCCAACCCTTCGCCATTGTCCGTGCCGTGCCGACCGCCAACCTCAATCGCACCCGTTACATGCTGCTGGTGTTCACCGACCCGCGAACGCCGGAACAGCGCGCTACCGAGTCGGCCGAAGCCCAGGAAGAGGTCGACCGCAAGGCGCTCGAAGGCGAAATGCCGTCCGAGGCCATCACGCCGCCTGCCGATGAACCAAGCCCGGCGCCTGCCAACGGTGAGGAGGCCAGCCAATGATCGCTGCTCGCTCGAACAATCTCTGGGTGATCTGGGCCAGCATGGGGCTTGCGCTGCTGCTCAGCGTATCCACCCTGCCGCGCTTCATGGAGATCGGTCGGCCGCTTTGGCTGGCGCTGTTTCTCACCTACTGGGTGCTCGCCGTACCGCACCGTGTCGGCATGACCAGCGCCTGGTGCGTCGGTCTGCTGGCTGACGTGCTCAACGGCACCCTGCTGGGGCAGAACGCGCTGATCCTCACGTTGACCACGTTCATGGTGCTGAGCCTGCATCAGCGTTTGCGCATGTTCCCCATGTGGCAGCAGAGCATGGTGCTGCTGGTGGTGTTCGGCGTGGCGCAACTGGTGCAGTTGTGGCTCAACGCATTGACCGGCAACCGGCCGCCGATTCTGGTGTTCATACTGCCCGCGCTGGTCAGTGCCCTGCTCTGGCCGTGGGTCTGTACCCTGCTGCGTGCCGTGCATCGTCGTCTGGGTGTCAACTGAAACGCGCTGCGGCGCCTGCTTGTGAGACGTCTGCATGGCAACGCTTTACCTGGCTTCCGCTTCACCGCGCCGCAGTGAGCTGCTGACGCAGATCGGCGTTACCTTCACCACCCGGATCGTGCCCATCGATGAAACGCCGCAGCCTGGCGAGGCGCCGGCGGCCTACGTCGAGCGCCTGGCACGGGCCAAGGCGGCGGCGGTGCTCGATAGCCTGCCCGAGCGTGAGGGTGCGGTGGTACTGGGTTCCGATACCGCAGTGGTGCTCGATGGGCGCATCCTCGGCAAGCCTCTCGACCGTCACGATGCGGTGGCCACGCTGACCGCCTTGTCCGGCCGTGAGCATCAGGTGCTCACCGCCGTCGCGCTGATCAGCGACGAGCGCAGCAGCGCACGGGTGGTGACCAGCAGCGTACGCTTCAAAGCGCTCGAGCAGACACAGATCGAAGCGTATTGGGCCACCGGTGAGCCGCGCGACAAGGCAGGCAGTTATGGTATTCAAGGGTTGGCTGCGGTCTTCGTCAGCCAGATGCAGGGCAGTTATTCAGCGGTGGTCGGCCTGCCGTTGTGCGAGACTGCCGAACTGCTCGCGGAATTCGCGATTCCGTGCTGGCAATGACTGCCAGCGCATAACCCAGAGGTTGCAGGCCGCGATGGGCCGGGCTCGACTGAGTCTGCCGCTGCTTTCAGCTTCATCTCAAGCAGAGATGGGCGCATGAGTGAAGAGATTCTGATCAACATCACGCCGATGGAGTCGCGCGTGGCGGTGGTGGAAAACGGTGTCCTGCAGGAAGTGCACGTCGAGCGCACCCAGCGTCGCGGCATCGTCGGCAACATCTACAAGGGCAAGGTCGTGCGCGTGCTACCCGGCATGCAGGCAGCCTTCGTCGATATCGGCCTGGAGCGGGCGGCGTTCATTCACGCCTCGGAAATTTCCAGCCGTGAAGGCAGCGCGGTGGAAACCATCAGCGCGCTGGTGCACGAGGGCCAGAGCCTGACGGTGCAGGTCACCAAGGACCCCATCGGCAGCAAGGGCGCACGGCTGACCACGCAGTTGTCCATTCCCTCGCGCTATCTGGTGTACATGCCGCGCACCAGTCACGTGGGCATTTCCCTGAAGATCGAAGACGAATCCGAGCGCGAGCGCCTCAAGCAGGTGGTCGCCGACTGCGTGGCCGCCGAAGGCATCGCCGAGGCCGGTGGCTTCATCCTGCGCACTGCCGCCGACGGCGCGCGTGCCGAAGAGATCCTCGTGGACATCCGTTACCTGCGCCGCCTGTGGGCGCAGATCGGCGAGCAGATGAAGAGTGCGCCGACCCCCTCGGTGATCTACGAAGACCTCAGTCTGGCCCTGCGCACCCTGCGCGACCTGGTCGGCCCGCGTACCGAGAAGATTCGCGTCGACTCCCGGGAAACCTTCCAGAAGATCACCGGGTTCGTTGCCGAGCTGATGCCGGAGATCTCCGATCGCCTGGAACATTATCCGGGCGAGCGGCCGATCTTCGACCTGCATGGCATCGAAGACGAGATCCAGAAGGCACTGGAGCGCAAGGTGCCGCTCAAGTCCGGTGGCTATCTGATCATCGACCCGGCCGAGGCGATGAGCACCATCGACGTGAATACCGGCGCCTTCGTCGGCCATCGCACGCTCGAAGAAACCATTTTCAAGACCAACCTCGAGGCGGCCACCGCCATCGCCCGGCAACTGCGCCTGCGCAACCTGGGCGGGATCATCATCATCGACTTCATCGACATGGAGGACGAAGAGCATCAGCGCCAGGTGCTGCGCACCCTGGAAAAGCAGCTGGAGCGAGATCACGCCAAGACCAACATCATCGGCATTACCGAGCTCGGCCTGGTACAGATGACCCGCAAGCGCACCCGGGAGAGCCTCGAGCAGGTGCTGTGCGAGCCGTGCAGTCACTGTCAGGGCCGCGGCAAACTGAAGACGGCGGAAACCACCTGTTACGAGATCTTCCGCGAGATCCTTCGCGAGGCCCGCGCCTACCAGCCAGAAGGCTATCGCGTGCTGGCCAACCAGAAGGTGGTCGACCGCCTGCTCGACGAGGAGTCGGGCAACGTCGCCGACCTCGAAGCATTCATTGGACGAACCATCAAGTTCCAGGTCGAAACCATGTACTCCCAGGAACAATACGATGTGGTGCTGCTATAACGGGGCCCGGCCGGGCCGGGGCGTGAACTGAATGGAGCGGCTGGGGCTGGCCTTCGCCGCGCTGCTGCGTTGGAGTCTGGGGCTGTGCGCCCTGGGTTTGGTGCTGGCCGCCTTTTACGTGAGCCTCGGTCGTCAGCTGGTGCCGCTGGTCGCCGAGTACCGGGTAGAGGCGCAAGCCCAAGCCACCCAGGCACTGGGCTTGCCGGTCACCATTGGCGCACTCGAAGGTCACTGGAGCGGTTTCTCGCCATTGCTGACGGTGCGCGATCTTCGCCTTGGCGAGGGTGATCAGGGCCTGGCTCTTGAGCATGTGCGGGTGGTGCCCGACCTGCTTGGCAGTCTGATGGCCTGGCAGCCGCGTATCGCCGAGCTGCAACTCGACGGCCTGAGCCTGACGCTGCGCCAGGACGCGCAGGGCGCATGGCGCGTGGAAGGTCTGCCTCAGCGGCAGAATCAACCGCCGCTGGACATCGCCAAGGTGCTGCGCCAGTCGCAGATGGTCAGCCGCATCGCGCTCTTCGACAGCCAGGTGAGCGTCCAGGCTCAGGATCTGAAACCCTTCAGCCTTACCGCCATCAACCTGAGCCTGAGTAATGGCAGCTCTCGCCAGCGTCTGGATGCCCGCGTGCAACTGCCGGACGGTCAGCCACTCGCCCTGCAGGTGCGTACGCGCATGCAGGCCGAGCACTGGCAGGACATGCGCGCCGAGTTCTACCTCAGTGCACCGCAGAGCGACTGGGCCACCTGGCTGCCGCCAGCCCTGACCCGCGAGTGGCACCTCGATCACTTGCAACTCGGTGGCGAGGCGTGGGGGCTCTGGGACAAGCGCAACCTGCAACGTGCCGTCACCCGCCTGCACGCCCCGCAGTTGGCAGGGCGTTATGGCGAGCGCAAGGCCGTGGCACTGAACGACCTGTCCCTGAATGCTTATTTCGAGCGCAAGGAGGGCGACTTCGATCTGTTGCTCGACGACTTCGCCTTCAGCCGTGGCGACGACCGCTGGGGTGAGGCGCGTATTGCCCTCGGCCATCAGGCGGCCAGTGGCGAGCAGTCGCAGCGCTGGAGTCTGAGCGCCGATCGCCTCGACGTCGGGCCCCTGGTGCCTTTGGTGGAGGGCCTGGCGCCGATGCCGGAAGCTGCCCTGGACCTGCTGCAGACTCTCAAGCCCCACGGTGCCTTGCGCAACCTCAATGCCAGCTTCCGCCCCGAGGTCGAAGGGCCGGAGCGCCTGCAGTTTTCAGCCAATCTGGAGCGTGTCGGCTTTTCCGCCTGGCACGCCTCGCCTGCCGTCGAGAATGGCAGCGGCAGCATCACCGGCGATCTGGGCCAGGGCGAGCTGAAGGTCGACAGCGAAGATTTCTCACTGCACCTCACCACCCTGTTCCCAAAAGCCTGGAAGTACCAGCAAGCCAAGGGCCGGCTGACCTGGACGCTCGACGATCAGGGCTTCACCCTGCGCGCGCCGTACCTGCAGGTGGAAGGCGAGGAGGGCAAGATCGCTGGCGATTTCCTGATTCGCATGCTCAAGGATCCCGAGCGCGAGGACTACATGGATCTGCGTGTCGGCATGCGTGACGGCGATGCGCGGTTCACCGAGAAGTACCTGCCGACGCCAGTGCTCAGTCCGGCCCTGGACGAGTGGCTGAAAACCGCGATTCGCGGTGGCAAGGTGGAAGAAGGCTATTTCCAGTACCAGGGGTCGATCAACCGCAACCCGGATCCTGCCGTGCGCAGCATCAGCCTGTTCTTCGCGGTGCAGGACGCCGAGCTGGCCTTCCAGCCCGGTTGGCCAGCGCTGCACGATGCCCGTGGTCAGGTGCTGATCGAGGACAGTGGCGTTCGGGTGCGCGTCTCCGAAGGACGTATCCTCGACAGCCAGGTGCGTGAGGCCTATGCCGACATCCCTCATGTCGAGGCTGGAGAAACACCGCACCTCAAGCTCAAGGGCAAGCTGCAGAGCAGTGTCGGCGATGGCTTGAAGATCCTTCAGGAAACGCCCCTCGGGGTTGCCGATACCTTCGCCGGTTGGAAAGGCACAGGTGCCCTGAGTGGCGCGCTGGATCTGGATATCCCGCTGCACAAGGGCGAACAGGCCAACGTGGTCGTCGACTTCAGTGCCGACAAGGCGTCGCTGAAAATCAGCAAGCCGGCGCTGGAGCTGAGCGACGTGACCGGAGACTTTCGTTTCGACACCAGCAAGGGCCTTAGCGCACCCTCGATCAGTGCCCGCGCGCTGGGCCATGCGGTGACCGGCAAGGCCATTGCCGATGGCCGGCCCGGTCATTCGCGCAGCCGCATCGAGGCCAATGGCATCATTCCCCTGGCCAATCTCACTGGCTGGCTGGGTGTCAAGCAGCCGTTGCCTGCCCAGGGAAATGTGCCGTATCGCTTGCGCCTGAGTCTCGAGGGGGCGGACAGCCAACTGCGTGTCGACTCCAACCTCAAGGGCCTGAGCATCGGCCTGCCTGCGCCGTTCGGCAAAACCGCCAGCGAGGAACGCTACGCCGACTGGCGCATGACGTTTGGCAGTGGCGAGCAGCGCTACTGGCTCGATTACGCCAATGTCGCCAGCTTTACCCTGGCAGCGCCGCCCGGGCAGTTCAACCAGAGCCGTGGCGAGCTGCGCCTGGGCGACGGCCCGGCGATCCTGCCAACCGCGCGTGGCGTGCGGGTTCGCGGTCGGGTAGCGGAAGTGAACCTGGCGGCTTGGCAAGAGGCCATCAAACCCTACGAGCAGACTTCGCGTCAGGATGCCCAACAACTGTTTACCGATGCCGAACTGCGCATTGGCCGTTTCGAGGGGCTTGGTCAGAAGCTCGACGATCTCGACGTCGGCTTCCGGCCCATCGATGGCGGCTGGTCGCTGAGTGTGGACAGTGCGCTGGCCAAGGGCCGTGTCGACCTGTTCGAGGCCAGTGGTCGGCCTATCGTCGCCGATCTGGAATATGTGCGTCTGCCTGCCGCCAAGCCGAAAACCGCTGATGCGCCGGAGCCCGAGGCGCCGGACCCGTTGGCTGATTTCGATCCGCGGCAGATTCCGGCGCTGGATCTGCGCGTCGCCCATGTGTTCCAGGGTGAAGACGACATGGGCGCCTGGTCGTTGAAAGCCCGTCCGGATGCCCAGGGCGTGCAGTTCAGCGATCTGGATATCAACCTCAAGGGATTACGCCTTGGCGGTGCCATCGGCTGGCAGGGCGTGCCGGGGCAGACGCGCAGCTGGTACAAGGGGCGCATGCAGGGCGAAAAGCTCTCCGAAGTCCTCAAGGCCTGGGGCTACGCCCCCTCGGCGACCAGCGAGAGTTTCCGTCTGGACGCCGACGGGCACTGGCCCGGCTCACCGGCCTGGTTCAGCCTCAAGCGTTATTCGGGCAGCCTCGATGCGGCTCTGCGCAAGGGCCAGTTCGTCGACGTGCAGGGCTCGGCGTCGGCGCTACGGGTATTCGGCCTGCTCAATTTCAATTCCATCGGCCGCCGTCTGCGCCTGGACTTCTCCGATCTGCTCGGCAAGGGCCTGAGTTATGATCGGGTGAAAGGCAATCTGAATGCAACGGATGGCGTGTTCGTCACTCAGGAGCCGATCACCATGACGGGCCCGTCGAGCAATCTGGAGTTGAATGGCACCCTGAACATGATCGACCAGGGCATCGATGCCAAGTTGCTGGTGACCCTGCCGGTCACCAACAACCTGCCGCTGGCCGCGCTGATCGTCGGCGCTCCTGCCATTGGGGGGGCCCTGTTCATCGCCGACAAGCTGCTCGGTGACCGCGTGGCGCGTTTCGCCAGCGTGCAGTACGACGTCAAGGGCACCCTGCACGATCCGCAATTGACCTTCGACAAACCGTTCGAGAAACCCAACTGACCCTGGAGGCCAGCATGTCTTTCGCCGTGATCCAGATGGTCAGCCAGGACGATATCGCCGCCAACCTGCTGCAGGCCCGTCGCCTGCTCGAAGAAGCGGCCTCCAGCGGCGCGCGCCTGGCGGTGCTGCCGGAAAACTTCTCGGCCCTCGGGCGGCGCGATGCCGCCGACCTGGGGCGTCTGGAAGCCAGCGGTCAGGGCCCTGTACTGCCCTGGTTGAAACGCACGGCACGTGACCTCAACTTATGGATAGTGGCCGGCACCCTGCCGTTGCCGCCGGCCAGTCAGCCGAATGGCAAGCCAAGAGCCTGCTCGCTGCTGCTCGACGATCAGGGGCAAACCGTCGCCCGTTACGACAAGCTGCACCTGTTCGACGTGGATGTCAGCGACAGCCGTGGCAGCTATCGCGAGTCGGACGATTACGCCCACGGTGAACAACTGGTGGTCGCCGATACACCCGTTGGGCGTCTGGGTTTGACCGTATGCTATGACCTGCGCTTTCCTGAACTCTATGGGGCCCTGCGTGAAGCGGGTGCCGAGCTGATCAGTGCGCCGTCGGCGTTCACCCGGGTCACCGGTGCCGCCCACTGGGATGTACTGATCCGCGCACGTGCAATCGAAACCCAGTGCTACCTGCTGGCGGCAGCTCAGGGCGGCGTTCATCCTGGCGGTCGGGAAACCTATGGCCACGCGGCCATCATCGACCCCTGGGGACGCAAGCTGGCGGAACGGGCGGATGGCGAGGCTGCGTTGCTGGCCGAGCGCGATATCACCGAGCAGGCGGCTATCCGCGAGCGCATGCCGGTAGTGCGACACAAACGATTTTTCGCTGCGGCGCAGCCGCGGCAGCCTGATGTGGAGACGTTATGAGCGACATGTTGTTGACCGTCAGCGAGCAGATGCTGAGCCCTGGCGGGCTGACCCTGGAGCATTTGCCGGGGGTGCTCGGCGAACTGGCCGGCCCTGGCATCGATGCCGCCGACCTGTACTTCCAGACCCAGGTGTCCGAAACCTGGGTGCTGGAAGATGGCATCGTCAAGGAGGGCAGTTTCAATCTCGATCAGGGCGTCGGCGTGCGCGCCCAGTCCGGCGAGAAGACCGGCTTTGCCTATAGCAATGCGATTACCCCCGATGCCTTGAGCCAGGCCGCCCGCGCCGCCCGTTCCATTGCTCGCGCCGGGCAACAGGGCCGTGTGCAGGCCTTTGCCGCGACCCAGGTAACGCCGTTGTACGCGCCGGAGAACCCGCTGGATGTCCTGGACCGCGCTCAGAAGGTGGAGCTGCTCAAGCGTGTCGATGTGGCTACCCGTGCGCTGGACTCGCGTATCAAACAGGTGACGGTGAGCCTCGCCGGTGTCTGGGATCGCATTCTGGTCGCCGCTACCGACGGCAGTTTGGGCGCCGACATTCGCCCGTTGGTGCGTTTCAACGTCAGCGTGATCGTCGAGCAGAACGGTCGTCGCGAGCGTGGCGGGCATGGCGGCGGCGGGCGAACGGACTACAGTTATTTCCTCAATGAGGACCGTGCCATGGGCTACGCCCGTGAAGCGCTGCGTCAGGCGTTGGTCAACCTCGAAGCGGTTGCCGCTCCGGCTGGCACCTTGCCGGTGGTGATGGGCGCCGGCTGGTCCGGCGTACTGCTGCACGAGGCGGTCGGCCACGGTCTGGAGGGGGACTTCAACCGCAAGGGCAGCTCCAACTACAGCGGCAAGATCGGCCAGCAGGTGGCTTCCAAGCTGTGCACCATCGTCGATGACGGCACCCTGGCGCAGCGCCGCGGCTCATTGAGCATGGATGACGAAGGCACGCCTACCCAGTGCACCACGCTGATCGAGAACGGTGTGCTCAAGGGCTACATGCAGGACAAGCTCAATGCTCGACTGATGGGTGTGGCACGTACCGGCAACGGCCGTCGCGAGTCTTACGCACATCTGCCGATGCCGCGTATGACCAATACCTACATGCTGGCCGGCGAGAGCGACCCCGAGGAGATCATCCGTTCGGTGAAGAAGGGCATCTATTGCGCCAACCTGGGCGGTGGTCAGGTCGACATCACCAGCGGCAAGTTCGTGTTCTCGACCAGCGAGGCGTACCTGATCGAGGACGGCAAGATTACCGCTCCGGTCAAGGGTGCGACCCTGATTGGCAACGGCCCGGAAGCCATGAGCAAGGTGTCCATGGTCGGCAACGACCTGGCGCTCGACAGTGGCGTCGGCACCTGTGGCAAGGACGGCCAGTCGGTACCGGTTGGCGTGGGCCAGCCGACGCTGAAGATCGATGCGATCACGGTCGGCGGAACCGGCGCGTGAAACCGCTACCGGCCTCGAGCCACGCTGCGCGATATCCAGCGCTCGTGGCTTGCGGCGTGTGGCCTGCTGCTGTCTTAACGCAGCCCGCGCTGGGTTTCGTCGAGATCGCGGATGTACTTGAAGATCTTGCGTGACGAGGCGGGAGCCTTTTCCTGAGCCGCTTCATGCTGGGCATGGCGGATCAGCGCACGCAGGTGTTGGCGGTCGGCTTCGGGGTACTCGACGACGAATTTTTCGAGCACTTCGTCGTTGCCGGCGATCAGACGATCACGCCAGCGTTCGAGGTTGTGGAAGCGCTCGTTGTACTGGCGCGTGGAGGCGTCCAGCTGATCGAGGAGCGTCAGGATCGCTTCGATGTCCTGATCGCGCATCAGCTTGCCGATGAACTGCATGTGGCGTTTTTTTGCCGCATTGGCGGTGTGCTTTGGCGATTCTTCCAGAGCACGGCGCAGGCCATCGGTAAGCGGTAGCTTGTTCTGCAGATCAGGCTTGAGGCCTGCCAGACGCTGGCCTAGCTCCTGTAACGCGTGGAACTCACGCTTGACCTGGGTTTTGCTCTTCTCGCCGGAGAAGTCGTCGAGGTAATCAGACATTTTGCGGTGATCCAATGGGAAACGCCGCCATGATAGCAGCAAGTTTCTTGCCGTATGCGCGACCAGAGTCGTTGCCGCTGCGGCTATCGTTCAGGAGTCGTTATGAGTGAAGTGGAAGTAGTCGGGCCGGGTGCACTACCGGGCCTTCAGGCGCAGGTCGAACAGATTCTCGCCGAGGCGAAGAAGCAGGGCGCAAGTGCCTGCGAAGTGGCGGTATCGGTGGAGCAGGGGCTGTCCACCAGCGTGCGCCAGCGTGAGGTGGAAACCGTCGAGTTCAATCGCGATCAGGGCTTCGGCATCACCCTTTACCTCGGCCAGCGCAAGGGCTCGGCCAGCACCTCGGCCACCGGCGAGGCAGCGATCCGCGAAACCGTGGCGGCGGCCCTGGCCATCGCCAGGCATGCATCCGAAGACGAGAGCGCCGGTCTTGCCGACGCTGCGCTGATGGCTCGCGATCTGCCGCAGCTGGATCTGTACCACGCCTGGGACATCACGCCGGAGCAAGCGATCGAGCGTGCGCTGGTCTGCGAAGCGGCGGCATTCGACGCCGATCCACGCATTCGCAATGCCGATGGCACCAGCCTGGGAACTCACCAGGGTTGCCGTGTATACGGCAACAGCCACGGCTTCATCGGCGGCTACGCCAGCACCCGGCATAGCCTCAGTTGCGTGATGATCGCCGAAAGCGACGGGCAGATGCAGCGCGACTACTGGTATGACGTGAACCGTCAGGGCGAGCTGCTCGCCGATGCCGCGAGCATCGGGCGTCGCGCCGCCCAGCGAGCGGTCAGCCGCCTCGGTGCCCGCCCGGTGCCAACCTGCGAAGTGCCCGTGCTGTTCTCCGCGGAACTGGCCACCGGCCTGTTCGGCAGCTTTCTCGGGGCGATCTCCGGCGGCGCACTGTATCGCAAGTCATCGTTCCTCGAAGGAACCCTGGGCGAGCAACTGTTTCCCTCCTGGCTGAACCTCGACGAGCGCCCGCACATTCCCCGTGCCATGGGCAGTGCGGCATTCGACGGCGATGGCCTGGCCACCTATGCGAAACCGTTCGTGGAGGGCGGCAGGCTGGTCTCCTACATTCTGGGCACCTACGCCGGGCGCAAACTGGGTATGCCCAGCACCGCCAACGCCGGAGGGGTACACAACCTGTTCGTCAGCCATGGCGATGAAGATCAGCAGGCGCTGATCAAGCGCATGGGCCGTGGGCTGCTGGTCACCGAGTTGATGGGCCACGGTCTGAACATGGTCACCGGCGACTACTCCCGCGGCGCGGGCGGCTACTGGGTGGAGAATGGCGAGATCCAGTTCGCCGTGCAGGAGGTGACCATTGCCGGCAACCTGCGTGACATGCTCAAGCAGATCGTCGCGGTCGGCAGCGATCTGGAGCTGCGCAGCAATATCCGTACGGGCTCGGTGCTTATCGAGAAGATGACCGTCGCGGGCAGTTGATTCGAGTGGGCGCTGCAGGCGCCCGATCGTCGAGGCGCTGACGTTTTCGTTGCCACTCCTGAAAACGTCAGCGGACTCTGGCTAGCCACGCAATGTGGTGGTGCCCGTCTTTTCACTCCGTTTCCCGAATACTGAACGCAGATGGCGGCGTATTGCCGGCCGTTCGGCCATTTTCTCTTTCTGCATCTTTGCCATTGGGCGCAGCCGCGATGCTGCGCGGCGAGACCAATGGCGCTTCACATCAATTCGGTATTGATTATTCTTTCTATATAGGAATTAATATTATTAGCTTTTAAAAGGTGAGCCATGAGATTTCGCTCGAGCAATACGCCCTGTCTGGATTGTTGGTACTGGCTGGGTTTTCGGATCCGTTGCGGGCTGCTTCCCGATGAACCAAGGCTGCTCGAGTTGCACTGGGCACAGGGGCGACAACTGGTCGAGCATGGCCGCCTGTGCCCCTGGCGGATGTCGCTGACCACCCTGAATCTGCTCATGGATACCGCCTGCGATACGGCGCTGCCCTGGCACTGGCGCAGTGTCTGCCTCGATCACGCCTACCGCTCCCTCTACGCGCTGCAGCACCTGGCGACCAATCGCGATCAGCAACACAGTCTGAATCGCGTTCGCAACCGTCTGGCCACCTTGCGCATGCAGCCCTCTCTTTCGATGTCCGAATTGGCAGAAGGAAATCCCTATGAGTAACACCCGGATAGAACGCGACAGCATGGGCGAACTGGCCGTCCCCGCCGAGGCCCTCTACGGTGCCCAGACCCAGCGTGCGGTCAACAATTTCCCGGTATCGGGGCTGGCCATGCCCAAGGCGTTCATTCGTGCGCTGGTACTGGCCAAGGCCGCCGCTGCCCGCGCCAACGTGGATCTGGAGCAGATCCTGCCTGCCCAGGGCGATGCCATCGTTTCAGCGTGCCAGCAACTGCTGGCCGAGGATTTCATGCGTCACTTCCCGGTGGATGTGTTCCAGACCGGTTCCGGCACCAGCTCCAACATGAATGCCAACGAAGTGATCGCCACCCTGGCCACGGGCATTCTCGGCGAGCCGGTGAACCCCAACGATCACGTCAACTGTGGTCAGAGCAGCAACGACATCATCCCCACCACCATCCATGTCAGTGCCGCCATCGAGGTCAGCGAGAATCTGCTGCCGGCGCTCGGTCACCTGCTCAAGGTGCTCTGCGAGAAGTCTCTCGAGGTGCAACCCTTCGTGAAGACCGGTCGTACGCACCTGATGGATGCCATGCCGGTGCGCATGAGCCAGGTGCTCGATGGCTGGGCGCAGCAAATCCAGGGCAATATCCAGCTGCTCACCAGCCTGCTGCCCGCCCTCCAGGCCCTGGCCCAGGGTGGTACAGCGGTCGGTACCGGCATCAACGCGCATCCGCGATTTTCCGAACTATTCTGTCAGGAGCTCAATGCGCTGACAGGTCGGCAATTCACCCCCGGCACCAACTTCTTCGCGCTGATCGGCTCTCAGGACACAGCGGTGGCGCTGTCCGGGCAACTGAAGACCACGGCAGTGTCGTTGATGAAGATCGCCAACGATCTGCGCTGGATGAACTCCGGCCCACTGGCCGGCCTCAGTGAGATCGAACTCGAAGCGCTGCAGCCTGGTTCCTCGATTATGCCGGGCAAGGTCAATCCGGTGATCCCGGAAGCCACCGCCATGGTCGCGGCTCAGGTCATCGGCAATGACACCACCATCGCGGTGGCGGGGCAGTCCGGGAATTTCGAGCTGAACGTGATGTTGCCGGTGATCGCTCACAATCTGCTCGGCAGCATCGAGTTGCTGGCCAATGCCAGCCGCCTGCTGGCGGATCGTGCCATCGCCAGCTTCAAGGTCAACGAGCCGAAGCTCAAGGAAGCACTAGGCCGCAACCCGATTCTGGTAACGGCGCTGAACCCGCTGATCGGTTATCAGAAGGCGGCGGAAATCGCCAAGAAGGCGTATCGCGAAGGCCGGCCGATCATCGACGTGGCCGAGGAAATGACCGATCTGGGGCGTGCCGAACTGGAGCAGTTGCTCAACCCGGAACGCCTTACCGAAGGTGGTCTGTAATCGTTGAAACCGCCGCGCAGGTCATCTGGCCTGCGCATTTTCGTCTCAGGGCGAGGAGGCAATCCATGGAGCAGTGGAAGCGACTCATCCAGGCGGGTAACCGCTACTTCGCCGAGGGTTCCTGGGTCGAGGCGCGGGAACAGTATCTGCAAGCGCTGGCGCTTGCTCAAGTGCTGTTCGAGCGCTGGCGGGATGCCGATGCTGCGGTGGCGGCTTTCGTCGTTTCTCAGCACAACCTGGCCGATCTGCAACTGATGATCGGTCATCCGGAAGGCTCCGCGGAGCACCTCTGTGCCTGCCATGAACACCTGTTGCGCTGCATGGACAGTGAGCATCTGTCGCCGTCCTTGCGCCAGGCCGCACTCAATCACAGCGGCCGAACCTACACCAGTCTGTTGAACTTTGTCGCCGAGCACGGGGCCTACCCCCGTACGGATCGATTGTTGGGCGCCCATGCGCCTGGCGATGCTTCACCGGCAGAACGCCCAGCGTCTGTCGTTCGTCAGTACCATTAGAGGAGTGAAAACCATGCCGTATAGCCTGCCTGCTCTGCCTTACGCCTACGATGCCCTGGAGCCGCACATCGATGCGCAAACCATGGAAATCCATCACAGCAAGCACCACCAGACCTACGTCAACAACCTCAACGCTGCCCTGGAAGGCAACTCGCTCGGCGAGCTGCCGGTCGAAGAGCTGCTGACTCGCCTCAAGGACGTGCCGGAAGACAAGCGCGCTGCGGTGATCAACAACGGTGGTGGACATGCCAACCACTCGCTGTTCTGGACCGTGATGAGCACCAGCGGTGGTGGCGAGCCTCAAGGCGAACTGAAAACCGCCATCGACAGCCAGCTGGGTGGTCTGGAGGCTTTCAAGGAAGCCTTCACCAAAGCCGCACTGACCCGCTTCGGCAGTGGCTGGGCCTGGCTCAGCGTGACGCCGCAGAAGAAACTGGTGGTCGAGAGCACCGGTAACCAGGACAGCCCGCTGATGAACGGCAACACGCCGATCCTCGGTCTGGACGTGTGGGAGCATGCCTACTACCTGCGTTATCAGAACCGTCGTCCCGAATACATCGGTGCGTTCTACAACGTCATCGATTGGGCCGAAGTCGCACGCCGCTATCAGGCCGCTCTGGCCTGATCGCATGCCCATGAGCCCACATCGAGTGTGCCTATGAGCCCGCTGCACGAGTTGATTGCGGCCAATGGCCGTTCCTTTCGCTATGCACTGGGCCTGATGCTGCTCGTTGGCGGCGGGACCATTCTCGCCCTCAAGGTCTGGAGTGGTTTGCAGAGCCGGCTTTCGCCGGCTCTGTGGTATGCCTGGCAAGGTGGCATGCTGTGCGCTCTTGGCACGGCTCTGGGCGCCTTGCCGGTCATTTTCATGCGCAGCATTTCGGCACGTTCGTACACGGCCATGCTGGGTTTGGGCGGGGGCATGATGCTCGCTGCCAGTCTTTTCTCACTACTGCCGCCGGCTTTTCAGCTGGCTGACGAGCAGGGCCTGACCAGCAGTCAGGGCTCATTGCTGGTCGCCGCGGCAGTGGTACTGGGTGCTGGCGCCTTATGGGTGCTGGGCCACGGGTTGTCCCGTACATCGCGAGCGCGGGTAAATCAGGGCGTCGGGTCGAGCGTCTGGCTGTTCGTCATCGCCATCGTGTTGCACAACGTGCCGGAGGGCATGGCGGTCGGCGTGGCGGCTGCAGCCAATCTGGCGAATGCCGACGGTTTGACGCTGGGGATTGCGTTGCAGGACGTGCCCGAGGGGCTGATCATTGCCTTGGTGCTGGCCGGGGCGGGCATGTCGCGCTACAAGGCGGTCTTCTGCGGTGCGGCGTCCGGGTTGGTAGAGCCGCTGTTCGCCGTGCTTTCGGCCTGGCTGGCCGGTGCGTCGCTGCAGCTGCTGCCCTGGGGGCTGGCGATGGCCGCGGGAGCGATGCTCTTCGTGGTGCTGCGCGAGATCATTCCCAAGCTGTATCGGCGCGCTGACGTGCCGCCGGCCTCGCTGGGGTTCGCATCGGGGTTCGTGCTGATGCTGGTTCTGGGCAATGCCCTGAGCGTCTGAGAGCGGTTACTCGCCTTCGTCGAAGTAGTTGTTGATCAAATCGATCAGCGCCTGCAGGGCTTCCTCTTCCCGTTCGCCCTCGGTCGCCAGATGCACGGTGGTGCCCTTGCCGGCGGCGAGCATCATCACCGCCATGATGCTCTTGCCGTCCACCAGGCTATCGACGCTGCGCCCGATTTTCACCTGGCAGGGAAAGCGCCCTGCGACTCCGACGAACTTGGCGGCGGCACGCGCATGCAGGCCGAGTTTGTTGATGATGGTGATTTCACGGGCGGGCATCGCGGCAATTCCTTAACTGAGGTCGCGGTGGCGGATCTGAACGTTCTTCAGCAGCGGTTTGAGGGCGTGGCCCAGGCGGTTGGCGAGATACACCGAACGATGATGGCCACCGGTGCAGCCGATCGCAACGGTGACGTAGGAGCGATTGCTGGCAGCGAAGCGCGGCAGCCATTTGTGCAGGTAGGCGAAGATGTCCTGGTACATGTCCTGGACGTCCTCTTGGGCTGCGAGGTATTCCTCCACCGGCTGTTCGAGGCCCGTGAAGTCACGCAGCTCGGGCTTCCAGTAGGGGTTGGGCAGGCAGCGCACGTCGAACACCAGGTCCGCATCCACTGGCATCCCCCGTTTGAAACCGAAGGACTCGATCAGGTAGGCGGTGCCCGGCTCAGGCTGGTTGAGCAGGCGCAGCTTGAGGGTGTCGCGCAGTTGGTAGAGATTCAGGTGAGTGGTATCGATCTTGAGGTCGGCACGGTCGATGATCGGGCTCAGCAGCTTGGTCTCGTCGACCATGGCCTCGGCCAGCGAGCGCTGGTCGTTGGTCAGCGGATGACGCCTGCGCGTCTCCGAAAAGCGCTTGAGCAGCGTTTCTTCGCTGGCATCCAGGTAAAGAACATCGCAGCGGATATTGCGGCCGCGCACTTCGTCGAGCAGTTCGGAGAAACGCTTGAGCTGGCTGGGCAGGTTGCGTGCGTCTATCGACACCGCCACTTGCGGGTGCAACAGCTCGGTGTGCAGCAACGCCCGTTCGGCCAGCTCGGGAAGCAGGCCGGCAGGCAGATTGTCGATGCAATAGAAACCGTTGTCCTCGAGCACGTCGAGAGCGGTGCTCTTGCCCGAGCCGGAACGGCCGCTGACGATGATCAGGCGCATGGGCTCATCCTGTGTAGGGCTATTGGCCGTTCTGCACGTTCACTACGGTCTGGTACAGCGATTGACTGTCCTGAGCCTGGCGCAGTCGCTCGCGAACGTCCTCGCGGTCGAACATGCTGGCGATCTGGCGCAGCAGTTCCAGGTGCTCATCGGTCGCTGCTTCGGGAACCAGCAGCACGAACAGCAAATCGACAGGGGCGCCATCGATTGCGTCGAAATCCACCGCGGCGTCGAGTTTCAGCAGCGCACTGATCGGTGAACTGCATCCGGGCAAGCGGCAATGAGGAATGGCGATGCCATTGCCGAAACCGGTCGAGCCGAGTTTCTCCCGGGCGATCAGGCTTTCATAGATGGTCTGGCCATCGAGATCGGGCAGGTCGCGCGCGATCACGGCAGCTATCTGTTCGAGTACACGCTTTTTACTGCCGCCCGGCACGTTCACGAGGGAACGGCCGGGGGTCAGGATATTTTCAAGTCGGATCATAGGAGAAGGACGAGGTCAGCGGGCCATTGCGCCCTGCTGGCGGTCGAGCTGTTTTTCCTTGTGCTTGATGAGTTGGCGGTCAAGTTTGTCGGTCAGTAGATCGATGGCGGCGTACATGTCTTCATGCTCGGCATTGGCCACCACTTCGCCTCCGGCGATGTGCAAGGTGGCTTCGACTTTCTGCTTGAGCTTCTCGACCTCCAGGATGACCTGCACATTGGTGATCTTGTCGAAGTGCCGCTCGAGACGTCCGAGCTTTTCCTCGATGTAGCTGCGTAGTGCGTCTGTCACATCCAGCTGGTGCCCACTGATGTTGACTTGCATACCGCTTCTCCTTGTTGCCGTGTGTGAGTGGCAGGCTATACACCTGCCGCAGGAACACTGGGGCTCTACTACAAGGCCGCTCACATCAGTCGTTTGCGTTCGCTCGAAGGCGCTATACCGAGCGATTCACGGTACTTGGCGACTGTGCGGCGCGCCACTTGAATGCCCTGTGCTTCCAGTAAACCAGCGATCTTGCTATCGCTCAATGGCTTTTTCGCATTTTCCGCGGCGACCAGTTTCTTGATGATCGCGCGGATCGCGGTGGACGAACATTCGCCGCCTTCGGAGGTGCTGACGTGGCTGGAGAAGAAGTATTTCAGCTCGTAAATGCCACGCGGTGTATGCATGTACTTCTGGGTGGTGACACGCGAGATGGTCGACTCGTGCATGCCCACCGCTTCGGCGATGTCGTGCAGTACCAACGGCTTCATGGCTTCGTCGCCGTAGTCGAGGAAGCCGCGCTGGTGTTCGACGATCTGCGTCGCGACCTTCATCAGGGTTTCGTTGCGGCTCTGCAGGCTCTTGATGAACCAGCGTGCTTCCTGCAACTGATTGCGCATGAAGGTGTTGTCGGCGCTGGAGTCGGCGCGCTTCACGAAACCTGCGTACTGCGCGTTGACGCGCAGGCGAGGCATGGCCTCCTGGTTGAGTTCCACCAGCCAGCGATCGTTGTGCTTGCGCACGATCACGTCAGGCACCACGTACTCGGGCTCGCTCGATTCGATCTGCGAACCGGGGCGCGGGTTGAGGCTCTGAATCAGCTCGATGACCGGGCGCAGCTCGTCTTCCTTGAGCTTCATGCGGCGCATCAGCTGGCTGTAGTCGCGGCTGCCGAGCAGGTCGAGGTAGTCACTGGTGAGGCGCTGGGCCTCGCTCAGCCAGGGGGTATTGGCCGGCAGTTGGCGCAGTTGCAGAAGCAGGCACTCGCGCAGGTCGCGGGCGGCGATGCCGGAAGGCTCGAACTGCTGGATGCGGTGCAGCACGGCTTCGACTTCATCGAGCTCGACATCGAGTTCGGGGTCGAAGGCGTCGGTGATTTCTTCGAGGGTTTCCTCGAGGTAGCCCTGACCATTGATGCAGTCGATCAGCGTCACTGCGATGAGGCGGTCCTTGTCGGACATAGGTGCCAGGTTGAGTTGCCAGAGCATGTGACTCTGCAGGCTCTCGCCGGCAGAGGTGCGAGTGGTGAAGTCCCACTCGTCGTCATCATTGCTTGGCAGGCTGCTGGCGCTGGTCTGATAGACGTCTTCCCAGGCCGTGTCGACCGGCAGTTCGCTGGGGATTCGCTCGCCCCATTCGCCTTCTTCCAGATTGTCGACGGTCTGGGTGTTTTCCTGGAAAGTTGGTTCCTGAAATTTCTCTTCCTGAGCGGCCGCCGTGGGTGCGCTTTCCGCGCCGTCGGCCATGGGGTCCGAATTGTCGAAGTCGTCGCCTTCTTCCTGACGCTCGAGCATCGGGTTCGACTCCAGTGCCTCCTGGATCTCCTGTTGCAGATCCAGCGTGGACAGTTGGAGCAGGCGAATGGCTTGTTGCAGCTGCGGTGTCATCGTCAGCTGCTGGCCCATTTTCAGGACTAGCGATGGTTTCATTGCAGACCTTATCTGGCGTCTGTGCGCGATCCACGACAGGGCGCCAAAGCGCCACTAGGAAGCAAATTATATGCCTGAATCCGAGTGCTTTGCCTAGAGCCCGTTACCATTTCATTACGACCCTGTCGTGGGTAGCGGGCGCTGGGCGTTCATCGGCGGGAAATTCGTTACAGGCGGAATTCGTGGCCCAGATAGACTTCCTTGACCACCTGGTTGGCCAGGATCGCAGCGGAATCGCCTTCGGCGATCAGTTGACCATCGCTGACGATGTAGGCGGTTTCGCAGATATCCAGGGTTTCGCGCACGTTGTGGTCGGTGATCAGCACGCCAATGCCTTTGGCCTTGAGGTGGTGAATGATTTGCTTGATGTCACCGACCGAGATCGGGTCGACGCCGGCGAAGGGCTCATCGAGAAGGATGAATTTCGGCGAGGTGGCGAGGGCGCGGGCGATTTCGACGCGGCGGCGTTCGCCACCCGAGAGGCTCATGCCCAGGTTGTCGCGGATGTGCGTGATGTGGAATTCCTGCAGCAGGCTTTCCAGCTCCTGCAGACGCTGCGCACGGTTGAGGTCCTTGCGCGTTTCCAGGATCGCCATGATGTTGTCGGAGACGCTCAGCTTGCGAAAGATCGAGGCTTCCTGAGGCAGGTAGCCGATACCGGCGCGAGCACGGCCATGCATGGGTTGGTGGCTGACGTCGAGATCGTCGATCAGCACGCGGCCCTGATCGGCCTGAACCAGGCCGACGATCATGTAGAAGCAGGTGGTTTTGCCGGCGCCGTTGGGGCCGAGCAGGCCGACGATCTGCCCGCTTTCGATGCTCAGGCTGACGTCGCGAACGACCTGGCGACCCTTGTAGCTTTTTGCCAGATGCTGGGCTTTCAGTGTTGCCATCGTTATTGGCCCTGCTCGGCGGCGGGTTTCTTCTGCGGCTGAATCACCATGTCGATGCGCGGGCGCGGGGTCGACACGTTGGTGCCCGTGGCGCGACCAGCATTGACGATCTGACGCTGGGTGTCATAGACGATCTTCTCGCCTTCGAAGGTGTTGCCTTCCTGAACCACCTTGGCCTGGTCGATCAGCACGATGCGTTCATTGGCCGCGAAGTATTGGATGGTCAGGCCGTAGGCCTTGACGATCTGCTTGTCGGCAGACGGCTTCTGCTCGTAGTAGGCCGGTTTGCCCACCGAGGTGAACACGTCGATATCGCCCTGTGCATTCTGGGTGATGGTGACGGTGTCGCCAGTGATTTTCAGGGTGCCCTGAGTGATGACGACATCGCCGCGGTACACCGCCACGCCTTGCTTGTCGTCCAGCTCAGCACTGTCGGCCTGCACGCGGATCGGTTGATCGCGGTCGCTCGGCAGAGCCCAGGCGCTTGCGCTTCCGAGCGTGGCGCCGAGGCTGAGAAGTAGGGGGAGGGTTTTAACGAACCTCATGCTGGCCTCTTACGTTGGACTGCAGGAGCATCCTGCCGTCATTCAAGTACGCTTTCATTCCTTGTGCCGTGGTCACCCCGTTGGCCGCGTCGATTCTAACGGCTTGCTGGGTCTGCGCATATTCCTTCTGTGGGAATACGGTCAGGCGGCTGGTGGTGAGTATAGTGGGGCGGCCTTTTTCGTCCGTGCGCTCCACGCGCACCTGATCGATCAATTCGACCTCTTCGCCATCCGGGCCTACCTCGCCACGGGCGCTGCGCACCTTCCAGGGAAGTTCGGTGCCGCGGAACAGATTCATGCGCGGCTCGGTCAGCAGGGTGACGTCGGTGCTCTGCACGTGCTCCAGGCGGTCGCTGGTCATGTCGCTCTGCACCTTGCCGTCGGGCAGGTATTGCACGCTGCGGGCATTCACGGCGTAGAAGTCGATCGGATTGTCCGGCCCGCTCTGCTGTGGCGCGCTGGAGAAACTGTCTGGATTGATGTTCCAGTACCCGGCGGCCACCAGCAGCAGTGCACCGAAGGTCAGCAGGACGGGAGTGATGAATTTGCGCAGCATCGGCAGGCCCTAGAGGTAGGCGGACTGGGCGGCTTCGAGAGTGCCCTGGCCGCGCATGATCAGTTCGCAGAATTCGCGGGCCGCACCTTCGCCGCCACGCGCTTCGGTGACGCCGTGGGCATGCTCGCGCACGAAGCCGTTGGCGCTGGCTACCGCCATGCCCAGGCCGACGCGGCGAATCACCGGCAGGTCCGGCAGGTCATCGCCCAGGTAGGCCACCTGTTCGTAGCTCAGGCCCAGCTCGGCGAGCAGCTCGTCGAGCACGTCGAGTTTGTCTTCACGGCCCTGGTACAGATGCTGGATACCCAGATTCTGTGCGCGACGCTCGACCACCGGGGTCTTGCGGCCGCTGATGATAGCGGTGCGTACGCCTGAGTTGATCAGCATCTTGATGCCCTGACCGTCCAGGGTATTGAAGGTCTTGAACTCGCTGCCGTCGACCAGGAAGTACAGCTTGCCGTCGGTAAGCACGCCGTCGACGTCGAAGATCGCCAGTTTGATTGCGCGAGCGCGCTGCAGAAGGTCGTTCATCACATGACCCCCGCGCGCAGCAGGTCGCCAAGGTTGAAGGCGCCTACCGGGTAACCACTGGTGTCGATTACCACCAGCGCGCTGATCTTGTTGTCTTCCATTATCTTCAGGGCCTCGGCAGCGAGCATATCGGCACGAGCGGTCTTGCCGTGCGGGGTCATGACGTCGTCGATGCGCGCATCACGTACATCGATGCCTTTGTCCAGGGCGCGGCGCAGGTCACCGTCGGTGAAGATCCCGGCCAGACGACCGTCGTTTTCAAGGACCGCGGTCATGCCCAGGCCTTTCTGGGTCATTTCCAGCAATGCATCACGCAGGCTGGTGCCGCGTTTGACCTGCGGCAGGCTCTCGCCCGCGTGCATGACGTTCTCGACCTTGAGCAGCAGGCGGCGACCCAGGGCACCGCCCGGATGGGAGAAGGCGAAGTCTTCGGCGGTGAAGCCGCGGGCCTCCAGCAGCGCGATGGCCAGGGCGTCGCCAAGTACCAGCGAGGCGGTGGTGGAAGAGGTCGGCGCCAGGTTGAGTGGGCAGGCTTCCTTGGCTACGCGGGTGTCGAGGTTGACTTCGGCAGCCTTGGACAGCGGCGACTCCGGGTTGCCGGTCATGCTGATCAGGGTAATGCCGAGGCGCTTGATCAGCGGCAGCAGTGTGACGATTTCGGCCGTGGAGCCCGAGTTGGACAGCGCGAGCACGACGTCGTCACGGGTGATCATGCCCATGTCGCCGTGGCTGGCTTCGGCAGGGTGCACGAAAAATGCGGTGGTACCGGTGCTGGCCAGGGTGGCGGCGATCTTGTTGCCGATATGCCCTGATTTGCCCATGCCGACCACGACCACGCGGCCCTTGCTGGCGAGAATCAGCTCGCATGCCTTGACGAAATCGGCGTCGATACGAGGCAGCAGCTCTTGCACCGCCTCGATCTCGAGGCGGATGGTGCGCTGTGCGGAATCAATCAGGTCGCGGGTCTGGTTCATGCTCTGCTTGGGCTGCTGTACGAAAAAGACAGGGATTATAGCGGGAAAGACTACAGGACTCATCATTCATGGCGCTGCGCAAAAGTGGCAAAGCTGTCACAAGCCTGAACGTCGGTCTTGCTCGGCTTTGGCGGCCATTGGCGCGAATGCTATAGTCCGCTGCCATTTTTGGCCCGCATGGCCGATCGCCGTGCCCTTATTCCGATGCTGGGCGTCTGATTAGGAAGGCAGTACGCAATGGAGTTCCGATGAGCGCCGAAAATCAGTACGCGGTCGAGTTGAAAAACGTCAGTTTTCAACGCGGCGAGCGGCACATCTTCAAGAACGTCGACATATGCATACCGCGGGGCAAGGTCACCGGGATCATGGGCCCCTCCGGGTGCGGCAAGACCACCTTGTTGCGGCTGATAGCCGCCGAGCTGCGCCCGAGCGCGGGTCAGATACACGTCAACGGCCTGAATCTGCCCGACCTGTCGCGCAGCGAGCTGTTCGACATGCGCAAGCAGATGGGCGTGCTGTTTCAGAGTGGCGCGTTGTTCACCGACCTCGACGTGTTCGAGAACGTGGCGTTCCCGTTGCGGGTGCATACCCAGCTCCCCGAAGAAATGATTCGTGACATTGTCCTGATGAAACTGCAGGCAGTCGGCTTGCGTGGTGCCATCGAATTGATGCCCGATGAGCTGTCCGGCGGTATGAAGCGGCGCGTCGCGCTGGCCCGGGCGATTGCCCTGGATCCGCAGATTCTGATGTACGACGAGCCGTTCGTCGGCCAGGACCCGATCGCCATGGGCGTGCTGGTGCGCCTGATCCGTCTGCTCAACGATGCCCTGGGTATCACCAGCATCGTGGTCTCCCACGATCTGGCGGAAACCGCGAGCATCGCCGACTACATCTATGTGGTCGGTGACAGTCAGGTGCTGGGGCAGGGAACGCCTGCCGAGTTGCGCGACTCCGAGAATCCACGGGTGCGCCAATTCATGCAGGGCACGCCAGACGGGCCGGTCCCGTTTCATTTTCAAGCGCCGAGCTACCACGACGATTTACTGGGGGGGCGCTGATGCGCAGGACATCTACACTCGAACGCGTACGCCTGTTCGGGCGTGCGGGTATCGACGTGGTCGCCTCGCTGGGGCGTTCGACGATCTTTCTGCTGCGCGCGCTGTTCGGTCGCGGTACGTCGGGCAACTCGCTGCAACTGCTGATCAAGCAGCTGTATTCGGTGGGCGTGCTGTCGCTCGCGATCATCGTGGTTTCCGGCCTGTTCATCGGCATGGTGCTTTCTCTGCAGGGGTTCAGCATTCTCGCCAAGTACGGGTCCGAGCAGGCGGTCGGGCAGATGGTCGCCCTGACTCTGCTGCGTGAGCTGGGGCCGGTGGTCACTGCGTTGCTGTTCGCCGGTCGAGCCGGTTCCGCGCTGACCGCCGAGATCGGCAACATGAAATCCACCGAGCAGCTATCGAGCCTGGCGATGATTGGTGTCGACCCGCTCAAGCACATCGTCGCACCGCGACTGTGGGCGGGCTTCATCTCCATGCCGCTGCTGACCATGATTTTCAGCGTGGTCGGTATCTGGGGCGGGGCGATGGTCGCCGTCGACTGGCTGGGCGTCTACGAAGGCTCGTTCTGGGCCAATATGCAAAACAGTGTTTCGTTCCGCGAAGACGTGCTCAACGGGATAATCAAAAGCCTGGTCTTCGCCTTCGTCGTTACCTGGATCGCGGTGTTCCAGGGCTACGACTGCGAGCCCACCTCCGAAGGTATCAGCCGCGCCACCACCCGTACGGTGGTGTATGCCTCGCTGGCCGTATTGGGGCTGGATTTCATTCTGACCGCTTTGATGTTTGGAGATTTCTGATGCAAAACCGCACGATGGAAATCGGTGTCGGCCTGTTTCTCCTGGCCGGCCTGCTGGCCCTGCTGCTGCTGGCTCTGCGTGTCAGCGGCCTGGCGCCTGGCAACGCCGTCGACACCTACAAGGTCTACGCGCACTTCGACAACATTGCCGGCCTCACCATGCGCGCCAAGGTGACCATGGCGGGGGTGAGCATCGGTCGGGTGACGGCGATCGATCTGGATCGTGACAGCTACACCGGGCGCGTAACGATGGAACTAGACGGCAGTGTCGACAATCTTCCGGTGGACTCCACCGCGTCGATCCTGACTGCAGGGCTGCTCGGTGAAAAGTACGTGGGGATCAGCGTCGGTGGCGATGAAGAGCTGCTGGCCGACGGCGGAACCATCCATGACACCCAGTCTTCTCTGGTGCTCGAAGACCTGATTGGCAAATTCCTGCTCAATTCGGTCAATAGGGATCAGGACAGCCAATGAGGTACCCGATGATGATCAAGACCGTGCGCAACAGCCTTGTCGCTCTGCTGGCCGCACTGCCGTTGCTGGCAGTGGCCGCGCCTGCCGCCCATGAAGTGGTGCAGCAGACCACCGAGACCCTGCTGGCCGATCTCAAGGCCAACAAGGAGCAGTACCGCAGCAATCCCGACGCGTTCTACAACTCGCTCAACGAGATCCTGGGGCCGGTGGTCGATGTCGATGGCGTCGCCCGCAGCGTGATGACGGTGCGCTACTCGCGTGAGGCCACACCCGAGCAGATGACCCGTTTCCAGGAGAACTTCAAGCGCAGCCTGATGCAGTTCTATGGCAACGCGCTGCTCGAGTACAACAACCAGGACATCCGTGTGCTGCCTGCTTCCGGCAAGCAGGACCCGCAGCGCACCTCGGTCAACATGGAGATTCGCGACGGCAAGGGCACGGTCTATCCGCTGTCGTACACCATGGTCGCCATGGACGGGACCTGGAAGCTGCGTAATGTGGTGATCAACGGTATCAACGTCGGCAAGCTGTTCCGTGACCAGTTCGCCCAGTCGATGCAGAACAACCGCAACGATCTGGACAAGGTCATCGACAGCTGGGCCGATACCGTCGCCCGCGCACGCCAGGCCCGGGGGGCATCGTGAGTTCAGCGGCTATCTTCGAGCAGGCGCCAGGCGTTCTGGCGCTTTCCGGCATCCTCGATTATCAGAGTGGTCCGGCCCTGCGCGAGCAGGGTGGCCGGCTGATCCAGGCCACCCAGGCGCCCGCCTGCGTGATCGACTGCGCGGCGGTTGAGAAGTCCAGCAGCGTCGGGCTTTCCCTGCTGCTCTGCTACACCCGCGATGCCCGAGCTGCCGGCAAGACACTGAGCATTCGCGGTCTGCCCAGGGACATGGCCGGGATCGCCAAGGTGTGCGAGCTTCAGCACGTACTGCCCCTGGAGGCCTGAAGGCACTCTGCGAGCGGCGGCGATGAGCTTCTCGCGGTGGCGTTCGATACCGGGAATTTCTCGTCAGATTTTTTGGTATGATGCTCGCCCCATGTCTACAGGCTCGTGCCGAACGCGGCTGGTGGATCGTGAAGCCAGCATCGTTGCTTCCCGACCTTTCCCGCACTTGCAGCACAGACGCTTGTACACAGATGTCGCCATGCGACGTTCACGCTTATTGAATACGTTGATCGAGGTTGAGCATGCAGGCCCTTGAGGTAAAAAGTTTCTTGGAGACCAAACTGCCGGACGTTCAGGTAGAGGTCGACGGCGAAGGCTGCAACTTCCAACTCAACCTGATCAGCGACGAGCTGGCCGGCCTCAGCCCGGTCAAGCGTCAGCAGCAAATCTACGCTCACCTCAATCCCTGGATCGCCGATGGCAGCATCCACGCCGTGAGCATGAAATTCTTCAGCCGTGCCGATTGGGCCGCGCGTTCCTGAGACGACGAGTTAGCTATGGATAAATTAAGCATTACTGGCGGCGTGCGTCTCGACGGTGAGATCCGCATTTCCGGTGCAAAGAACTCCGCACTGCCGATCCTGGCTGCGACCCTGCTCGGCAGCGCGCCGGTGACCATCTGCAACCTGCCGCACCTGCATGACATCACCACGATGATCGAGCTGTTCGGACGCATGGGTATCGAGCCGATCATCGACGAGAAACTCAGCGTCGAAGTCGATGCGCGCACCATGAAGACCCTGGTCGCGCCCTACGAGCTGGTGAAGACCATGCGCGCTTCGATTCTGGTACTCGGCCCCATGGTCGCCCGTTTCGGTGAGGCCGAAGTGGCGCTGCCTGGCGGTTGCGCCATTGGCTCGCGTCCGGTCGACCTGCACATCCGTGGTCTGGAAGCGATGGGCGCGATCATCGATGTCGAAGGCGGTTACATCAAGGCCAAGGCGCCTGAAGGCGGCCTGCGTGGCGCGCACTTCTTCTTCGATATGGTCAGTGTGACCGGCACCGAGAACATTCTGATGGCCGCCACCCTGGCCAAAGGGCGCACGGTGCTGGAAAACGCCGCTCGCGAACCGGAAGTGGTCGATCTGGCCAACTGCCTGATCGCCATGGGCGCGAAGATTCAAGGTGCCGGTACCGACACCATCACCATCGACGGCGTTGAAAGCCTGCATGGCGCGCGCTTCAACGTGATGCCCGACCGTATCGAAACCGGTACCTACCTGGTGGCCGCTGCCGCCACCGGTGGCCGCGTCAAGGTCAAGGATGCCGACCCGAGCACCCTGGAGGCCGTGCTGGCCAAGCTGCAGGAAGCCGGCGCCGAAATCACTACCGGGCCCGACTGGATCGAGCTGGACATGAAGGGCAAGCGACCGAAGGCCGTGAGCCTGCGTACCGCTCCCTATCCGGCGTTCCCGACCGACATGCAGGCGCAGTTCATTGCCCTCAATGCCATTGCCGAGGGCTCTGGCACGGTGATCGAGACGATTTTCGAAAACCGCTTCATGCACGTGTACGAAATGAGCCGCATGGGCGCGCAGATCCAGGTCGAAGGCAACACGGCCATCGTCACCGGTACCGCGCAGCTCAAGGGTGCTCCCGTAATGGCCACCGACCTGCGCGCTTCGGCGAGCCTGGTCATCGCCGCACTGGTCGCCCAGGGCGACACGGTGATCGATCGCATCTACCACATCGACCGTGGCTACGAATGCATCGAAGAAAAACTGCAATTGCTGGGGGCGAAGATTCGCCGCGTGCCGGGCTGACCACATGCTGACCATTGCCCTGTCGAAAGGCCGTATTCTCGATGACACCCTGCCGCTGCTCGCGGCGGCAGGCATCGTGCCGACCGAGAATCCGGACAAGAGCCGCAAGCTGATCATCCCGACCACCCAGGACGACGTACGTCTGCTGATCGTCCGTGCCACTGACGTGCCGACCTACGTCGAGCATGGTGCCGCCGACCTCGGTGTCGCTGGCAAGGACGTGTTGCTCGAGTACGGTGGCCAGGGGCTCTACGAGCCACTGGACCTGCGTATCGCTCGTTGCAAGCTGATGACCGCTGGTGCCGTGGGTGCGGCCGAACCCAAGGGCCGCCTGCGCGTGGCCACCAAGTTCGTCAACGTCGCCAAACGCTACTATGCCGAGCAAGGCCGGCAGGTCGACATCATCAAACTGTACGGTTCCATGGAACTGGCGCCTCTGGTTGGCCTGGCCGACAAGATCATCGATGTGGTCGACACCGGTAACACCCTGCGTGCCAACGGTCTGGAAGCCCAGGAACTGATCGCCCACATCAGCTCGCGTCTGATCGTCAACAAGGCCTCCATGAAAATGCAGCATGGCCGCATCCAGGCCCTGATCGACACGCTGCGTGAAGCGGTCGAGACGCATCATCCGCATTGATCCTCTCCCGCGCGGCCTTCGGGCTGCGCAGTGCCTATCCGTGTCATAGCCAAATTCTCAGGTGCCCGCACGGTGGGCTTGCTACTCTAGCGGCGCCTGAGAACACGCCATCCAGATGAGGCTTTCGCTATGACCGCTCCAGTTGCCATTCGCCGACTCAACGCTGCCGACCCGGATTTCGCTCATCATCTGGATCATCTGCTGAGCTGGGAAAGCGTCTCGGACGACGGCGTCAATCAGCGCGTGCTGGATATCATCAAGGCCGTGCGTGAGCGTGGCGATGCTGCGCTGGTCGAGTTCACCCAGCGTTTCGATGCCCTTGAAGTCGCCTCCATGGCTGACCTGATTCTGCCGCGCGAGCGTCTGGAACTGGCGTTGACGCGCATTACCGCGGAGCAGCGCCAGGCGTTGGAAATCGCCGCCGAGCGGGTACGCAGCTACCACGAAAAGCAGAAGCAGGATTCCTGGACCTACACCGAAGCCGACGGCACGGTGCTGGGCCAGAAGGTCACGCCGCTGGATCGTGCGGGGCTGTACGTGCCGGGCGGCAAGGCATCCTACCCGTCGTCGGTACTGATGAATGCCATTCCGGCCAAGGTCGCCGGAGTACCCGAGGTCGTGATGGTGGTGCCCACGCCCCGTGGCGAGATCAACGAAATCGTTCTGGCTGCCGCGGCGATTGCCGGGGTCGACCGGGTCTTCACCATCGGGGGGGCACAGGCTGTCGCAGCGCTGGCCTATGGCACCGAGAGCGTACCGCCGGTGGACAAGATCGTCGGCCCGGGCAACATCTATGTGGCCACTGCCAAACGTCATGTATTCGGCAAGGTCGGTATCGACATGATCGCCGGGCCGTCGGAAATCCTCGTCGTGTGCGACGGCCAGACCGACCCGGACTGGATCGCCATGGACCTGTTCTCCCAGGCCGAGCACGACGAAGACGCGCAGTCGATTCTGGTCAGCCCGGATGCGGCGTTCCTCGACAAGGTTGCCGAGAGCATCGCCCGCCTGCTGCCGAGCCTGGAGCGGGAGGCGATTGCCCGAACTTCAATCGAAGGTCGCGGCGCGCTGATCCTGGTCGCGGACATGGGCCAGGCCATCGAGGTGGCCAACCGTATCGCGCCAGAACACCTGGAACTCTCGGTCGAGAACCCGGAGCAGTATCTGCCAGAGATTCGCCATGCTGGCGCCATCTTCATGGGCCGTTACACCGCCGAAGCACTGGGCGATTACTGTGCGGGGCCGAACCACGTATTGCCTACATCGGGCACTGCGCGTTTCTCGTCGCCGCTGGGGGTCTACGACTTCCAGAAGCGTTCGTCGATCATCCACTGTTCGGCCGAAGGTGCGTCCGAGCTCGGCAAGGTGGCCTCGGTGCTGGCCCGTGGCGAGTCGCTGACCGCCCATGCCCGCAGTGCCGAGTACCGCATCAAGAACTGACCCAACGACCCAACCGAATTCGAGGAGAGCGGGCAGATGAGCAAATTCTGGAGCCCCTTCGTCAAAGACCTGGTGCCATACGTACCGGGTGAGCAGCCCAAGCTGAGCAAGCTGGTCAAGCTCAACACCAATGAAAACCCCTACGGCCCGTCGCCCAGGGCCATCGCCGCCATGGGCGAGGCGCTCAACGACGACCTGCGTCTGTACCCCGACCCCAATGGTGATCGCCTGAAGCAGGCAGTCGCCCAGTTCTACGGCGTAAAGGCCGCTCAGGTATTCGTCGGCAACGGTTCTGACGAAGTGCTGGCCCATGCCTTCCACGGCCTGTTCCAGCACGGCAAACCGTTGCTGTTCCCCGATATCAGCTACAGCTTCTACCCGGTCTACTGCGGCCTGTATGGCATTCAGGCCGAACCGTTGGCGCTGGACGAGCAGTTCCAGATCCGCGTCGAGGATTATGCGCGGCCCAACGGCGGCATCATTTTCCCCAACCCCAACGCCCCCACTGGCTGCCTGCTGGCCCTGGAAGCCATCGAGCGGTTGCTGCAGGCCAACCCGGATACCGTGGTGCTGGTGGATGAAGCCTATATCGACTTCGGCGGCGTCTCGGCCATCGGCCTGGTCGACAAGTACCCGAACCTGCTGGTCACCCAGACCCTGTCCAAGTCACGTTCCCTGGCGGGCCTGCGGGTTGGCCTGGCGGTCGGGCACGTGGACCTGATCGAGGCGCTGGAACGGATCAAGAACAGCTTCAACTCCTACCCGCTGGACCGTATTGCCATCGCCGGTGCTGCGGCTGCGTTCGAGGACCGCGCCTACTTCGAGCAGACTTGTGCCGCGGTGATCGACAGCCGCGAAAAGGTCACCGCTGGTTTGCAGGCACTGGGGTTCGAGGTGCTGCCTTCGGCTGCCAACTTCATCTTCGCCCGTCATCCGCAACGTGATGCTGCCGGTATCGCGGCAGCACTGCGTGAGCAGGGCGTGATCGTGCGCCACTTCAAGCAGGCGCGCATCGCCCAGTTCCTGCGTATCAGCATCGGTTCGCCGGAGCAGAACCAGGCGCTGCTGGAGGCCCTGGCGGCGCTCTGAGGTTTGCGGGCAGCATGAAAAAGCCAGGGCAGATGCCCTGGCTTTTTCGTTTTAGTGTCGGCGCCGGCTTGGTCTCGAACGGCAGTACGCACCACCGGTGTTGCCATCGCCATTCGCCGCGAGGTCGCGGCTCCTGCAGCTGCGTAGGAGCGTCGCCCACGGCGCGAATCGGGCGATGGAACCTCAGGCTCGATGCCGCTGACCGGCTCGAGCGTCGACCATCAGTGATGATGCCCCTGGCCGATGAACGTCAGCGAGGTGAAGTAGCCACGGCTGTCGATATCGGCGTCACCTTTCACCGGCTGGCTGGCCTCGGCGGCGATGATGTTCAGGCCTTCGTTGCGAATCACCACATGCGCTTCGCCCTTGGCATTGGTGGTGGCGCTGACCTGATCCGGTGCACTGCGATAGTCGCCGATCAGCTTGATGTCGGCAGCTGGCTTGCCGTCGACCAGCACACGGACCGGCAGTGGCTTGCCGACACCGACTTCGATGGGGTCGGCCAACGGCACGATCACCATGCGCAGGTCTTTGAGGTCAGGCAGGCGGGCACCTTCCTGATAGATGGCCAAGCTGTATTTGTAGGTATGCAGTGCTTCCACGGCGTTCGGGACGTGGCTGCGGCCCTGGTTGATCCATTTGCCATCCGCGGTCTTCGACCAGGCACCATTATCCAGCGCCACGGCCAGCGACGCTGGTGCGCTCAGCGGCTTCAGGCGGGCGTGGTCGGCGAGGCGCTCGATGGTCACCGGAATGCTCTTGCCGGCGCCATTGAAGGCCCAGGCGCGGCTGACCTTGTCGGCCTTGAACGCGTCGTCTTCGGCACCGTGGCCGTAGACCACTTCGATATTGCCGCGACGTTGCTCCGTCCACAGGCCGTGGGCGCCGGCTTGGCCGGCGACGACCAGAAGTGCCAGTAGAGCGGCGGTTTTGCTTGAGATGCGCATGATGCGTCCTTTCGATCAGAGGTTGAGAGTCAGGCTGACGCTGACATTGCGAGGTTCGCCCGGAACTACCCAGGCGCTGTTGAACGAGCGCTCGTAGTATTTGCGGTCCAGCAGGTTGTTGAGGTTCAGGCCCACGGTGACTTCTTCGCTGGCCTTGTAGTGGGCCAGCAGATCGACCGTGCTGTAAGAGGGCAGGGTGAAGTTGCTACCCGCCTGGCCGGAGCGCTCGCCGACGTAGTTGAGGGCTGCGCCGATGTCGGAGCCGCGCAGGGCTCCATTCTGGAACTCGTACACACTCATCAGGCTGGCGCTGTTGCGAGCGATGCCGAGCAGGTCGCTACCTTTCGGCAAGGCCGCGTCGCCTTTGGTTACCTCCGCATCGATGTAGGCGTAGGCACCGATGACCCGTACGGCATCGCTCAACTGGCCGCTGAACTGCATGTCGAGACCCTGGCTGCGTGCTTCGCCGGCGGCAACGCTTTCGCCCAGAGCATCGGTGGTGATGACGTTTTCCTTGTCGATCTGGAACAGCGCGATGGTCGCGCCGAGGCGTCCGTCGAGCAGGTCGAGTTTCACCCCGGTCTCGTAGCCAAGGCCCTTTTCTGGTTTGTAGACCTGGCCCTGTGTGCCAATGCTGTTGGGTTTGAACGAGGTCGAGGCATTGGCGAATACGCCGACCTGCGGAGTCAGTTGATAAAGCAGGCCGAGGCGCGGTGTAGCGACGTCCTTTTCCTGGCTGTTGCTGACGCGCGTCGCACGGTTCAGTGAGGTCTGTTCAACATGCTCCAGGCGTACTCCGACCAGACCACGCAGGCGCTCGGTAAAGGCGATCTGATCCTGAAGGTTCAGGGCGTAGCTTTCGGTGCGCTCGTGGAAGTCGTTGGCACGGGTCAGCGCTGGCTTGGCCTGGCCGTACACCGGGTTGTAGATATCCAGGCCGTAGCTCAGCAGGGTCGCGCTCTGTGGATACTTCTGACTGTTGCGGTAGTTCTCGTACTCCAGGCCAATCAGCGTCTGGTGCTGCCAGCCGGCGAACTCGAAATCACCATGCAGTTCGGCCTGGGTGATGTTGTCGTTCCACTCGAAGTCACGCTGGCGATAGAAGCGGCTGATAGTGGTGCCCACCAGTGCCTGAGGTTCCGAGCTGTTTCCCTGCAGTGTGCCCTGGGTGTAGTGGTTGGCCAGGCGCAGCTTCCAGGTGTCGTTGAGGTATTGCTCGAGGGCCAGATCCAGGGTCTGGTTGTCATTGCGAATTTCGCCATCGTTGGGCTCACCGACGTAGGTCGAGCGTTTGACCGAGCCCAACTGACCGTTCACGGCCGGGATGCCGCGGTCGAACACGGATTCGGTGCGCGAAAACTCGGCATCCAGCATCAGCCGGGTGTCCGGGGAGATCTGCCAGCTCAGTGACGGGCTGATGATGCGTCGCTCGCTGGTGACGTGATCGCGGAAGCTGCCGTTGTCCTCGATGGCCATGTTGACCCGGGAAAGCAGGCTGCCGTCTTCGGTAAGCGGAGTGTTAACGTCCAGGCTGCTGCGGTAGCGGTCCCAGCTGCCGGCACTCAGCGAGAGGGTGGTGAATGCTTCTTCTTGCGGACGCTTGGTGACGATGTTGACCAGGCCGCCAGGGTCGCCGCGACCATAGAGACTGGCAGCGGGGCCCTTGAGAACCTCGATTCGTTCGATGTTGGAGGTGTCCGGCGAGCTGTAGCTGCCGCGGTTGATCGCAAAGCCGTTCTTGTATAGCTCGCCTGTGGTGAAGCCCCGTACGCTGTAGTTGAGGAAGGTCAGCCCGCCGAAGTTGTTCTGCCGCGAAACGCCCCCGGCGAAGTCCAGCGCGCGGTCGATACGCGTGGTATTGAGATCCTTGAGCACCTGAGCCGGTACCACCTGAATGCTCTGTGGGGTATCGCGGATGTCGGTGTCGGTGCGGGTAGCCGTTGCCGATCGTGTGGCGCGGTAGCCCTGTACCGGGCCGTCGGCGGACTCCTGGCGATGTTCGGCGTTGATCACGCTCTCATCCAATAGCAGCGTGTCGGCGTTTTCGGCGTACGTGGGGATGCTCAGCAGGCTGAACGGTAGGCTGGTTAGCAGGGCGAGGGAGCGACGCAAGATGCAGGTCCTTAGCAGGTTAAAAACGTAATAACATTACATTTTAATGCTGTCAGGTTGCAACTACAGGTTGCGATATCGCTAGCTGTGTCTTATTCGGGGAGTTGCGCTGTACAGGTCTTCAGGCCGAAGCCAAGCGGTGGATGTGGCAGGTCAGGGAGGGCTGGGCGAGCGGCCTTTCACGTTCAGCGTTCCTGGCCGACCGCCGCTCGGTCACGCGATACCTATCGCTGCAACGTTTAGTTGCTGTTGGTCGCGACGGGAGGGCGCACGCCGATTTCAGCGCTCAGTTCCATCATCTTGCCGTTACGCATGACTTCGATGCGAATCGTCTCGCCCGGTTTGGCGCGCGCGACCTGGTTCATCGAGCGGCGGGCATCGCCGGCGGGTTCGCCATCGATCTTGAGAATCAGGTCATTGGGCTGCAAACCGGCCTTCTGCGCCGGGCCGTTGCGGTAGATGCCCGCGACGATGATGCCCTGACGGCCTTCGAGGCCGAAGGATTCGGCCAGCTCCGGGGTCAGCGGCTGCACCTCCAGGCCCAGCCAGCCGCGAATCACCTGGCCATGCTCGATGATCGCCTGCATCACTTCCATCGCCAGCTTCACCGGGATGGCGAAGCCGATGCCCTGGGATCCGCCGGACTTGGAGAAGATCGCCGTATTGATGCCGACCAGATTGCCATAGGCGTCGACCAGCGCACCGCCCGAATTGCCGGGGTTGATCGCCGCGTCGGTCTGAATGAAGTCTTCGTAGGTATTGAGGCCCAGCTGATTGCGCCCCGTGGCGCTGATGATGCCCATGGTCACGGTCTGACCAACGCCGAACGGGTTGCCAATGGCCAGGGTGACATCACCGATGCGGATATTGTCGGAGCGCCCCAGAGTCATCGCCGGCAGGTCCTTGAGGTCTATCTTCAACACCGCCAGGTCGGTTTCCGGGTCGCTGCCAATCACGCGGGCCAGGGTTTCACGGCCATCCTTGAGCGCTACCACGATCTGATCCGCGTTGGCGGTCACGTGGTTGTTGGTCAGCAGATAACCCTCGGGGCTCATGATCACCGCGGAGCCAAGGCTGGACTCCATGCGCCGCTGGCCAGGCAGGCTGTCACCGAAGAACTTGCGAAACTGCGGGTCTTCGATCAGCGGGTGGGTCGGTTTGCTCACGTACTTGGTGGTGTACAGGTTGGCCACCGCTGGCGATGCGGTGTTCACTGCACTGGCGTAGGAGGCTGGGCCCTCCTGGGTGCGTGCATAGGCGGGCGCCTGGCGGAACTGCACATCATGCATCGGCAGGCCCACCAGTTGCGGGTACTGCTGCATGATCAGCAACGACACCAGAATGCCGACCAGTAGTGGCCAGCCGAAGAAACGCAGGGCCTTGAACATCTATCCAATCCTGAGGGTTGCGAGGCCCTGATCGGGCCCTTAAGGTGCGCCATTATAGAGAACCGCGCCAAGAAAGCAGCGGTTCGCAACAGCTCGTGAGGAAACTGTATGGCCATTGCTCTGACGACCCTGGTGGAAGACGCCGAACGCTATCTCGGCGCTTCGCGCATCAGCGATTATTGCCCCAACGGCCTGCAGGTCGAAGGGCGGCCACAGGTGCAGCGCATCGTCAGCGGCGTGACCGCCAGCCTGGCGCTGATCGAAGCTGCCGTCGAGGCCCGTGCGGACGTGCTGCTGGTGCACCACGGCTACTTCTGGAAGGGCGAGAACCCCTGCATCACCGGGATGAAGCAGCGCCGTCTGAAAACACTGCTGGCCAATGACATCAGCCTGCTGGCCTATCACCTGCCGCTGGATGTACATGCCGAGGTGGGCAACAACGTGCAGCTCGCCCGGCAGTTGGAGATTACCGTCGAGGGCCCGCTGGAACCGGACAACCCACGTACCGTCGGCCTGGTCGGTTCGCTGGCACAGCCCATGAGTGCCCGGGACTTTGCCCGCCGCGTGCATGACGTGCTGGGGCGAGAGCCATTGCTGGTGGAGGGCGAGGGAATGGTCAGCCGCATTGGCTGGTGTACGGGGGGCGGGCAGGGTTACATCGATCAGGCCATCGCCGCGGGCGTCGACCTCTATCTGACCGGAGAAGCCTCCGAGCAGACCTATCACAGCGCCCGGGAAAACGCTGTCAGCTTCATCGCTGCCGGGCATCACGCGACCGAGCGTTACGGCGTTCAGGCGTTGGGTGACTACCTGAGCCGGCGCTTCGCCATCGAGCACCTGTTCATCGATTGTCCGAATCCGATCTGAGCCCTGAACGGTAACCGGGCACTAGGCGCCCGGTTACCGTAGCGGGGGTGAGGCTCAGAAGTCGTAACGAACCTTGGCACGCAAGGTGTCGGCATCGAAGCCCGAACGGCCGACGTGCTCATAGCCCGCACCGAGGCTCAGCGCCCCGACGCGGTAGTTGAGCCCCAGGGTCGCTTCGTAGCTGTCACGCGCCGGCTTAGCGCCGTTGCTCACGAACGACGAGCCGCCAAGCAGGTAGGACGAGGTACTGCTGACCTGATCGGCTGCGAAGTCGTGATAGGCCATCAGCTTCAGTTCCGGTTCCAGCGTGCCCTGGCCAACGGAGAACTGGCTGGCCAGACGCGCACCCGCGCCCAGTTCGATCACCTCGTTGCGCTGGCTGGAGACGTCCAGTGCCGCGGCCGAGCCTTTTTCACGGTAGCTGTCGATGTCCAGTCGGCTGTAGCGTGCTGCCACGCGAGGCTCCAGGGTCAGCGGACCGGCACTCAGGCCGTACCCGGCTTCCAGGTTGAGGCCGAGCGACTTGCTGTCGAAGTCACCTTTGGCACGGGTACCGGCAATGTTGCGCTTGCTGGTGTTGTCGTGGAAGCCGTAGCTGATGCTGGAGTCGACGAAGAACTGGCCATGCTCGAAGCCCGAGTAGAGGCTCAGCACCTGGCTGTCGATGTCGGACTTGTTGCCGTTGCGGCCTGTCACGCTGGTGTCCAGGTTGCTGTAGGCGACGCCCAACGTCCATTGCTCGTTCAGCTTGCCATCCACACCGAGGCTGAGCCCGCGGCTATCGGCATCGTAACCGGCGATGCCGTCACGGCGACCCTGACGCAGGTCCGTGTCATGACCCTGGGCCCAGAATCCGCCCTGGCTGAGCGGGGAGCCCGAGGATTCGCCGCGCAGTGCCGAGGTACGGGAGCCCACGGCGCCCGAGACCAGATTGTGCGTGGCGCGGGTGGCGGCCTGGAGGGCACCATCGGCTTGCGGTGCGAGCTGCTCGCTCAGTGTCGCGAGCTGAGCGTCGTCGGCGTTGGCGAATGCCTGGAATACAGGATCGTCGTTATCCAACTGCCCCATGACACTTGCATAGAAGGGCTGGAAAGCGCGGCTGGCATTCGGGCTGCTGCCAGCATGCTCGATGAGCTCACCGGCTTGCTGGCCTGATACGGTGCTGACTGTTGCCAGAACTTCGGTGTCCGTGACTCTGGATGCGTTGATCGTCAGTAGGGGGGAGCTGCTGACAACCTGCGGACCTGCGCCGTCATACTCGAGTATTCCGGCTTCGATTAGTTTGTACTCCTTGCCAGAAGCCCGAAACGCTTCAGATGTCGGGCGCAGAGCGATGCTGCTCGTAGGAGCAAAGTAGGCGTCGTCGCGCACCGTGACAATGGCACGGTTGGGATCAGTGGCTTCGCTGAGGTTCAGCTGCAGCACGGTGCCCCTGTTCATCTCCAGATAGCCATCCAGGGTGACGTGAGGTTGAGTCAGCGTCAGGTGGCCGGCCGAGCCGAGAGGACTATCCTCGGCGTTATATACATCCACGCCGCCGAATCTGAGTGCATCTATATGGGTACCCTCGAAGACCGCTGTACCCGTCACATCTATGTACGACACGCCCGAGATGTTTCCTTTGATCGTTCCACCCGCCAGTCGTAGACGAGATGGTGCTGTACCCTCCGAATAGATCGCATACTGGCCGCCCTCGATCAGGCCACCGTTCTGCTGGATCACAGGAATGTTGAATTGTGCACTGCTGGGATAGTTGAGATAGATGCCAACACGCTCGCCACTGACAGTGCCGCTGTTGACGATATCGCCACCGATGCGACCACCATCGACATAGATACCTACAGAGTCGGCGCCCTTCGCTGAAATCGTACCGCTGTTATCGAGAGCGCCACCAATCTGCCCGTGAGAGATCTCGATGCCACGTGCAGTTGCGCCATCCTCGGCCACTGCGGTCACGTCGATGGTGCCGCTGTTGAGCAGGTCTCCACCGATGCGCGCCTTGTTGTCATCACCGTCATAGGCGCGAAGGTCGATACCGGTCGCTTCATAGCCGCTAACGGTAACGCTGCCGCTGTTGTTCAAGGTGCCATGGACGATGCTGCTGCCAATGGTGATGCCGCCCGCTTCACTGAGATTGGAGGTATCGCCGATGCCGGTAATACCTATCGCTCGGAGGGTTCCAGCGTTGGTCAGTTCAGCCAATTCGCTTTGAAAATTGACCAAAATAGCGTTGGCTTCATCACCGGTTGTCTCGATCACGCCGCTGGCAGTGTTTTCCAGCTTGGCGCCGGACAAGTCGCTATTGCTCAGTGCGATGCCTCTGGCAAGGTCTGTGCTGGATACCTCGATCCGACCGCTGTTGCTCAAGCTGTTGCCCAGGCTCGTCTCATACAGGGCCAGCCCAGCGGGCATCGCGTTATCCAGCCCTTGGCTCAAAGGGTGGAGGAACTGGCTATCGCGGATGTTGATGACCCCTTCGTTGCTGATCCCGCCGCTGATTCGTGCATGACCGGCGTTGATACCGACGGCAGCGAAACCGCCGGTAATCAGGCTGCCTCTATTGACCAGGGCACCGTCGATTGTCACCTCATCATTCGGGCCTCGGCCCAGGGTGACCGGCCGCGCATATCGGGCCTGGTCATTCTCGGCGCCAGTGGCAATGATCGTGGCATCGAGCGTCAGGTCGCCCTGCACATGGGTACCTGGCTGCAGCGTGATTGCACTGGCTGGAGTGGTCAGTTCACCGCTGATGGTCAGGCCGTCTGCAATGACCTCGTTACCCCAGCTCTTGGGGCCGTCGTCGATCTGGTAGGTTTCTGCCTGGACCGAAAGGCTGGCGGTGGTGATGGCAATAGCGAGAAGGGAATAGGACAAAGGGCTAGATTGCATGTGGCTCTCCTTGAGCGCGGCAGCTGGAATCCAATGGCGCGGCGAGCTGGGAGCTCGCTCCCCGGTAGGCGAGGTTGCGTTGTGGCGTAGGTTGGTTTGCAGCCACGTGAGTGTCAAGGCTTTGACGTGCGGAGTGCTTTGCGCTTCGCAAAACCGGAAGAATCCACTTCTCATTTTGAGGCAGGCGGGGTGTGACCCGAGCCTGACGTTTCGAACGATTGTTCGTATTGCCGGCAGCGATGGGCAGCCTATTTCAGTGGAATAAAGCTAGATCGTTTCGATCTAAGTGCCTCCCTGAATAGAATGAGGCGCTGTGCTAGAGTGCGCGCTCGTCCAAGGCCCGCCGGCCTGAATAAAATACCGTGATCCCGTGAGTAGCCATGCTCGACAAACTGACGCACTTGAAACAGCTCGAGGCGGAAAGCATCCACATCATTCGTGAAGTGGCCGCCGAATTCGACAACCCGGTGATGCTCTATTCCATCGGCAAGGATTCCGCCGTGATGCTGCATCTCGCGCGCAAGGCCTTCTTCCCCGGGAAGCTGCCTTTCCCGGTGATGCACGTGGATACGCGCTGGAAATTCCAGGAGATGTACCGTTTCCGCGACAAGATGGTCGAGGAAATGGGCCTGGATCTGATCACTCACGTCAACCCTGACGGCATCGCTCAGAACATCAATCCGTTCACCCACGGCAGTGCCAAGCACACCGATATCATGAAGACCGAGGGCCTCAAGCAGGCGCTGGACAAGCATGGTTTCGATGCGGCTTTCGGCGGTGCCCGCCGTGACGAGGAAAAGTCCCGGGCCAAGGAACGTGTCTATTCGTTCCGCGACAGCAAGCACCGCTGGGACCCTAAGAACCAGCGCCCGGAGCTGTGGAACGTCTATAACGGCAAGGTCAAGAAGGGCGAGTCGATCCGCGTGTTCCCGCTCTCCAACTGGACCGAGCTGGATATCTGGCAATACATCTACCTCGAGCAGATCCCGATCGTGCCGTTGTACTTCGCCGCCGAGCGCGATGTCATCGAGAAGAACGGTACGCTGATCATGATCGACGACGAGCGCATCCTCGAGCACCTCAGCGATGACGAGAAAGCGCGCATCGAGAAGCGCAAAGTGCGTTTCCGCACCCTTGGCTGCTACCCGCTGACCGGCGCCGTGGAGTCCGAGGCGACCAGCCTCACCGACATCATCCAGGAAATGCTCCTGACCCGAACTTCCGAGCGCCAGGGCCGCGTGATCGATCACGACGGTGCCGGTTCCATGGAAGAGAAAAAACGTCAGGGGTACTTTTGATATGTCGCACCAATCCGAACTGATCAGCGAAGACATCCACGCCTACCTGGCGCAACACGAGCGCAAGGAACTGTTGCGTTTCCTGACCTGCGGCAACGTCGACGACGGCAAGAGCACCCTGATCGGGCGCCTGCTGCACGACTCCAAGATGATCTATGAAGACCATCTGGAAGCCATCACTCGCGATTCGAAGAAGAGCGGCACCACCGGCGAGGAGGTCGATCTGGCGTTGCTGGTCGACGGCCTGCAGGCCGAGCGCGAGCAAGGCATCACCATCGATGTCGCCTACCGCTATTTCTCCACCGCCAAGCGCAAGTTCATCATCGCCGACACCCCCGGCCATGAGCAGTACACGCGCAACATGGCCACCGGTGCTTCGACCTGCGACCTGGCGATCATCCTGATCGACGCCCGTTACGGCGTGCAGACCCAGACCAAGCGCCACAGTTTCATCGCCTCGCTGCTGGGCATCAAGCACATCGTCGTCGCCATCAACAAGATGGACCTGAAGGGCTTCGATGAAGGCGTGTTCGAGCAGATCAAGGCCGATTACCTGTCCTTCGCCGACAAGATCAACCTCAAGCCCACGTCGCTGTTCTTCGTACCCATGTCGGCGCTCAAGGGCGACAACGTGGTCAACAAGTCCGAGCGCTCGCCGTGGTACAGCGGCCAGTCGCTGATGGAAATTCTCGAGACCGTGGAAGTGGCGGGTGACCGCAATTTCGATGATCTGCGTTTCCCGGTGCAGTACGTCAACCGCCCGAACCTGAACTTCCGCGGCTTCGCCGGCACCCTGGCCAGTGGCATCGTGCGCAAGGGTGACGAAGTCATCGCCCTGCCATCGGGCAAGGGCAGCAAGGTCAAGTCCATCGTCACCTACGAAGGCGAGTTGGAGCAGGCCGGTCCAGGCCAGGCGATCACCCTGACCCTGGAAGACGAGATCGACGTATCGCGCGGCGACATGCTGGTGCATGCCGATAACCGTCCCCAGGTGGTCGACAGCTTCGATGCCATGCTGGTGTGGATGGCCGAAGAGCCGATGCTGCCGGGCAAGAAGTACGACATCAAACGTGCCACCAGCTACGTGCCGGGCTCCATCGCCAGCATTGCCCACCGGGTCGATGTGAACACCCTGGAGGAGGGCGCTGCGAGCAGCCTGCAGCTCAACGAAATCGGCAAGGTGAAGATCGCCCTCGATGCGCCGATCGCCCTGGATGGTTATGCCCACAACCGCACCACCGGTGCCTTCATCATCATCGATCGGCTGACCAATGGCACCGTCGGTGCCGGGATGATCATCAGCGATGCGCGCGTTTCCGGTTCCGGCCACCACAGCGAATCCGGCCATGTCTCCACCGAGGAGCGTGCATCGCGGTTCGGCCAGCAACCGGCCACCGTATTGTTCAGCGGCCTGTCTGGCGCGGGCAAGAGCACGCTGGCCTACGCGGTAGAGCGCAAGCTGTTCGACATGGGCCGCGCGGTGTACGTGCTCGACGGCCAGAACCTGCGCCACGACCTGAACAAGGGTTTGCCGCAGGATCGTGCCGGGCGTACCGAGAATTGGCGTCGTGCCGCCCACGTGGCGCGTCAGTTCAACGAAGCCGGTCTGCTTACCCTGGCCGCTTTCGTGGCGCCTGATGCCGAGGGGCGCGAGCAGGCTAAGGCGTTGATCGGTGCCGAGCGCTTGATCACCGTCTACGTGCAGGCTTCACCGCAGGTGTGTGCCGAGCGCGATCCGCAAGGTCTGTATGCGGCGGGCGGCGATAACATCCCGGGTGATTCCTTCCCCTACGATGTGCCACTGAACGCGGATCTGGTGCTCGACACCCAGAGTCTGTCGGTAGACGAGGGCGTCAAGCAGGTGCTGGCCATCCTGCGTAGCCGTGGCGCTATCTGACAAAGGCAGCTGCAAGTGCCAAGCTTCAAGCCGCAAGTAAATGAAGTACGGTTTAACCGTCCTTGCTTTGCTTAATGCTTGAAGCTAAAAAAATGCCCGCTCTCCTTGGAGGCGGGCATTTTTCATTGCGGGCGGCTGGATCAGATGCCGTTACCGCGGGCGCGTTCGCGCTCGTTGGTTTCCATCTGCTCGCAGGTCAGGAAGCCTTTGCTGTCGACGCGATCGGCGGAGTTGAAGGCAACGTAGTAGGGCTGCTCTTTGCCGTCACGGTTGAGCACGTAGTTGTTGCAGGTGCCCGGAAGAAGCGTGCGGGTCATTTCCGAGGAGGGTGGGCCGCCCAGTTCCAGAACGGTCGACTTGCTCATGTCCTTCTCGACTTGCTTGACCAGCGGCTCGTTGCGGTAGGTGATGTGGTCGACCGGATTTTCCGGCTTGCCGGCACAACCGGTAAGGACGGCCAGAACGCATGCGGCACCCAGACTTTGCTTGAACATGGTGTATTTCCCTTGTGATGAACCTGACCATTTTTTCGAGCCTGGCGGGTGTGGATAAGTTCGTCCTAAATCACCCGGGGTTCGCTTTGGTCATGCCCGCATGGCATTCACGGGCCACAGCGGGCGTTCATTCAGGGCTGCGGCGCTCAGCGCTCGGTTGCCGGCTGTTGCAGGCTGCTGTCCACGGCTTCGCCCAGAATGGGCGCCGGGCCGCGGCTTGGCAGGGCAAGCGCATTGGCGCTCAAAAGGCTCAGGGTCAGGACGATGGTCAGGGCTTTCATGGTGTACCTCTTTCTCTCTGCATACGGTGTTTCACGGAACCATGCTAAGGGCGAGGCAGTCAGGGATGAAGTCGACTGTCTCGATAGTGGCCATCGACAATCATGATGTGCTTTCCCTGGCGTTCCCCCGATGCTGTCTTTCGCCGGGTGGCGCCCCTCCATGGAGACTGAAATGGGTCATCGTGCAGTTCCCCGGTATCCACTGGTGCTGGTTCCAGGCTTTCTGGGTTTCGTCAGCCTGTTTGGTTTCGAATACTGGTATGGCATCGTCACAGCCCTGCGCAACCAGGGTGTGGACGTCTATCCGGCGCGTTTGTCGGCGGTACATGCCACCGAGCTTCGTGGCGAACAGTTACTGCTGCAGATCGCCGAGGCGCGGCGCCGCAGTGGTGCTGAGAGGGTGCATTTGATCGGCCACAGCCATGGTGCTCTGGTGTGTCGCTACGCCGCTGCGCACCGGCCGGAATGGGTGGCGTCGGTGACTTCTCTGGCTGGCCCGCATCAGGGGTCCGAGCTGGCCGACCACATCGAGCGCAAAGCTGCACCGGGCAGCCTGCGCGGCACGCTGCTGCAGCTGGGCGTGCATGTGCTGGCACGGCTGGTGACACTGTTCGATAGCGGTGCTCGCGGCGCGAGCATGCCGATCAATGCCACCGCCGCCCATCGTTCGCTGACCACCGAGGGGGTCGGCATCTTCAACCACCAGTATCCGCAGGGCCTGCCATCGGTCTGGGGCGAAGAGGGGCCGGAGGAGGTCAATGGCGTGCGCTATTACTCCTGGTCCGGCACCTTGCAGCCGGGGATTACCGATCAGGGTGGCAACCGCCGCGACCTGTCGAACTGGTTCTGCCGCCGTTTCGCGCGAACCTTCGTACGTGAGGCCGGGCAGTGCGACGGCATGGTCGGTCGTGTCAGCTCCCATCTGGGCAAGGTGATTCGCGACGACTACCCGCTGGATCATCTGGATATCGTCAATCAGCACTTCGGCCGTGCCGGCGAGGGCGTCAACCCGGTCAGCCTGTACATCGAGCACCTGCGCAGGCTGCACGACGCCGGGCTGTAGCTCTGCCGGCGCCGATGCCCAGGCATCTCTCAGGGCCGTGACGCGAGAACCTGGGCCCGCCCCAGGCTTACTGCTCGGCCTGCGCCGCCTTCAGGGTTTCATGGGCCGGTGCCGCGTAGATGCCCACTTCCACCGCCAGCTCCAGCACCCGTGGCAGATCGCTGGTGTACACCAGTACGGCTTGCAACTCATCGTCCAGCGGTTCGCTGAAGTCCACCAGCACGTAGCCCTGGGTTTCCTTGGACAGACTGCTCAGTTGCACCTGAATGCGGTTCAGGGCCTTCAGGGGCTCGACCTTGTGCAATTGCTTGGCGGTGAGGACGAAGCTCACTTCCGGGCCGAACGATTCGGTGATCTGGCGAAACAGCTCATCGTAGCTGTCGGCCTGGAACAGCACGGTGTCGGGCAGGTTGCCCACCACCATCCATTCACCCAGCGGGATGGGAAAGCTGTCGTCGTAGTTGATGTCCGGGTTGGCCGCCAGAAATGCCTGTGGGTCAGCGTAGGCCTGGGCAGCCTCGTCCGCGATACGGGTGATTTCGTCCTGCGGCAGGCAGCCCGAGCTGATTTTGCCGATGAGTTCTTCGAGCTGGGCGCGCATGGCAGATTCCTGATCCTGGGTTGGGGGCGCAAGGCTGCCCTTTACCGGCGATCAGCGCAACTGACTTTCCGCCAGGTTACGTGTCCGCGGGATGCGGGTTGCATCCCAGTGGCGTGCGCTCCACAGCAACAGCTCGTCGGCGCTGGCGTCCGCGAGCTCGCTCGGCGCCTGCTGGCCCAGCGCGCGCAGGGCGCGAATCAGCAACGGGGTGGCCTGATCTTCAGGCAGGGGCGGTGAGCGATAGGATTTGCCGAGCTTGTGGCCATCGGGCTGGATGATCAGCGGTACGTGCAGGTAGCGCGGCTGAGAGAGCCCGAGCAATTCCTGCAGATAGAGTTGCCTTGGCGTCGAGTCGAGCAGGTCGGCACCGCGTACCACGTTGTTGACGCCTTGCCAGGCATCGTCCAGCACCACGGCGAGCTGATAGGCGTACAAACCATCACGACGACAGATGACGAAGTCGCCAACCTCCTGGCCCAGGTGCTGGCTGTACTCGCCCTGTACCCGGTCGATGAAGCGATAGGTCAGCTGTGGCACGCGCAGGCGGATAGCGGCGTCATGGCGGCCATGGCCGGCATTGCCGCAGTAGCCCGGATAGACGCCGCCGTTGCCTTCCAGCTTCTTGCGTGAGCAGGTGCAAGCGTAGGCCAGGCCCTGATCGAACAGGCGCTGCAGCAGCGCTTCGTACTCGGCATGGCGCTCGCTCTGGCGAACCAGTTCGCCGTCCCAGTGCAAACCGTAGCGTTCGAGGGTCTGCAGAATCGCGCTCTGTGCGCCGGGGACTTCCCGGGGCGGGTCGAGGTCTTCCATGCGCAGCAGCCAGCGGCCGCCGACGGAGCGGGCATCGAGGTAGGAGGCGAGGGCAGCGACCAGCGAGCCGAAGTGCAGATAGCCACTGGGCGTAGGGGCGAAGCGACCGATATAGGGGGTGTTTTGCATGGCGGGGTGTTTGGCAGGGCGAAACGAAACGGGGCGCCTGAGCGCCCCGTTGTTCGATCGACTCAGGAGCCGACCTGTTTTTCCTTGATTTCCGCCAGGGTCTTGCAATCGATGCAAAGGGTGGCGGTTGGGCGGGCTTCCAGACGGCGGATGCCGATCTCGACGCCACAGGAATCGCACCAGCCGTAATCTTCGTCCTCGATCAGTTGCAGCGTTTCGTCGATCTTCTTGATCAGCTTGCGCTCACGGTCGCGGGCACGCAGTTCCAGGCTGAACTCTTCTTCCTGGCTGGCACGGTCTGCCGGATCCGGGAAGTTGGCTGCTTCGTCCTGCATGTGGTGCACGGTACGATCGACTTCCTGCATCAGCTCCAGCTTCCATTTGTTCAGGATGCCGGTGAAGTGGGCGCGCATCGCCTCGCTCATGTACTCCTCGCCCTTGGTTTCCTTGTAGGGTTCGAAGCCACGAATCAATTGGCCGTTTGTTGCTTTTGCTTTGATGGGCATGGATGACCGCCTCTCACTCTCTCTAATCCACCGCGCAGGGAATGTGTCCGTTGCCGTTTACAATAACGGCCCTGCGACTGCAAGCCGGCGAACTTACCAGATCGACTCAAGCCGCGCCACTCCCGGATGTCGTGGTTATGCGTCTTGGTCCGATAGAGCGTTGCCAGCGGCTTTGCCAGGGCGCTACGGGCTTTGTCTATCTGCCGAACGGATGGCTGCAATCGCAATGTAAACACGTGTTTCAGTGGTGCGTTGGCACGGTATGACCGGGCGGCCCTGATAGAATTCCACCTTTAATAGGTTTCCCAAGGCATTTCCCCATGGCCCAGCTCTACAGCGCCCGCAGTCGCGCGATCGAACCGTTCCACGTAATGGCACTGCTGGCGCGGGCCAATCAATTGCAGGCCGAGGGCCATGATGTCATTCATCTGGAAATCGGCGAGCCGGACTTCACCACCGCCGCGCCCATCGTCGCGGCCGGGCAGGCTGCACTGGCGGCAGGCCATACCCGCTATACCGCCGCTCGCGGCTTGCCCGCCCTGCGTGAGGCAATCGCCGCTTTCTATGCGCAACGCTACCGGCTGAGCATAGACCCACAGCGCATCCTCATCACCCCGGGCGGCTCCGGTGCGCTGTTGCTGGCGGCCAGCCTGCTGGTCGATCCCGGCAAGCATTGGCTGTTGGCCGACCCGGGCTATCCCTGCAATCGGCATTTTTTGCGTCTGGTGGAAGGCGCTGCGCAGTTGGTACCGGTCGGGCCCGAGGAGCGCTATCAGCTGACCGCTCGGGCGGTGGCCGATTGCTGGAACGCCGACAGTGTCGGCGCCTTGCTCGCCTCGCCTGCCAACCCCACCGGCACCTTGCTGAGCGCTGCAGAGCTGGCGTCGCTTTCCCAGGCGCTCAAGGCCCGTGGTGGTCACATGGTGGTGGACGAGATCTATCACGGCCTGACCTATGGCGTGGATGCCAGCAGCGTACTGGAGGTGGATGACGACGCCTTCGTGCTCAACAGCTTCTCCAAGTATTTCGGCATGACCGGCTGGCGGCTGGGCTGGCTGGTGGCGCCCGAAGAAGCAGTGGGGGATCTGGAAAAACTGGCGCAGAACCTCTACATCAGCGCGCCGAGCATGGCCCAGCATGCCGCGCTGGCCTGTTTCGAGCCGCAGACCCTGGCGATTCTCGAAGAGCGCCGTGCCGCCTTTGCCGAGCGCCGTGACTTCCTGCTGCCAGCGCTGCGCGACCTGGGCTTCGGCATCTCCGTGGAGCCGCAGGGCGCCTTTTATCTGTATGCCGATATCAGCGCCTTCGGTGGCGATGCCTATGGGTTCTGCCAACACTTTCTGGAAACCGAGCATGTCGCGTTCACCCCGGGCCTGGACTTCGGTCGTCATCAGGCAGGGCATCACGTGCGCTTCGCCTACACGCAGAGCCTGCCGCGCCTGGAGCAAGCGGTCGAACGCATTGCCCGCGGCCTGAAGACGTGGAGCGCCAATGCGATTTGATCCGCCGCTCGAAGAAGGTCGCCTGCTGCGTCGCTACAAGCGTTTCCTCGCCGACATCGAAACCGCCAGCGGCGAACTGCTGACCATCCACTGTCCGAACACCGGCTCGATGCTCAACTGCATGAGCGAGGGCTGCCGGGTCTGGTTCAGCCGCTCCAGTGACCCCAAGCGCAAGCTACCGGGCACCTGGGAGATCGGTGAAACGCCCCATGGTCGGCTGGCCTGTATCAATACCGGGCGTGCCAATGGGCTGGTCGAGGAGGCGCTGCGCGCCGGGGTTATTTCCGAGCTGGCGGGCTTCACCGCGCTGCGCCGTGAGGTGCCTTATGGCGTGGAGCGCAGTCGGGTGGACTTCTGCCTCGAATACGCCAGCGGTGTGGCTTTCGTCGAGGTGAAGAGCGTGACCCTGGGCTTCGCCGACAGTGCCGTGGCGGCCTTCCCGGATGCGCGTACCGAGCGCGGCACCAAGCACCTGCGTGAGCTGGCCGCCCTGGCGCGCAGTGGCGTGCGCGCGGTGCAACTGTATGGCGTGAACCTGTCGGGTATCGAGGCGGTGCGACCTGCCGGGGAAATCGACCCGGCCTACGCGGCGGCCCTGACCGAGGCGGTGCAAGCCGGTGTCGAGGTGCTGGCCTACGGTGTGGATATCTCGCCGCAGGGCATCGAGGTGGTACGGCGCCTGGATGTAGTGCTGGCTTGAGAGTGCTCCCTCCAGGCGACGACGCTGCGTTCGCGTCAACATGCCTCCGTAGCTGGGCCTCGAGCGAAGCGATCCCCGGGTTCTGACCTACAGATCGACCCAGATCCCGTCCGTATCCTCTTTGCTGTTGATCACGTGCAGAGCATCGCCCTCGCAGGGCCCGGCCACGCATTCGCCGGACTCGATCAGGAACAGCGCACCATGCCGGGCGCATTGAATCAGGCTGGCGCTGGGGTCGAGGAACTGGTCCGCCTGCCACTCGAGCGGCACGCCGCGATGCGGGCAACGGTTGCGGTACACGAACACCTCGCCGCCCTTGCGTACGGCGAACAGCTGCGTACCTGTAATGGAAAAGCCCCGGCTTTGAGCTTCCGGAAGCTCGTGCGGGGCGCATAGACGAATCATCGAAGTCTCCAGGCCTGAGCGGGGATTATCCCGGATCGGCCTGGCGATGGAAGGGGGCGCGCGTCCTTGCGCGAATGGGCTCAGGTTGCGCTGTTCATATTTCCCAGATCAGGTTGAAGGCTGCGTGGCGTCCCGGTTGGGAATAGCGCCCGAGGCTCGAGCTGTTCTCGGTAAGGCTGCGTACGTCGCCCCATTGCCAGTACTGCTTGTCCGTCAGGTTGAACAGGCCCGCGTTGACCGATACGCCGGAACCGATATTCCAGTAAGCGCTGAGATCGAGGGTGCCGTAGCCCGAGGGCTCGAACTGGTTGGCGATCTGCGTTTGGTCGACACGCTTCTTGGCGGCCGCCACCGTCCAGGTCAGCTCACCGCCGAACTGGCCGCTCGGCGCATCGTAGCCAAGGCCGAGCACCGCCTTGAGCGGGTCGACGCTATTGATCGGTTGCCCGGTTGCCTCGTCCTTGCCGCGTGCATAGGCGATGGCGCTACGCAGATGGCTGCCGGCAGGCATGCCGAAGCTCTCGAGCAATAGCTCACCGCGGGCCTCCGCACCACGGATCGTGACGCGATCAAGGTTCTGATACTGGAAAGTCATGCGTCCGGCGCCGGTCGGGTCGCTGGCCAACGTCATCTGCTCGATGAAATCATCGTAACGGTTGTAGAACAGTGCCACACCGAAGGCGCCGCTATCGTACTGACCGCGCAGGCCGATCTCGTAACTGTCGCTGGTCTCCGGTTTCAGGCCGGGGTTGGCGATGGTCTGGTAGTTGCGGGCGAAGTTGATGAACTCGCCAAAGATGTCCACGGGATTCGGCGCTCGGAATCCTGCCGCGTACTGACCGTAAACGCTGTGGGCATCGTCGATCTGATAGGTGATGCCGAGTTTCGGCGAGATGGCCTCGTCCCGATAGTCCGATGGGTTGCGGTTCAACGGTTGGCTGTTCAGATAGTGCTGAGTGACCTTCGGTTTCATCTCGTAGTGGTCGTAGCGCAGGCCAGGCAGCAATGTCCAGCGGCCTATCTCGATATTGTCCTGAACGAAGAACGCATATTCGGTCGAGGTCGGATCCGGGAAGTCGCTGAGCGGGAAGGTCTCGTCGCCAGGAATCGCCGGAACCGGCAGGCCGCTGCTGGCGAACACTTCACGGCCTTTGCGCAGGTCACTGCTCTCGAGGCGCTTGAAGTCGAAGCCATAAATGAGTCGATGGTTGGCCGGGCCGGTCTCGAAGGCCTTGTCGAACTTGGTGTTGAAGGCCCAGAGATCTTCCTGATAAGTCGAGTCTCGGCTGCGCTCACGCAAGCTGCCGCCGCTGAAACGCTGCTGGTAAGTGCGCTGACGGATCTGGCTTTCCTGATAGCTCAGTTGCCATTCGACATGATCACTGAGCGCAGTATCCAGAGCGAAGCTGTGCAGCAGGCTGATCCGGTCGCGATCGGTGTTGTCGGTTGCATCGGAGGTGCGCACGGTGGCCGTGGTGCTGTATTCGCTGAGCACCCTGGTGTCGGCATCGTCCTCGTAACGCTCGTAAGTCAGTTGCAGGCGGTCGTCGTTGAGGTAATTCCAGCCGATCTTGGCGAGCAGGTTGCTGGCCGTGTAGTCCTGATGGTTGGCCTCTTCACGGCTGGCACCTATCCCGCTTCGGCCTCCGTAGGTGTCGAGGGCCTGGCCGTCACGCCTGCCCAGGTGCAGCAGACCATCGAGTGAGCCCTGGCGGGCGGCCAGCGTCGCACTGCGCGACCAGCTGTCGTCTGCCCCGTCGTAGCCGGTCTTGAGGCGGGCATAGGTGTCGTCGCCGGCTTCGAGGTAATCGGCGGCATCCTTGGTCAGGAAGCTGACCGCACCGCCAATGGCATCGCTGCCGTACAGCGAACTGGCCGGGCCGCGGATGATCTCCACGCGCTTGAGGGTATCCGGGTCGACATAATTGCGCCGTGCGTCGAGGAATGGCCCGAAGGTGAAGGCGTCCGGCATGGGCACCCCGTCCACTTGAGTGAGGATGCGGTTGCCGCCGATGCCCCGGATAGTGAAGCCTGACAGTCCGAAGCGACTGCCCGTGCCGCTGACCGAAACACCCGGTTCGTAGCGGGTCAGGTCCTTGATGTTCTTCACCGTCTTGCGGTCGATATCCTGCTCGGTAATCACTGACACGGTATTGGGAACGCTGTTGGTGCTCTGTTCCGTGCGGGTCGCACTGATCGTGGTCTGGTCCAGTTGCAGGGTCTGTGCGCTGACCAGTGACGGGCCGAGCAACAACAGGGCCAGGCATGAGCGAAGCGGGAAAGGCGGGGTGGGCGACATGCAGTTCTCCTCGATCATGTCGAACAGCGGATAGGCAGGGATGACATATTTAATGCTAGTGATTATCGTTTGTAAACGAGACTTCATGACAATTAAGATGATTTAATATTTGCGCCGTTTCGCTCTCGGAACGGGGCGTTTACCCTTTTCCAGTCTGCGGTTTCCCTCGCCTGGTCAGCGGGGCTTGCAAGGAGTTGAAGTGATGAGCGATCTATCCGGTGCCGGCAAAGGCCTGTACGCCTCCTGGCAGGCGCTGCGTGTTGAACAGCCGCACCTGCGTGCCCGTGATGCGGCAGCGCAGCTGGGTGTCAGTGAAGCCGAGCTGACGGCCAGCCGACTGGGCGTGGATGCAGTGCGCCTGCGCCCCGAGTGGGCAACGCTGCTGCCTGCGCTGGGCGAGCTCGGCCAGGTCATGGCGCTGACCCGCAACGAGTCCTGCGTGCACGAGCGCAAGGGCGTCTATCGCGACGTGACGGTGACCGGCAATGGCCAGATGGGCCTGGTGGTATCCGCGGATATCGACCTGCGCCTGTTTCTCGGTGGCTGGGCCAGCGTGTTCGCCGTCGAGGAGCAAAGCCCGCGCGGAGCGATGCGCAGCGTTCAGGTGTTCGATCATCAGGGCATGGCGGTGCACAAGGTGTACCTCACCGAGTACAGCCAGCTGGCGGCCTGGGAGCCCCTGGTCGAGCGATTCCGTGCTGCGCAGCAACTGCCTGAACTCGAACTGAGGGCTCTGCCGGAGCCCGCGGCGCCGCGGGCGGACGAGCAGATCGATGTCGAGGCCCTGCGTGTCGGCTGGGCGACGCTCAAGGACACCCACCATTTCTTCGCCTTGCTGAAGACCCACGCTGCGACCCGCACCCAGGCCCTGCGCCTGGCAGGCGGCGAGTGGGCCGAGAGGTTGGCGCCCGATGCCCTGGCGGGCGTGTTCGAGCGCGCTGCGGCTGCCGAGGTGCCGATCATGGTGTTCGTCGGCAACCGGCATTGCATCCAGATCCATACCGGCCCGGTGAGCAACCTGCGCTGGATGGATACCTGGTTCAACGTGCTGGACCCGCAGTTCAACCTGCACCTCAAGGCCAACGACGTCCATCAACTGTGGCGCGTGCGCAAGCCGAGCAGCGACGGTGTGATCACCAGCTGGGAAGCCTTCGATGCCAATGGCGAGCTGATCCTGCAGCTGTTCGGTGCGCGCAAGCCGGGTGTGCCGGAACGCGAGGACTGGCGCCGCCTGGCGGAGGAAACCCCGGCCCTGCAACCCTGAAAGCAGAGGCAGCCGCCCTGTCTGCGGCTACACTGCCAGCCCTGGCCACCGACGTTTTGCAGTGGCTGGGATACGAATCGTGTTTTTCTGGAGCCTGATCCATGACCCGCCCTATCGCCGTATTCGCCCTGTTCGCCAGCCTGCTGTCGCCGCTGGTGGCGAGTGCCGACAACCTGCCTCAGCGCTGGGTCAGCGCGGGGGGCTCGCTCAGCGAGTGGGTCGTCGAGTTGGGGGGTGAAGGCAAGCTGGTGGGGGTCGACACCACCAGCCTGCACCCGGCCTCCCTGAAGGCATTGCCGAGTGTCGGCTATCAGCGCCAGCTGGCTGCCGAGGGCATCCTCGCGCTGCGTCCCGAGGTGCTGCTCGGCACCGAGGAGATGGGCCCGCCGCCGGTGCTGGCGCAGTTGGCAGCAGCCGGAGTGAAGGTGGAAACCCTGTCGGCTGAAGCCGACCTGCAGGCCCTGCATGGCAACCTGCAACGTATCGGCTCACTGCTCGGCGACGAAGCGCACGCCGAAAGCGTTTTCAACGCCTACCAGGCGCGCTTGAGCGAACAGGCCGACTGGGTCGCCAAGGCCCAGGCCGACGGCAAGACGCCCAGCGTATTGCTGCTGCTCGGGCATGCAGGCAGCAGCCCCATGGCGGGCGGGCAGGACACGGCTGCGGCCTGGATGATCGAGCACGCTGGCGGTAAGAACCTGACCAACCACGATGGCTACAAGGCGCTGTCCACCGAGGCGTTGCTGGCACTGGACCCCGAGGTGGTGATCTTCGCCGATCGCCGCCTGAGCGGTGACGAGGCCAAGCAGGCACTGCTCAAGCAGAACCCGGCGCTGGCTTCGACCAAGGCGGGGAAAGAAGGGCGCCTGGTGGCCATCGATCCTACCTTGCTGGTCGGCGGCCTCGGCCCACGCATTCCCGCCGGTCTCGCCGAGCTCTCGGCGGCCTTCTACCCTGGCCGTACGCCGCTTACCCCCGCGACCCCATGAGACCGCTGATCAGCCCGCGCTCACTGTTTATCGCACTGGGCCTGCTGCTCGCGCTCGCGTTGTGGCTGTCCTTGGCACTCGGGCCCGTCAGTCTGCCGCTGGGTGACACCTTGCGTGCCGCGCTGCGCCTGAGCGGGTTACCACTGGAAGGTGACGGCCTGCAGCAGGCCGAGCTGATTCTTGGCCAGATCCGTATGCCGCGTACGCTGCTGGGCCTTGCGGTCGGCGCCGTGCTGGCGCTGTGTGGTGTGGCGATGCAGGGGTTGTTCCGCAACCCGTTGGCCGATCCCGGTCTGATCGGCGTCTCCAGCGGTGCGGCGCTCGGTGCGGCTGTCGCTATCGTCGGTGGCGCGGCACTGGGCGGCATTCCCGAGCTGTTCGCGCCCTATCTGTTGTCGCTGTGCGCCTTTCTGGGCGGGCTGGTGGTTACCGCACTGGTCTACCGTCTGGGGCGGCGCAACGGCCAGACCAGCGTGACCACCATGCTGCTCGCCGGGATCGCCCTCAATGCGCTGGCATTCGCCTGCATCGGCCTGTTCACCTACCTGGCCGACGATGCCACCTTGCGCACCCTGACCTTCTGGAACCTCGGCAGCCTCAATGGCGCCAGCTACGCGCGCCTCTGGCCCCTGTTGCTGGTGACCCTCGCCGTGGCGCTGTGGCTGCCGCGTCGGGCCCAGGCGCTGAATGCCTTGCTACTCGGTGAGTCGGAGGCCCGCCATCTGGGCGTTGCGGTCGAACGGCTGAAGCGCGAGCTGGTGTTCTGCACCGCGTTGGGAGTCGGCGCGGCAGTGGCGGCGGCCGGAATGATCGGTTTCATCGGCCTGGTGGTGCCACACCTGGTGCGCCTGCTGGTCGGCCCGGACCATCGCGTTCTGCTGCCCGCTTCGGCGCTGGCCGGTGCCAGTCTATTGTTGCTGGCCGATCTGTTCGCGCGGCTGATCCTGTCGCCTGCCGAACTGCCCATCGGCATCGTTACCGCATTGATCGGTGCCCCGTTCTTTCTTTATCTGCTGCTACGGGGGCGCACCTGATGCTCAGCGCACGCAAGCTGTCGATCAAGCGCGGCGACAAACAGGTGCTGGCCGATATCGATCTGCAGTTGCAGCCCGGAGAGGTGCTGGGCGTGCTCGGTCCGAACGGTGCTGGCAAGAGCACCTTGCTCGGTGCCCTGTGTGGCGAGCTGGCGGCGGCAACGGGCGAAGTGTCGCTCGGCGATCGTCCATTGAGCGCCTGGCAGGGTGGGGAACGGGCACGACGCCTGGCGGTGCTGCCGCAGAGTTCGTCACTGAGCTTCGGTTTTGCGGTCCGTGATGTGGTGATCATGGGACGCATGCCCCATGACACTGGTCGTGACCGTGATGCGCAGATCGTCCGCGAGGCGCTGCAGGCAGCCGATGCCGAGCACCTTGCCGAGCGCAGCTATCTGCAATTGTCAGGTGGCGAGCGTCAGCGCGTGCACCTGGCTAGGGTTCTGGCCCAGCTGTGGCCTGGTGGTGCCGAGCAGACGCTGTTGCTCGACGAACCCACGTCCATGCTCGACCCTCTGCATCAGCACACCACGCTGCAGGCCGTGCGCCGTTTTGCCGAACAGGGCGCTGCGGTGCTGGTCATCCTCCATGACCTGAATCTGGCGGCGCGCTACTGCGACCGTCTGCTGCTGCTCAACGAAGGGCGAACCCACGCCATCGGCCTGCCCGCCGAGGTGCTGCGCGCCGAGCCGTTGCAGGCGGTGTTCGGTCTCGAGGTGCTGGTGCAGCAGCATCCCGAGCGGGGGCATCCGCTCATCGTTGCCCGCTGAAGGAAATTTTCATGCGTAGTCTTCTGTTGCTTGCCCTGTTGGTGCTCGCCGCCTGTCAAAGCCAGCCTGTTCTGGCGCCGCTGCCTGCGTGGCAAAGCCCGCAGGGACACGGGCATGCCGAGCTGGGGCAGATCGTCGATCTGCACAGTGGCGAGCGGCTGACGCCCGAGCAACTGGTGGCGCGGCTGGCCACGGCGCCCCGCGTACTGGTCGGCGAGCAGCACGACAACCCGGATCATCATGCCCTTCAGCTGTGGTTGCTGCATGCGCTGGAGCAACGCCGCGAGCAGGGCAGTTTGCTGCTGGAAATGCTCGCCTCGGGCCAGCAGCACCTGGCCGACGAGGTCGCGCAGCAACTGAGAGAAGGCAGACAGATCGATGATTTGCCCAAGGCGCTGGAGTGGAGTAACGGCTGGCCCTGGGCGTTGTATGGGCCGATCGTTCGTCATGGGTTGGCACAGCGCTACGGCTTGAGAGCTGCCAATCTAGACCGCGCCGAGATCATGGCCATCTACCGTGAGCAGCCTGTTCTGCAGGGCCAGGCCTCGACTGCCGCAGCGGTGCGAGAGCCGCTGCTGGAGCAGATTCGCGAATCCCACTGCGACAAGCTGCCGGTGAGTCAATTGCCGGCGATGCTGGCGGTGCAGCAACAACGTGACCGCCGCATGGCCGAACAGTTGCTGGCCGCGCCGCAGCCGGCGATGCTGTTCGCAGGCGCTTTTCATGTGCGGCGTGACTTGGGTGTGCCGCTGCACCTCGGTGACCTGGGCGCACCCGCTAGCGCCCAGGTGCTGATCCTGTCCGAGGTGGGCAAGTCGGTAACGGCGCAACAAGCGGACTACGTGTGGTACACCGCAGCGCTACCCGCCGAGGATCATTGCGCACGATTTCAGTAGCGCAAAATCCTCGTAGGGTGGATTAGGTGCTTGTTGCAGGGCGCAAGCGGCGCGTGGGGATCGTTGCGTCGTAGCCCACCATGGGCGTTACGGCGGATATCGTTTGGTGGGTTACGCGACGCGCCGAGATAGCGGTACTTGATACGGCTATACCTTGCGTCGCTAACCTGCGCGGCCCGACCCACCCTAAGGGCGTCGTCAGAAACCTTCCAGCACGATCTTGCCCTTCGCCTTGCCGCTTTCCAGCAGGGCATGGGCGCTGCGCAGGTTGTCGGCGTTGATGGTGCCGTAGTGTTCGCCCAGCGTGGTTTTCAGGGTGCCGGCGTCGACCAGATCGGCAACGCGGTCGAGCAGGCGGTGCTGTTCGATCATGTCGGCGGTTTCGAACAGCGAGCGGGTGAACATCAGTTCCCAGTGCAGGGAAATGCTCTTGCGCTTGAGTTTCATCACGTCCAGCGGCTGGAGCGGATCGTCGATCAGTGCCAGACGGCCTTGGGGCGCCAACGCTTCGACCAGTGCATCGTAGTGCTGGTCGGTCTGGGTCAGGCTGGCTACGTGTGTGACCTGAGGAATGCCGATACGCGCCAGTTCCTCGTTCAGTGGTTTGCTGTGGTCGATCACATGGTGAGCGCCCAGCTCCTGTACCCAGGCCTGGGTCTCCGGGCGCGAGGCGGTGCCGATCACGGTCAGCCCGGTGAGCTGCCGCGCCAGTTGCACCAGTATCGACCCGACGCCACCCGCAGCGCCGATGATCAGCAGGCTCTGGCCTTGGTCGACACTACCGCTGGTGACCTGCAAGCGGTCGAACAGCAGCTCCCAGGCGGTGATCGCCGTGAGCGGCATGGCGGCGGCTTCGGCGAAGGGCAGGCTGCGTGGTTTACGCCCGACGATACGTTCGTCGACCAGATGCAATTCGCTGTTGGCACCAGCGCGATTGATGGCGCCTGCGTAGGAAACCTCATCGCCGACCCTGAACAGCGTGACGTCGCTACCGACCGCCTTGACCACGCCGGCGGCATCCCAGCCCAGTACCTTGGCCTGGCCTTGCTCGGGGGCCACGTTACGACGGATCTTGGTGTCCACCGGGTTCACCGAGATGGCTTTGACCTCGACGAGCAGATCCCGTGGGCCGGGTGTCGGCGCATCCAGTTGCACGTCCTGCAGGGCTTGCGGGTTATCGATGGGCAACGACTGGTGATAGGCGACGGCTTTCATGGAGGAGTCCTGTAGGGGCGTGAGATGAGCGCAGCTTGCGCCATTCCATTGCTAGGAAAAACCAGATGAAGGTAGAGTCTCTTTCAATATTTTTTTGAAGATCGACGCCATGCTGCGTTTTGACGACCTGCAACTGTTCGTGCGCATCGCCGGGGAAGGTAGCCTGTCTGCCGCAGCCCGCCAGCTCGCTATCTCGCCTGCGGTGGCCAGCGCCGGCCTCAAGCGCCTGGAGCAGCAGTTGCAGGCGCGTCTGTTCGTGCGCTCGACCCGTAGCCTGCGGCTGACGGCCGAGGGGGAAGGTTTTCTCGAGCATGCCCGGCAGGCGTTGCAGAGCCTGGAGGCCGGACGCCAGCAGCTGGCCGGGAGCAAATCCGCCATCAGCGGGCCGCTGCAGCTCTCGGTGCCGTCCGATTTCGGCCGCAATACCCTGCTGCCGTGGCTCGAGACCTTCATGCAGACGCACCCGCAGGTGCAGTTGCGGCTGCTGCTCGGCGACCGGGTTACCGATCTGTTCCGCGAGCCCGTGGATATCGCCCTGCGTTACGGTGAACCGGAAGACTCGAGACTGGTGGCCTTGCCCGTGGCGCCAGGCAATCGCCGGGTGTTGTGCGCCGCGCCAGCCTACCTGCAGCGCCACGGCGAGCCGCGGCAGATCGGTGACCTGCGCGAGCATAACTGCCTGATCTACATGCTCGGCGGTCGCGCCTACGAGCGTTGGCGTTTTCATGAGGGGGACGCCGAGCACAGCCTGCAGGTCGCCGGCGACCGGCTCAGCGATGACGCCGATGTGGTGCGGCGATGGGCCGTGGCCGGGGCGGGCGTGGTGTACAAATCCTGGCTGGATGTGGCAGGCGACGTGCACGCCGGGCGCCTCACGGTCTTGCTGCCGGATCTGCAGGGGGAGCCGACGCCCCTCAATCTGATCTGCACCCACCGCGAGCAACTGAGCAAGCCGGTGCACCTGTTGCGCGATTTCGTCCAGGCGCGCTGCGCCGAACTGCTGGCGCAGGCTCCGTGGGCTCGCTAAGCTCTGCGGCAATCCACCGCAGCACCTGACACGCTACAGGCCCTAAAATCGCCGCCCATGAACCTGTCCCGCTCTGATCGCTCGTTGCTTGCCTGGGTGCTGTATTTCAGCGTCCTGTTCAGCGCGTTCGCCTGTGCCATCGGCCACGGGCAGATGACCGGTCTGCAGCTCAGCGGCATGGACGGCGGTTACTGCGCCCTGGCTGCCAGTGGCAGTGCTGGCATGGACATGGGCGGCGTCGATTCCGGCATGCCCATGCCCTCGACGGGCTCCGGTTGCCCGCTGTGCTCCACCTTCGTCGCCCTGGCGCTGGCTGCCTTCTTCGGCCTGCTGGGCTTGTTGCCACGCCAGCGCCCGACCAACCCTCGCCCCACTGCCGAACCCGGCGGGGCCGTGCGTTATCTCTGGCCATCGGCCAATCCTCGCGCTTCTCCGCTCACCGCCTGACTTCGTTTAGTTGTCTTTGCCTGCCGCGCGCTTTGCGTCGTGGGCAATTCGCTCATGCACAAGATCGGGCTCCCCATGAGAAACGCGACACCCTCGTTCTACAACCTGGCCTGGCGCTGGCATTTCTATGCCGGCCTGTTCGTCATTCCCTTCATGATCATGCTATCGGTGACCGGCATCGTTTACCTGTTCAAGCCCCAGCTCGATCAGTTGATGTACGCCGACCTGCTGCAGGTGCAGGCTGGCGGCCAGTCGCTGACAGCCGATGAAATGCTTGCTCGGGTGCAGGCGGTCTACCCCCAAGGCAGTGTCAGCCAATACCTGCCGCCGGTGGATGTCGACCGTAGCGCGCAGTTCGTCGTCGGGGTTGGCGAGCGCACCCGCAACGTCTTCGTCGACCCTTACAGCGGGGCCATCCTTGGTACTCAGGATGCCCACGACAATCTGCAGGCGCTGGCCCGTGCGGTGCACGCCGACCTGCTGATCGGTACGCCGGGAGATCGTTTGATCGAACTGGCGGCGGGCTGGGGCGTGGTGCTGGTGGTTTCCGGCCTGTATCTCTGGTGGCCGCGGGGGAGCAACAAGGCCGGTGTGCTGTGGCCACGGTTGTCGGCCCGTGGTCGCCTGTTCTGGCGCGACCTGCATGCCGTCACCGGTTTCTGGGGCGCCTTGTTGCTGCTGTTCATGCTGCTCACCGGGATGACCTGGACAGGCTTCTGGGGCAAGCAGTTCGCCGGTGCCTGGAACCACTTCCCGGCGGCCATGTGGGACGAGGTACCGACCTCGGACCGGCAGGCCGGTGAGCTCAACCAGAGTCATAAACAGACCGTGCCCTGGGCGCTGGAAAATACCCCGATGCCGGAGTCCGATCCCCATGCGGCGCACAATGGCGGTGCCATGCCGGCCTCCACGGCCAACCCGAGCGTCAGCTTGCAGCAGGTGGTCGATATCGCCAGCGAGCGTGGTGTTCATCCGGGTTACAGCATCACCTTTCCGGCCACCCCCACCGGCGTTTACACCATCGCGCTATTCGCTGACGACCCACGCCACGACGCCACGCTGCATATCGACCAGTACAGTGCCGTCGTCCTGGCCGATGTACGCTGGCGCGATTACGGCCTGGCGGCCCGCACCGTGGAGAGCGGGGTGATGCTGCACATGGGCAAGCTCTATGGTCTGCCGCATCAGTTGTTCATGTTCGTCGTCTGCCTGCTGATTCTGCTCAGTTCGGTCAGCGGGTTGATCATGTGGTGGCGTCGGCGCCCCAGCGGCAGCCTTGGCGTGCCGCCGTTGCGCCATGACCTGCCGCGCTGGAAGGTCGGCGTGGCGATCATGATCGTGCTCGGTGCGCTGTTTCCGCTGGTCGGTGTCTCGCTGCTGCTGATCTGGGCGCTGGACTTTCTGCTGCTGTCACGCCTTTCGGCACGTCGGTTGGCCTGATTTCAAGAGCGTGCCTGCGGGTACGTTCATTCATTCAAATCGCTTCATGGAGAGTTGCCATGTCACTGAAGAAAATCGTTCTAGCCGCCGCTTTGCTGGGCACCAGCCTGCTGGCCAACGCTCACCAGTACGATGCCGGCGAGTTGCATATCGATCATCCCTGGTCGCGGGAAATGCCGCCGGTGGCGCCGACCGCCGCCGCCTATTTCGTGGTGCACAACAAGGGCGCTCAGGATGATCGTCTGCTGTCGGTCGAGACGCCGGTAGCCGGCAAGGCGGAGATTCACGAGCATGCCCACGTGGGCGGCATGATGAAGATGCAGCAGGTTCAGAGCGTGGTGATTCCCGCCGGTGGCGAAGTCAAATTCGCGCCCATGGGGTATCACGTGATGCTGTTCAACCTGAAGCAGCAGGCGAAGAGCGGGGAGCGTTTTCCGCTGACCCTGACCTTCGAGAAGGCAGGCCAGGTGCAGGTCGAGGTGGCGGTACAGAAGGATGAGCCGGCCGCCGAAGGCGGGCATGACCATAAGGGGCATTGATCACACCTGCCGTGCGTGGCAACTTGCCTAACGGTTCTCGCTACGCCGTACTGAGGTGCTTTTTTCCACAAGGCTCACAGGCAACATCAATTGCCCCTTCGCGGCGTGCCCTCGGAGCAACGATGTAGCGAGGGAACCCCGGCGAAGCCGGGGCCGGATGTCGGGGCTAGACCTTTTGGTTTCTTTTGGGGCAATGCCAAAAGAAACCCGCTCGTCAGAGCGGAACTGAAGGCAAAAGCAACACGGTAATCCTGACTATCCACAGTGGACGGATAAAAGCGTCGTCCACCCTACACGGCGGCTGAGCGACGTTTCACACCAGTCGAGCGTCCAGGCTGTTCTGCGCCAGGCGCTTGGCCTGGTCTTCGCTCATGCCCAGACCCTCGTGCAGGGCGGCGAAGTTTTCGGTGACGTAGCCGCCGAAGTAGGCCGGGTCGTCGGAATTGACCGTGACCTTCACGCCACGCTCGAGCATGTCGAGGATGTTGTGCTGGCCCATGTGCTCGAACACGCAGAGTTTGGTGTTGGACAACGGGCAGACGGTCAGCGGGATCTGCTCGTCGATGATGCGCTGCATCAGGCGCTCGTCTTCGCTGGCGCGCACGCCGTGGTCGATGCGTTCGATCTTGAGCAGGTCCAGCGCTTCCCAAATGTACTCGGGCGGGCCTTCCTCGCCGGCGTGGGCCACCGCGTGCAAGCCTTCACTGCGGGCCTTGGCGAACACCCGCTCGAACAGCCGCGGCGGGAAGCCTTTCTCCGAACTGTCCAGGCCGACGCCGATGAAGGCGTCACGAAACGGCATGGCCTGCTCCAGAGTCTGGAAGGCCTGCTCTTCAGGCAAGTGGCGCAGGAAGGCGAGGATCAGACCATGGCTGATGCCCAGTTGCTTCTCGCCATCGACCAGCGCCTGCTTGATGCCGCGCAGCACCACTTCGAAGGGTATGCCGCGGTCGGTGTGGGTCTGCGGGTCGAAGAACGGTTCGGTGTGCACCACGTTCTGTGCCTTGCACTTGAGCAGGTAGGCCCAGGTCAGGTCGTAGAAATCCTGCTCGGTGCGCAGCACGTCGGCACCGCGGTAGTACAGATCCAGAAATTCCTGCAGGTTGTTGAAGGCGTAAGCCGCGCGTAGCGCCTCGACATCGTTCCAGGGCAGGGCGATGCGGTTGCGCTCGGCCAGGGCGAACAGCAGCTCGGGCTCCAGAGAGCCTTCCAGGTGCAGGTGCAGTTCGGCCTTTGGCAGGGCGTTGAGCCAGTCGTACATGGGACAATCTCGTTCATCAAACATGGCCGCGAAGTTTAACCCCACGGGCGCGGCCTTGCGGCATCGAGACGCCCGAGCGGTACGTGGGTTGAATTATTTACAGGATGTTGCAGTCGGAGCAGGATCGATCTGCCCCTCTCTGAAAGGAATCGCCCATGTTCAATGCCATCAAGCAGGAATACTGGCTGCTGCTGGCCGTACTCGCCGCGCTCATCGCGCTGCCGTTGGAGCACGCGCTGTTGGGGCATGGCCAGGGTGTTGCCCTGATCGCTGCGATCGCGCTGATCGGTGCCATCGTCTGCGCGTCTCTGCGCGTCGCTCACCACGCCGAGCAACTGGCGGAACGGGTCGGCGATCCGTACGGCACCATGATCCTCACCCTCTCGGCGGTACTGGTCGAGGTGGTGATTCTGGCGATCATGATGAGCAATGAGGCGTCGCCGACGCTGGTGCGCGACACCATCTATTCGGCAGTGATGCTCGACATCAACGGCATCCTCGGTCTGGCTGCGCTGATGGGAGGCATCAAACACGGCGAGCAGCCGTACAACGACGACTCGGCACGTAGCTACAGCGTGATGATCCTCACCGCCATGGGCATTTCCATGGTCGTGCCCGAGTTCATTCCCGAGTCGGACTGGAAAGCGTACTCGGTGTTCACCATCGGCGCCATGCTGGTGCTCTACGCCGTGTTCCTGCGCATGCAGGTAGGCCCGCACAGTTATTTCTTCAGCTACAGCTACCCGGAGAAGAAGAACCGCGGCGGCGGCGACGGCCACGGGGCCGGCGAGTCGCAGGTCAACGTCGCCTGGTCGGTGGGCGTGCTGGTGTTTGGCGTCGTGGTGATCGGCGTGCTTGCCGAGGTGATGTCCCAGGCCCTGGACGTGGGCCTCGAAGGTACCGGCGCACCACCGGTGTTGACCGCCATCGTGGTGGCGGGGATTTCCGCAGCGCCGGAAATTCTCACCGCATTGCGGGCAGCGCTGGCCAACCGCATGCAGTCGGTGGTCAACATCGCCCTCGGTGCGTCGCTGTCGACGGTGATTCTCACCGTGCCCGTGATGGAAGCGATGGCGCTGTACAGCGGCCAGCCGTTCCAGATGGCCATGACCCCCGTGCAGACGGTGATGGTGTTCATCACCCTGATCGTCTGCGCCATCAACCTCAACGACGGTGAAACCAACGCCATCGAGGGCATGACCCACTTCGTGCTGTTCGCCACGTTCATCATGTTGGCGATGTTGGGGCTTTAGGTTGGTGTCTTTGTCGCGGTATTGATGGATCGCGCCCCTGAAGCCAGCCTCGTATCCCGCGGGAGCGGGCCATGCGCGCGATAGATTCGCGGGCATGGCCCGCTCCTACGGTCGAAATACAAGGATGGGCGCCAGCCCCATCAAGTCATGGTCATTACCAATCGATCTTCTGACCCTGATAGTCGACGAAGTGGTGGCCGCCCTGGCCGGCAAAGCGTTCTACCTGCTCGATCAGACCGCGGCAGCTGTCGACCACTTCAACCATGGCACCATCGCCGCCCATGTCGGTCTTCACCCAGCCCGGGTGCAGTGACAGCACCGTCGGGCGCGGTTCCGGCAATTCGCAGACGAAGCTGTTGGTCAGCGAGTTCAGCGCCGCCTTGCTGGCCTTGTACAGCGCCAGGTTATTGCCCTCCGGATTGGCCACGCTGCCCAGCCCCGAGCTCATGAACGCCAGCACCCCGGTCTGTGGTCGCAGCTGACCCACCAGCTTCTCGGCCAGGCGAATCGGCGCCACCACGTTGGTCAGGAACAGCTGGCCCAGTTCTTCAGCCGTCGCGGCCGCAGCGCACTGGTGGCTCGGGCCGAGAATCCCGGCGTTGACGAACAGCAGATCGAACACCTGCCCGCTCAGCCGCTGCGTCAGCAGCCGCAGCGCGGCCGCGTCGTCGATATCCAGTGACTCGATCTGCACGCCTTGCAGTGCCTGCAGATCGATGGCCCGGGCGGGATCACGCACCGTGGCGGTGACCTGCCAGCCGTCGGCGTGCAACTGGCGCACCAGGCCCAGGCCGATGCCGCGGGAGGCACCGATGATCAAGGCAGTCCTGTTAGAGGGCATGAGGAAACTCCACGGGTTGGCAAGGGCGTCCAGCTTAGCAAGTACAGTGAAGTGTTACCTCTGGTTGCTACATATTCACTGACAAATCATGGGCTTAGATAAGCCGATCATAAAGGTTCGCGAAAGGTTGGCTTTCTAGAGTCCGCGCCTCGTGTCCGTGCCCGCACCGACTCACACAAGAAAAAGAGGAGAAATCGGTTTGTTGACCCTGATTGGCCTGTTGACCATCTTCAGCCTGGTTGCACTGCTGCTGAGTGGGCGTATGTCGCCCGTACTGCCATTGATCGTGGTGCCGCTGCTGGGGGCTTTCTGTGCCGGCTTCGGGCCGACGGAAATCTCGGTGTTCTTCACCGACGGCGTAGGTCGAGTGATCACCATCGCCACCATGTTCATCTTTGCCATCACTTTTTTCGGCGTGATGCAGGACACGGGGCTGTTCCGGCCCATCATCGGTTTCATGGTCAAACTGACCCGCGGCAATGTGATCGCCGTTGCCGTCGCTACCGCCATCATTGGCATGCTCGCGCACCTCGATGGTGCCGGGGCGACCACCTTCCTGCTGACCATTCCTGCGCTGCTGCCGCTGTACAAGCAGTTGCGCATGAGTCCGTATCTGATGCTGATGCTGCTGGCCATCGGCGCCGGTATCCTCAACATGGTGCCCTGGGCGGGCCCGCTGGGGCGTGCGGCAGCGGTCACCGGTATCGAGGTCACCGAACTGTGGCGGCCGCTGATCGCCGTCCAGGGCGTCGGGGTGGTGCTGCTGGTGGTGATGGCGGCTTTGCTGGGCTGGCGCGAGCAGCGCCGTATCGCCAGCACTGGCGGCACCCTTATCGAGGATGGCGAAAATGATCACACCGGCAACCCCGGCGAGATCAGCGCAGAAGAGCTTGCCCTCGAGCGACCGGGGCGCATGTGGATCAATGCCGGTCTGTTCCTGTGCGTGCTGGTGTCATTGTTCACCGGCATCCTGCCAGCAGGCTACGTGTTCATGATCGGCCTGAGCCTGGCGCTGCTGATCAACTACCCGAACGGCAAGCTGCAGATGCAGCGCATAGCCGCGCATTCCCCGGCGGCGTTGAGCATGGGCATGATCATTCTGGCAGCAGGCTCGATGCTCGGCATTCTGGCTGGCACCGGAATGCTGTCTTCGATCGCCCAGGATCTGGTCAAGGTGCTGCCCGAGCCCATGGTCGGGCAACTGCACCTGATCCTGGGGTTCTTCGGCTTGCCCATGGAGTTCCTGCTCAGCACCGACGCCTATTACTTCGGCCTGCTGCCCGTGGTACTGGAAGTGGTCGACAGCCATGGCGTGGAAGCCGCCAGCGTGGTCTACGCGCTGATGATCGGCAACATCATCGGCACCTTCATCAGCCCGTTCTCGCCGGCCTTGTGGCTGGCACTGGGCCTGGCTCGCCTGGAGATGGGCCAGCACATCCGCTATTCCTTCTGGTGGATGTGGATCTTCTCGCTGTTGTTGCTTGGCGTTGCATGGGTGCTGGGATTGTTCTGAGGGAATGTGGCGCCGCCTGTGCGGCGCCATCCCATCCAGCCGGTCAGCGGCCGAGACGCTGCAGTTCGTCCGACTCGACCACTCGCAATCCTTCACCTTCTTCGAGAGCCAGGCGCCACAACGCGCGGGCGAGGGCGGTCACTTCGATGGCGCGGTGCTTGCCTGGCAGCCAGCGCATGAAGGGCGCCGCCAGGCGTTCACCGAGGCGGAACTCGTTGCGTGGGCCAAGCAGCAGGGAGGGGCGGGCCAGGGTCAGTTGCGGCCAGCCCTGGGCCTTCAACGCTTCTTCGGTTTCGCCCTTGATGCGGTTGTAGAACACCGACGAGCGCGGGTCCGCGCCAATCGCGCTGACCACCACTAAGTGCCGCGCGCCCAGTTCAAGGGCGCGCTTGCCGAAAGCCACAACCAGGTCGTGATCGACCGCCCGGAAGGCATCCTGCGAACCCGCCTGTTTGATGGTGCTGCCCAGGCAGCAGAACGCCGTTTGCACGGTGCCATCCAGCGTGGGCAGCAGCTCGAGCAGTTCCCCGACCGGGTTTTCCAGGTGGGGATGTTCGGCCAGCGGCCTGCGACTCGGGGCCAGCACACGCTCTACGGTCGGTTCGTTGAGCAAACGGTCGAGCAGGTGTTCGCCGGTCATGCCGGAGGCGCCTGCCAGAAGAATGTGCTGGGGGGTCAGATACATGGTCGATCCTCGACTGCTGTTCGATACGTAGTTTAGAGGGCGGCGGCGGATTTATCGTTCAAGGCCGCTTCGCTTTGCTGTCGACGCAGGGCATTCCAGTGCTCCAGTACGGCAGGCGGCGCCCATATCTGCGGCTCGGACGGCTCGAAACCGTCGGCTTGCTCGCGTTTGGCGACGGCAGCGCTGGCCAGCTCGAAGGCGCGTTGCAGGTCGTCTGTCTCCTGCAGGGCTTCGGCGAACAGCGCGCGGCCGAAATAGGTGAAGTCGGCTTCTTCCGAGCAGCCGAACGACACCCGGTCAGCCCGTGCAGCGGTCATCAGCATGGTTTTGTCGTCCTTCAGGGCGGGGATGAAGCCCCCGGAGTAGCAGGCGGAAATCACCACCACCTTGTGGCGATCGGCCAGCGGTTGCAGCAGTGTCGCCAACTCGTCGGCGGGCAGGTCGGCCAGTTGCAGGCGTGGCTGATCCAGGTTCAGTTCATGGCCCCGCGAGCCGTGGCTGGTCAGGTAGATGAACACCAGGTCTTCCGGACCGCTGCGTTCGGCGATGGCGCGTACCGCGCGGCGCAGGTTTTCCCGGGTTGCCAGCGGGCGGTCGGCCAGGTGATCGCGGTGGTTGGCCAGGGTGATGCGGCCATAGGCGGAAAAGCGCCCTGCGAGCAGGTCGGCGACGTAGTCGGCCTCGCGCAGGAACACGCTCTGCTTGCCGTCGCCGGCCAGGGTCAGGGCGTAGAGTTCGCTGCGTGGAGTGGACGCTGGCAGTGCGGCGATGGCCTGGTCGAGCAATTCGCCCTGTTTCAGCAGGCCGATTTCCAGCGGGTCCGGCAGGGCCTGGCCGTTTTCGTCACGCACGCGCAGGCCGCGCCGCCAAGTGCCTTGCTGGCGGCTGCCGTCGGCGAGGGTCAGGGTGCCTTCGCCATGGAAGCGGCCGTTGGCGAAGCCGCCGTCGAAGCGGCTGCCATCAGGCTGCTGCAGGTGACCTTCGCCCTGATAACGCCACTCCTTGAACTGCCCGTGGTAGCGCTCGCCATCGGCGCCGGTGTACTCGCCCTTGCCGTTGAGCGCGCCCTCAGCGAAGGTGCCACTCCAGACATTGCCCGCTGCGCTCTGGTAGCGGCCTTTGCCGTGGAACAGGCTGTTGCGCAGTTCGCCGTCGTAGCTGTCGCCGTCGCTGCCCTGGTAGTTGCCGTCGCCCTTGAGTTCTCCACTCACGAAGTGGCCAGAGAGCTGATTGCCGAGTTCGTCCTGATGCACGCCCTGGCCGTCGGGCAGGCCTTTTACGAACTGGCCCTGAAATCGGCTGCCGTCGGCTTGTTCGAGCGTACCCAGACCGTGAAAGCGGCCATCACGGAACTGCCCACGGTAAGTCTGTCCGGCTTCCTCCAGCGTGCCTTCGCCACTGAAGCGACCCTTGGCGAAGCCGCCGCTATAGCGGCTGCCGTCTGCGCGCTTCAGCGTGCCCTGGCCCTCGAATGTGCCTGCGACGAATTCGCCGACATAATGCTCGCCACTGGCGCCGTGCCATTCACCGCCACCGTGGCGCAGGCCGTCGAGGAAGTATCCGGTGAACCAGCTGCCGTCGGGGTAATCCAGACGGCCCTTGCCTTGTAGCAGGCCGTCGACCACATTGCCGTGATAGCGCGAACCGTCCGGCAGCGTCGCATCGGGGGGTAGAAGGGGCGTGCTCTGGCTGCAGGCGGCGAGGGAGAGAACCAGAGCCAGGGGCGCGAGGCGAAACATGCGGGGACGTCCAGGTCGGATGAGCGATGCGGCCAGTATGCCGCAAAGCGTCCGCCCACGCCCAGGCAGCCAGGGCGCCCCTGCCGATGAGTCACGGCCACTGTTAAGCCGCCGCCGTTACCTGCCTATAATGGCCGCCTTGTAGGGTGGTGCGTCCCGCTTGGGGCACCTGCCCAGCGTCTGAGGGGAGTCTTCATGCTGCTTCGTGGCCTGTTCTGGCTGGTGCTGTGCCAACTGCTCGGCACGGCGATCAATGCGCTGTTCCTGCCCATGCTGCCAGGGCCGATTCTCGGCATGCTGCTGCTGGTTGTGTTTCTGCTTTGTCGTGGTCAGGTCGACGAGCCGATCCAGCAGGCCGCCGGCAGCCTGCTCAAATACCTGCCGCTGTTGCTGGTGCCGCCTGCCGTCGGGGTGATGGCCTACGCGGAGGCGATCGTCGCCGACTTCTGGGCGGTGATCGGTGCGCTGGTGCTTTCCTTGATCCTGTCCCTGGTGTTCGCCGGCTGGATGATGCAGAAACTGATCGAGCGCCAGACGCGCCGCCGGGGGGAGGGATGACGCTCGACTGGCACGGCGCCTGGATGGCCGTCACCCACCACCCGCTGTTCGGCGCCGGCATCACCCTCGGCGCCTATCAATTGGCTATCGCTGCTTACGAGAAAACCCGCTGGGTATTCCTGCAGCCGGTACTGGTATCGACCCTGCTGGTCATCGCCATTCTGCTGCTCTGTGGGCTGACCTTCAGCGAGTACAAGAGCGGTGCCGAGGCGCTGACCATTTTCCTGGGCCCTGCCACCGTCGCGCTGGCCGTGCCGCTGTACCTCAACCTGCGACGTATCCGTCAGGTATTCTGGCCCACCGTGCTGACCCTGCTGATCGCCGGGGTGGTCGCTACCGTCCTTGGTGTCGCGCTGGCCTGGATGCTGGGTGCCGAGCACAACATGCTGATGAGCATGGCGCCCAAGTCGGTGACCTCGCCAATCGCCATGCTGGTGGCCAGCCAGATCGGCGGCTTGGCGGCGCTGGCCGCGGTGTTCGTGATGATCACCGGCGTGCTGGGGGCGATCATCGGGCCGTCGCTGCTGCGCTGGTGTGGCGTCCATCACCACGCCGCCGTGGGCATGGCCCTGGGCATGACCGCCCATGCGGTCGGCACCTCGCGAGCCATGCAGGAAAGCGAGGAATGTGGCGCCTTCGCGGCTCTGGCCATGAGCCTGATGGGCGTGTTCACGGCCATCCTGCTGCCATTGGCAATCGTCTTCCTGAATTGAGAACCGCAATGACCCTACCCCTGTTTCCGCTGCATACCGTTCTGTTTCCCGGCTGCGTGCTGGATCTGCAGATATTCGAAGCACGCTATCTGGACATGATCAGCCGCTGCATGAAGCAGGGCGAAGGCTTCGGCGTGGTGTGCATCGTCGAGGGGGCCGAGGTGGGCGACGCTGCCGAGCGCATCGCGCAGGTGGGCTGCGAAGCGATCATCAGTGATTTCCAGCAGCGTCCCAATGGCCTGCTGGGCATTCGCGTGCAGGGCGGCCGACGGTTCCGCGTCAATCAGGCTCAGGTGCTGCCGGACAAACTGACGCTGGCTCGGATCGAGTGGCTCGAAGAGCAGCCCCAGCGCCCGCTGGACGAGGAACACGCCGACCTGCAGGCACTGCTGGGCGCCCTGGCCGAGCACCCGATGGTCGCCAGCCTGGACATGGGCGGCAGCGCCGACAGCCAGGCCGAACTGGCCGACAAGCTCGGCTATCTACTGCCGTTCAGTGCTGAGCAGAAAATCGCCTTGCTGGCCGAGCCAGACGCCACTCGGCGGCTGGACATGCTGCAGGAACTGGTCGAGCAACTGCAGGGCGACGGTCCGGCTCAATAACGGTAGATCTCCACACCTTCCGACATTCGCCACAGCGCCATGCTGGTGAGCAGCAGGGCGCAGCTTGGCACGATCATCCACCAGACCTTGGCTGGCAGCGGAGGCAGCGAGGCGAAACGCTGCATCAGCGCCAGGCTCATTGCGCACAGGCTGCTGGCCAGCAGGGCGCCAGCGATGATGTCGCTCGGCCAGTGAACGCCCAGATAGACCCGCGACAGGGCGATGCTGAGTGCCGGCAGGCAGGCGAGCAGTATCCAGGTCAGGCGCAGGCGCGCAGGTTGCCCACGGCCAGCGAGCACGGCGGTGGCCAGGAAGAATGCGAAGGCCGCCGAACTGTGTCCGCTGGGAAAACTGTAGGTGTGCAGGGGCTCGAGCAGGATTTCAGGGCGCGCGCGCTCGAACAGCCCCTTGAGGGTGCCATTGGCCAGGGCGGTGCTGAGCATGGCGCCGCCTGCGAACAGCAGAGCCTGCCATTTGCGGGCAAGCAGCAGCAACACGCAGAGCAGGGCGGCGACCGCCAACTGCACGTCGAAGTCGCCGAAGTGAGTGATCGCCACCGCTACGTAGTCGAAGCGCGGGTTGCGCTCTTCCTGGATCAGCGTCATCAGGCCCTGATCCAGCTGGATCAGATGCGGCCAGCCGATGAACAGGGCGATCAGCAGAATGGTGCCAAGGCCCGCCGCGATCAGGCTGGCCTGTCGCTGTTCGCGCAGGCTGCTCTGGATGGTCAGTACCAGCAGCAGTGCCAGGCCTGCGGCGACCACCGCGGCCTGGGGCCAGAAGCCCTCGGGCAGCGGCAGGCGCAGGGCGGCGCCGGCGGCCCAGCCCGGCACCAGGTAGGCGACTGCCCAGCCTGCGGCGGCGAGCATGCTGACGGCGATGAAACGGCCGATCGGCATGCTCAGCATGCCAGCGACCATCGGCAGCATCGGCCGCAGCGGGCCTATGTAGCGGCCGAGCAACAGGCTGGCGACACCATAGCGTTCGAAGTAGGTTTCCGCGCCGCTGAGCCACTGCGGATGGCTGCGCAGGCCCGGCAGGCGCCGGATGTCCTGGTGGAAGTAACGACCCAGGGCGTAGGAAATGGCGTCGCCAAGCAGGCCGCCGAAGTACGCCAGCGCCAGGGTTTCCCACAGGCTCAGGGCGCCATTGCCGGCCATCACGCCGACGGCGAACAGCAGTACGGTGCCGGGAACGATGATGCCGACGATGGCCAGGCATTCGATGCAGGCGATCAGGAAGATCGCCAGGCCCAGCCATTGCGGGTTGGCCGCAAGCCAGGTAGTCAGACTATCGAGCCACTCGCCCATGTATGGACACCTTATAAATGAGAAATCGCAGCCTTCGACCCATCCATCCGAAAAGCGGTTCCTTCGCCATGTACGTCATGGTTGGCCGGGCTGGCGCGGGCGATCATAGCAACAAGGCCCGGCAGAGAGGCAGATGCGCGTATGTCGCAATCGGCTTCGGCTCGCCGCTTGCAGCTGGAAACAACCATCTGCCAGGCGCCGCTGTGCGCGGAGCGGCATGACCGCTATAATCAGCAACTTTTTCCAACTGCCAGACCTGAGTTGCCATGACCGAGTCCGTGCTTGACTACATGACCCGCCTGGGCCGTGCCGCCCGCCAGGCTTCGCGCGTGCTCGCGCGGGCCAGCACCGCACAGAAGAACCAGGCCCTGCAGGCCGCTGCCGACGCACTCGACGCCTCGCGCGCCGAGCTGGTTGCCGCCAATGAACGGGATCTCGCCGCTGGCCGTGCCAACGGCCTCGAGCCGGCCATGCTCGATCGTCTGGCGCTGACCCCCAAGGTCATCGACAGCATGATCGAAGGCCTGCGTCAGGTTGCCACGCTGCCCGATCCCATTGGCGAGATCCAGGGCATGCGTTATCTGCCGTCCGGCATTCAGGTCGGCAAGATGCGCGTGCCGCTGGGCGTGATCGGCATCATCTACGAGTCGCGGCCCAATGTGACCATCGATGCGGCCAGCCTGTGTCTGAAGTCCGGCAACGCCACCATTCTGCGGGGCGGCTCCGAGGCCATTCATTCCAATCAGGCCATCGCCCGCTGCATTCAGGCTGGCCTGGCAGAAGCCGGCTTGCCGGCCAGTGCGGTACAGGTCGTGGAAACCACCGACCGCGCCGCCGTGGGCGCGCTGATCACCTTGCCGGAATTCGTCGATGTGATCGTGCCGCGTGGCGGCAAGGGGCTGATCGAGCGCGTCAGCCGCGAAGCCAAGGTGCCAGTGATCAAGCATCTGGATGGTGTCTGTCACGTTTATGTCGATATCGCCGCTGACCTCGACAAGGCCATCCGCGTCTGCGACAACTCGAAGACTCAGCGCTATTCGCCGTGCAACACCATGGAAACCCTGCTGGTGCATGCCGATATCGCTGCACGCGTGCTGCCGCCGCTGGCGGCCATCTATCGTGACAAGGGCGTCGAGCTGCGTGGCGACGCGCAGACCCGCTCGCTGCTGGGCAACGACGTACTGGAAGCCAGCGAAGACGACTGGTATGCCGAGTACAACGCACCGATCCTGGCGATCCGCGTGGTCGATTCGCTGGAAGCGGCCATCGAACACATCAATACCTACGGCTCGCAGCACACCGACGCGATCATCACCGAAAACTTCAGTGATGCCCGGCGTTTCCTTACCGAGGTGGACTCCAGTTCGGTGATGGTCAACGCCTCGACGCGTTTCGCCGATGGTTTCGAGTACGGCCTGGGCGCGGAGATCGGCATTTCCACCGACAAACTGCACGCCCGTGGTCCGGTTGGTCTTTTAGGGCTGACCAGCGAGAAGTACGTGGTATTCGGCGACGGTCACGTGCGCACCTGATGGCCAACCGCAAACGCATCGGGCTGTTGGGCGGTACCTTCGATCCGGTGCATATCGGCCATCTGCGCGGCGCGCTGGAGGTGGTCGAGTTCATGGGGCTGGATGAGTTGCGGTTGATCCCCAGTGCGCGGCCGCCGCACCGGGAAACCCCGCAGGTCGGGGCGCAGGACCGCCTGGCGATGGTCGAGCACGCCGTGGCGGGATTGCCATCGTTGCGGGTGGACGATCGCGAGCTGCAGCGTGACAAGCCGTCCTACAGCATCGACACCCTGGAGTCGCTGCGTGCCGAGCTGGCAGCGGACGACCAGTTGTTTCTGATTCTGGGCTGGGATGCCTTTTGCGGCTTGCCAGCCTGGCACCGTTGGGACGAGTTGCTGCGCCACTGCCATATTCTGGTGTTGCAGCGCCCGGATGCCGACAGCGAGGCAAGCGAACCGCTGCGTGACCTGCTGGCAGCGCGTAATATCGCCGACCCGCTGGCGCTGCACGGGCCGGCGGGGCAGATTTCTTTCATCTGGCAGACACCGCTGGCGGTGTCTGCCACGCAAATCCGTTCGCTACTGGCGAATGGCCGGTCGGTGCGCTTTCTGGTGCCCGATGCGGTGCTGGCTTATATCAATGCCCATGGACTGTACCGTGGGTAAATCGAACACGAGGCAAACGAGTTAGTTATGACGAAGCAAACCATGCACAGTGAAGACCTGGTCAAAGTGGCCATCGCAGCACTGGAAGAGATCAAGGCGCAGGACATCACCACCATCGATGTGCGCGAGAAGACCAGCATCACCGATTACATGGTGATCGCCAGCGGTACCTCGAGCCGTCACGTCAAGTCGCTGGTCGACAACGTGCTGGAAAAGACCAAGGAACAGGGCGTGCGGCCGATCGGCAGCGAAGGCCTGGACAGCGGCGAATGGGCACTGCTCGACCTGGGCGATATCGTCGTTCACGTGATGCTGCCGACCGCTCGCCAGTTCTACGACCTCGAGCGTCTGTGGCAGGGTGCCGAGCAGAGCCGCGCGCAGCAAGGCGTCGAGCGCGAGTAAGGTAAGCCGGTCGTGCGTATCAAACTGATCGCTGTCGGCTCGCGCATGCCGCGCTGGGTCGAAGATGGCTGGCAGGAGTATGCCAAGCGCATGCCGTCCGAGCTGTCCCTGGAGCTGGTGGAAATTCCCCTGACCACGCGTGGCAAGAATGCCGACGTGGCGCGGATGATCCGTCAGGAAGGTGAAGCCATGCTGGCCAAGGTGCAGCCCGGGGAACGCATCGTCACCCTGGAAGTCGAAGGGCGACCCTGGAGTACCGAGCAGTTGGCGGTCGAACTGGACAAGTGGCGTCTCGATTCACGCACCGTCAACCTCATGGTCGGTGGCCCGGAAGGGCTAGCGCCGGAAGTCCAGGCGCGCAGCGAGCAGCGCTGGTCGCTGTCGCCCCTGACCTTGCCCCACCCGCTGGTACGGATACTGGTCGGCGAACAGATCTATCGTGCCTGGACGGTGTTGTCCGGTCACCCTTATCACAAGTAGTCAGCAGTCCCGATGCCCCAGCCGATTCGCCTAAAAGACCACGAGAAGGACGCGCGCCTCATTCGCAAGCGCGCGCTGGTCGGTGGCGCGGTGTTTCTGGCGCTGACGCTGGTGCTGATCGCCCGCATGTATTACCTGCAGGTGATCCAGTACGAGTATCACTCCACGCTGGCCGAGAACAACCGTATCCACGTGCAGCCGATTCCGCCCAACCGGGGGCTGATCTACGACCGCAACGGGGTGATCATCGCCGATAACCGGCCCAGCTTCAGCCTCAGCCTGACCCGCGAACGGGCGGGTGACTGGGAGCAGGTGCTGGACGTGATCGTCGAGGTGTTGCAGCTCACCCCCGACGATCGCGAGCTGTTCGAACGGCGCGTGCGTCAGGGCCGTCGGCCGTTCGAGCCGGTGCCCGTGCTGTTCGAGCTCAGCGAGGAGCAGATCGCCCGGCTGGCGGTCAATCAGTTCCGCCTGCCCGGCGTCGAGGTGGTGGCGCAACTGGTGCGGCACTATCCGCAGCGCGAGCATTTCGCCCATTCGGTCGGTTACGTGGGGCGTATCAACGAGCGTGAGCTCAAGGAGCTCGACCCGGTCGAGTACAGCGGCACTCACCATATCGGCAAGACCGGCATCGAGCGTTTCTACGAGGACCAGTTGCACGGCAAGGTCGGCTACGAAGAAGTCGAGACCAACGCCCGCGGCCGCGTGCTGCGCGTGCTCAACCGCACCGACCCATTGCCTGGCAAGGATGTGATGCTGACCCTCGACGTGCACTTGCAGGAAGTCGCCGAGCAGGCGCTTGGCGGTCGACGCGGCGCGGTGGTGGCGATCCAGCCGTCCACCGGCGAGGTGCTGGCGATGGTCAGTCAGCCGAGTTTCGACCCCAACCCCTTCGTCACCGGGATCAGCTTCAAGGCTTATGCAGAGCTGCGCGACTCCATCGATCGGCCGCTCTATAACCGTGTGCTGCGTGGTCTGTACCCGCCGGGGTCGACCATCAAGCCGATGGTGGCGGTCGCCGGCCTGGATGCCGGGGTCATTACCCCGACCTCACGGGTGTTCGACCCGGGCTTCTATCAGTTGGCCAACCACAGCCACAAGTACCGCAACTGGAACCGTACCGGCGATGGCTGGGTGGATCTCAACCTGGCGATCATGCGGTCCAACGACACCTACTTCTACGACCTTGCCCACAAGATGGGCATCGATCGCCTGCACGACTACATGACCCGCTTCGGGATTGGTCAGCGGGTGTCTCTGGACATGTTCGAGGAGACCGCCGGCCTGATGCCCTCGCGGGACTGGAAGCGAGCGCGTTATCGTCAGCCCTGGTATCCGGGTGAGACGCTGATCCTCGGCATCGGCCAGGGGTACATGCAGGCCACCCCGTTGCAGTTGGCCCAGGCCACCGCGCTGGTGGCGACCAAGGGCAAGTGGATTCGCCCGCACCTGGCGAGGACCATCGACGGCAGTCTGCCCCATGATCCGGATCCGATTCCTGATATCGTGCTGCGTGATCCCAAGTACTGGGATTACGCCCGTCTCGGCATGGAGGCGGTGATGCACGGTGCACGGGGAACGGCGCGCAAGGTCGGCGATGCCGCGGCCTACCGGATCGCCGGCAAGAGTGGCACGGCGCAGGTCGTGGCCATCAAGCAGGGCGAGAAGTATGACCGCAGCAAGGTGCAGGAACGCCATCGTGACCACGCCCTGTTCGTCGGTTTCGCCCCGGCGGACAATCCGCAGATCGTCGTCGCGGTGATGGTCGAGAACGGTGAGTCCGGCTCCGGCGTCGGCGCGCCCGTGGTCAAGCAGGTGATGGATGCCTGGCTGCTGGACGAAACCGGTAAGCTCAAGGCCGAATACGCCCCGCCCGGTGCCACGGCACCGCTCAACGTAGAGGTGAAGCATCCATGAGCCTGACCGGTAGCTTCGACCGCACGCTTTCCACCGACGACGTTCTGCGTCGCCGCTCCAGCCTGCTGCAGCGTCTGCACATCGACGGCATTCTGTTGCTGCTGCTGTTGCTGCTGGCCACCGGCAGTCTGTTCATCCTCTATTCGGCCAGCGGCAAGAACCTGGATCTGCTGATGAAGCAGGCCAGTTCCTTCGGTATCGGGCTGGTGGCGATGGTAGTGATCGCCCAGTTCGAGCCACGCTTCATGGCCCGCTGGGTACCGCTGGGCTACCTGTGCGGCGTTGGCCTGCTGGTGGTGGTCGACGTCATGGGCCACAACGCCATGGGCGCCACGCGCTGGATCAACATCCCCGGGGTCATCCGCTTCCAGCCGTCGGAGTTCATGAAGATCCTGATGCCGGCGACCATGGCCTGGTACCTGTCAAAGCGCACGCTGCCGCCGAACCTCAAGCACGTGGCCGTGAGCCTCGGGCTGATCGTCACGCCCTTCGTGCTGATTTTGTTGCAGCCCGACCTCGGCACCTCGCTGCTGATTCTCGCGTCCGGTGCCTTCGTGCTGTTCATCGCCGGGCTGCAGTGGCGCTGGATCGCGGGTGCCGTCGCAGCCATCGCGCCAATTGCCGTGGCCATGTGGTTCTTCGTCATGCATGACTACCAGAAGCGCCGCGTACTGACCTTCATCAACCCGGAGAGCGATCCGCTCGGTGCCGGCTGGAACATCATCCAGTCCAAGGCCGCGATCGGCTCTGGTGGGGTGTTCGGCAAGGGCTGGCTGCTCGGCACTCAGTCGCACCTGGACTTTTTGCCGGAGAGCCATACGGACTTTATCATTGCCGTTCTGGCCGAAGAATTCGGACTGATTGGTGTCTGTCTGTTGCTGCTCTTGTACATTCTGTTGATTGCACGCGGTCTGGTGATTACCGTGCAAGCGCAGACACTGTTCGGTAAGCTGCTCGCCGGTGGTTTGACCATGACCTTCTTCGTCTATGTCTTCATCAATATCGGCATGGTCAGTGGTTTGTTGCCGGTAGTGGGTGTGCCGCTGCCGTTCATCAGTTATGGCGGCACGTCATTGATTACGTTGTTGTCGGGTTTCGGAATTCTGATGTCCATCCACACGCACCGTAAGTGGATCGCTCAGGCTTGATTGGGGTTATGAATTCAATGCAGATTTTGCGTGGCTGGGCCGCACGACATGCACAGTGGCTGGCGGTTGCCGGCCTGTTCGGGGCTCCACAGGCGATGGCTGCCAACGAGTACGCGAATTCGCCGCAAGTCGGCGAATTCATCACCGAGATGACCCGTGACTACGGCTTCGCCAGCGAGCAACTGAGCACGCTGTTCACCGGTGTGGAACGCAAGCAGGCGATTCTCGACGCCATTTCGCGTCCGGCCGAGCGGGTCAAGCCGTGGAAGGAATATCGCCCGATCTTCATTACCGACGCACGCATCAACAAAGGTGTGGCGTTCTGGAACGAGCACGCTGAAGCCCTGTCGCGTGCCGAGAAAGAATACGGCGTGCCTGCCGAGATCATCGTCGCCATCATCGGCGTGGAAACTTCCTACGGTGGCAATACGGGCAGTTACCGGGTGATCGACGCGCTGTCGACCCTGGCTTTCGACTACCCGCCACGTGCGCCTTTCTTCCGCAAGGAGCTGCGCGAGTTCCTCATGCTGACCCGTGAAGAGCAGGTCGACCCGGCCAGCCTGAAAGGCTCCTATGCGGGTGCCATGGGCCTGCCGCAGTTCATGCCGAGCAGCTTCCGCGCCTATGCGGTGGACTTCGATGGCGACGGGCATATCAATATCTGGAGCAACCCGACCGATGCCATCGGCAGCGTTGCCAGCTACTTCAAGCGTCACAACTGGCAGCCGGGCCAACCGGTGGCTAGTCTTGCCACGGTCAAGGGCGATCAGGCCGAGCAGGGCCTGAGTGCCGGCCTCGATCCGGAAAAGAACGTAGGCGAGCTGCGCGCGCTGGGCTGGTCGAGCAATGACGTATTGGCCGATGATCTGCCGGTAACCGCGTTCCGCCTCGAAGGCGCCGAGGGTGCCGAGTACTGGATCGGCCAGCCGAACTTCTATGTCATCACCCGCTACAACCGCAGTGTGATGTACGCCATGGCGGTCAATCAGTTGTCCGAGTTGCTGGTTCAGGCCCGAGGTGCCAATCAATGACGGGTTTGCCGTTCAAGCTGGCTGCGTGCGGCATCCTTGCGCTGATGCTGGCCAGTTGCTCTTCCAGTCGCGCGCCGACAGGCACGTCGCCGGTGCAGGCTTCAAGTGGGGGAATGTCCGGTCCAAGTGATTTCAACCGCCCGCACAAAGACGGCGCGCCCTGGTGGGACGTTGACGTCTCGAAGATTCAGGACGCCATCCCGATGCCGCATTACGGCCCGGTGAAAGCCAGCCCTTACGTGGTGTTCGGCAAGCAGTACTACCCGATCTCCGATGCCCGTCGCTACAAGGCGACGGGCCCGGCTTCCTGGTACGGCACCAAGTTCCACGGTCAGGCCACCGCCAACGGCGAGGCCTACGACCTGTACGGCATGACCGCCGCGCACAAGACCCTGCCACTGCCCAGCTACGTGCGAGTGACCAATCTGGAGAACGGCAAGTCCGTGATCCTGCGGGTCAACGACCGCGGCCCGTTCTATTCCGACCGCATCATCGACCTGTCTTTCGCTGCGGCCAAGAAGCTCGGTTATGCGGAAAAGGGCACCGCCCAGGTGCATGTCGAAGGCATCGACCCGGCGGAATGGTGGGCTCAGCAAGGCCGCCCGGTGCCGATGGTGCTGGCGCAGCCGCAGATGGCCAAGGTCCAGCCCGCACAGGTTGCCCAGTTGCAGGCCGCCAGCGCACCGGTCGAACAGTATTCGCCGCCACCGCAGCAGCATGCCGCCGTCACCGTGCCGGTGCAGATCGACTCAAAAAAAAACGCTTCAGCCGCAGCGTCTGGCCTGTATCTCCAAGTGGGAGCCTTCGCCAATCCCGACGCTGCGGAGCTCCTGAAGGCCAAGTTGAGCGAGTCGGTGAGTGCCCCGGTATTCATCAACTCAGTGGTGCGCAACCAGCAGATACTGCACCGCGTGCGACTGGGCCCGATCAACAGCCAGGGCGAGGCTGACCGAGTGCGAGACAGCATTCGCGTCGCCAACCTCGGGCAAGCGACTCTGGTCAAGGCGGACTGAGGGGCGTAGCCCTTCGACACTGGCAACTAATTGGCCAGCCGCCTGACTAAGCAGTGAATCGCCGCCACCGTGCGGCGATGACAGTTCATATTTGCCCGCAAGGGCCTGTTCGACCATCAGCGATTTAGAGAGACGGATGAAAATCACCAGCTTCGCGCAACACATCTTCCTGTCACTTACGTTGCTCGGCGCCTCCAGCGCTTGGGCCAACCAGGCGCCGCTGCCGGCTCCGCCGCAGCTGGCAGCCAAGTCCTACGTGCTGATGGATGGTGCCAGTGGCAACATCCTGGTCGAGAACAACGGTGACGAGCGCCTGCCGCCAGCCAGCCTGACCAAGCTGATGACCGCCTACATCGCCACCCTGGAAATCCGCAACGGCAAGATCGGCGAGCAGGACATGGTCACCATCAGTGAGCATGCCTGGCGTACCGGTGGTGCCGCTTCCGGTGGTTCCACCATGTTCCTGCCGGTGAACAGTCAGGCCACGGTCGACGACCTGCTGCATGGCATCATCATTCAGTCCGGCAACGACGCCAGCATCGCCATCGCCGAGCACATCGCCGGTAGTGAGGACGCCTTCGCGGACATGATGAATGCCACCGCCGAACGCCTGGGCATGAAGAACAGCCACTTCATGAACGCCACCGGCCTGCCGCACCCGGAGCACTACTCCAGTGCCCATGACATGGCCATCCTGGCGCGCGCCATCATCAATGAAGATGCCGAGCACTATGCGATCTACTCGCAGAAAGAGTTTCTCTGGAACAACATCAAGCAGCCCAATCGCAACCTGCTGCTGTGGCGCGACCGTACCGTCGATGGCCTGAAGACCGGCCACACCAACGAAGCTGGCTTCTGCCTGGTAGCTTCGGCCGTGCGCGATGGTGCGCGGATGATCACATCGGTATTCGGTACCGACAGCGAACGTGCTCGTGCCGCTGAAACCCAGAAGCTGCTGACCTATGGTTTCCGCTTCTTCGAAACCCGCACCTTCTATCAGAAGGGCGCCGAGCTGGCCCAGGCGCAGGTCTGGAAAGGCCAGACCTCTCAGGTCAAGGCTGGTCTGGCTCAGGATCTGACCCTGACCCTGCCCAAGGGCCAGCTTGAGAAGCTGCAGGCCAGCATGACCCTCAACCCGCAGATCACCGCTCCGATCGCTCAGGGCGACGTGATCGGCAAGGTCGAGGTGAAGATGGGTGACCAGGTGGTGCACAGCGCCGATCTGGTGGCGTTGGAAGCCGTCGAGGAAGGTGGCTTCTTCCGCAGCCTGTGGGATAGCATTCGGCTGTTCTTCTACGGGTTGTTTAACTGACGGCTCGCCCCCATGTTGCGATGAACGCCCTCGATCCGAGGGCGTTTCATTTTGGATCAGTGAACATCATGACCGATACCGACGTACAAGCTCCGAAAATCGAATTCCCCTGCCCGAACTACCCGATCAAGGTGATCGGCGAGGCCGGTGACGGCTTCACCGACATGGTGATCGAGGTCATCCAGCGCCATGCGCCGGATCTCGATGCTGGCACTCTGGTCACGCGGGACAGCCGCAACGGCCGCTTCCTGTCCGTGCAGGTGCTGATCACCGCTACCGGCGTCGAGCAGCTGCAGTCTATCCATGTAGACCTGCGCGCCACCGGCCGCGTGCAAATGGTGCTGTAGTGGCGGCAGCCGACCTTATCGTGCGTCATCTCGGGGTGGTGGATTACCTGCCTACCCTGGAAGCGATGCGCACCCTGACTGCCGAGCGCGACGATGCCACGCCGGACGAGATCTGGCTGCTGCAGCATCCGCAGGTGTTTACCCAGGGGCAGGCGGGCAAGCCCGAGCATCTGCTGGCGCCTGGTGACATTCCGGTGATCCAGGTAGAGCGCGGTGGGCAGGTGACCTATCACGGGCCAGGCCAACTGGTGGCCTACCTGATGCTGGATCTGCGTCGTCTGGACCTGGGCGTGCGTGAGTTGGTCAGTGCCATGGAGCAGGCGCTGGTCGACGTTCTGGCGAGCTACGGCGTCGAGGCGGCGCCAAAGGCAGATGCGCCGGGTGTCTACGTCAATGGCGACAAGATCGCTTCGCTGGGGCTGCGTGTGCGCCGTGGCTGCTCATTTCACGGCCTGGCGCTCAACGTCGATATGGACATGCGCCCGTTCCAGCGCATCAACCCGTGCGGCTATGCAGGCTTGAAGATGACGCAACTGAGGGATCAGTTGGGCACGCCGCCGACTTTCGGCGAGGTCGCCGAGCGTCTCGAGCAGGCTCTTCGTCAGCGCCTGGGGTATGGGTGTTAAAGGGCGGCTTTTGCTCTAGCGCAGCTGTCGTAGATCGATCTGCCTGGGTATCGCTGCGCTCAACGCCAGGCCATGGACGATTGAGCGTGGCGATAGCCGGGTGATCAGTTGACGTTCAGCGCCGGAATCAGGCTGGTGTCGACCTGTTGGCCAGGCACCGGTACGGGTGCTGCAAGGCCCAGGTTGTTCTTCTCGAACACCTTGTCTGCCCGATAGCTAGAACGCACCAGAGGGCCTGCCGCCACTTCCATGAAGCCCATCTGCAGGCCGATCTCGCGGAAGCGGTTGAATTCGTCCGGGCTGACCCAGCGTTTTACGGGCAGGTGATTGCGGGTGGGTTGCAGGTACTGGCCAAGGGTGAGGATATCCACACCCACGGCGCGCATGTCCTGCATCGCCTCGAACACTTCGTCGTCGGTCTCGCCCAGGCCGAGCATCAGGCTGGTTTTGGTGAGCACGTCCGGACGATGGCGCTTGGCGTGGGCCAGCACGTCGAGGGTCTTGCGGTAACCGGCGCGGGGGTCGCGTACTTCACGGGTCAGTCGATTGACCGTCTCGACGTTCTGGGCGAACACTTCGAGGCCGGAGTCCACCACGCGCTCGATGGAGGGCAGGTCGCCGTCGAAATCGGGGGTCAGCGCTTCCACCACCACTTGCGGTGTGTTGGCCTTGATCGCCTGTACACAGGCGGCATAGTGCGCGGCACCACCATCTGGCAGGTCATCGCGATCCACCGAGGTCAGCACGATATAACGCAATGCCATCAGCTCCACCGACTTGGCGGTATTCTGTGGCTCTTCCTTGTCCAGCCAGCCATTCGGGTTACCGGTGTCCACCGCACAGAAGCGGCAGGCGCGGGTGCAGACCGAGCCCATCAGCATGATCGTCGCCGTACCGTTGGACCAGCACTCACCCATGTTCGGGCAGTGGGATTCCTGGCAGACGGTGCTCAGGCGGTGCTCGCCGACGTTGCGCTTGACCGCTTCGAAACGGCTGCCGCCCGGCGCCTTGACCCGCAACCAGCTCGGCTTGGGCTCATAGACCTTGGCTTCAGTCGAGGCGCGGCGCTTCTGGCCGTCCTTGATCGCGGTAATACCCTGTGCAGTACGGAATTTGTCGCCGCTGGCAACGGGTTTGGTCGGGGCAGTATCGGACATCGAAAATCTCGGCTCCGGTAGGGGCTGCGGTGGCGGATGGGCAGCTTTTGGCTGCCGCAAAGTGTATCACACACCGCTGCGGCGAGCGCCTGACCGTCCGCTCCGTTACCGGCCCCGGCCCCCTCGATCAGGCTGTTGGCAGCTTGGCGATGACCTTGATCTCGAACTGGAAGCCATACAGCCAAGTCACGCCCACGCAGGTGATGTTCGGATGCGGTGCCTCGCCCCAGTATTCTGGAACGACCTCCCAGATGGTCTCGAAGCGTTCTTCGGGATTGACGATGAACACCGTCACATCGACGACGTCATCGAAAGTGCAGTCGGCCGCTTCGAGAACCGCGTTGAGGTTCTCGAAGGCCAGGCGAACCTGAGCTTTCAGATCCGGCTCGGGGGAGCCATCGGGGCGGCTGCCAACCTGGCCGGATACGAACAGCAAACCATTGGAGCGCACGGCGGGTGAATAGCGGTTGCGTTCATAAAGGGCCTGACGGCCGGCGGGGAAAACCACGTCGCGAGTAGTCATGTTGTCTCCTGTGGGCAATCGCCCCGTTGAAGTGATGGGTTCACTCTAGGCATGCTGCTGCGCTGGATAAACCGGCCAGTTCGATCAACACTGTTTGGCAAACCCAAACAATCAGCGGTGGCAGAGTGGATCGATTCGACGCGATGAGGGCCTTCGCACGGGTAGTGGAGGCCGGTAGCTTCACCAAGGCGGCCGATACGCTGCACATGAGCAAGACCAGTGTCACGCAGTTGGTGCAGCAGCTCGAGGCGCGGCTGCGGGTGCGGCTGCTGAACCGTACGACGCGCAAGGTCAACGTCACTGCCGATGGCGCCGCCTATTACGAGCGGGTGGTGCGCCTGCTGGCCGATATGGACGACGCCGAAACCAGTCTCTCTGATGCCACCAGCATGCCGCGCGGGCGGCTGCGGGTGGATGTGCCCAGCCCGTTCGCGCGGATGATTCTGGTGCCGGCATTGCCGGCCTTCCATGCGCGTTATCCAGATATCCAGCTCGATCTCGGGGCGAGCGACCGTCTCGTCGATCTGCTGGGCGAGAACGTCGATTGCGTGATCCGCGGCGGCGAGATCACCGACCAGTCACTGATGGCGCGCCGCATCGGCGACCTGCAGTCGGGAGTGTATGCCGCTCCCAGTTACCTGCAGCGATATGGCACGCCCCAGCACCCGCAGCAACTCGCCGGTAGCCACCACCGTATCGTCGGTTTCAAGCGGGCGCGGGCCGGCAAGCTGTTCTCCTACCGGATGCACCGCGAGGGTGAAAGCGTCGACGTGGAAGGCCGTTATGTACTGGCGCTCGACGATGGTAACGCCTACCTGGCTGCCGGGTTGGCGGGGCTGGGCGTACTTTGGCTGCCGAACTACATGTCGCGCGAGCATGTGCAGCACGGCGAGCTGGTCGCCGTTTTCGAGGGCTGGCAGTTCGAGCCGATGCCGATGTACATCGCCTATCCGCCGAACCGTCACGTCAGTGCCAAGTTGCGGGTGTTCATGGATTGGGTCGTCGAACTGATGGCGCTGCATGCCCCGGTCATCGATCGAAGTGGGCGCGCTGATCCTTTACGTTAAACTGCGCGCTTCGCTTTCTCGATGGCCTCGCTGCATGTCCCGACCTTCCCGCCCTGCGTCCCGTCCGTATCGTGTGCCCAAGGCACCGCCTGCCGAGTCGCGCCTGATCGTGCTGAACAAGCCATTCGACGTGCTCACCCAGTTCAATGACGATCAGGGGCGCGCCACGCTCAAGGACTTCGTCGCGGTGCCGGGTGTGTATCCGGCTGGCCGTTTGGACCGCGACAGTGAAGGGTTGCTGCTGCTCACCAACGATGGTCAGTTGCAAGCGCGGATCGCCGATCCCCGGCACAAGCTGGCCAAGACCTATTGGGTGCAGGTCGAAGGCGAGCCCAGTGCCGAGCAGTTGCAGCAACTGCAAGCGGGTGTGCAGCTCAACGATGGGCCGACCCTGCCAGCCGACGCCCGTCTGCTCGATGAGCCTGAGTTGTGGCCGCGCAACCCGCCGGTGCGCTTTCGCAAAAGCGTACCGACTGCCTGGCTGGAGCTGGTGATCCGAGAAGGGCGCAACCGTCAGGTACGGCGCATGACCGCTGCCGTGGGGTTACCCACCCTGCGTCTGGTGCGCGTGCGTATCGGCCCCTGGTCGCTGGAGGGTTTGCAGCCGGGCGAATGGCGGGAAGTGCCGGCGACGCTCACGCACTAGACCTCTGTCAGCCATCGTATCCGGCCCTGATGACGCTGATGCCCTTGATCAGTACCTCGCGCCAGCCCTGCAGGGTTGCCGTGTCAGCCTGTCTGTCATGCTCCATGATGGTCTTGAGCAGCGACTCCAGCCACAGATCGTAAAGCTCCGGGCGGATGTCCATGGCTGCCCGCGCATGGGTGCAGCCCAGGGCGCGCAATTTGCTGTCGGGCATGCCGCGGGCGTGCATCACTAGGTTGAGAATGCCCTGTCGCAGGAGCAGCTTCTGCGCTGCCATGTCGGTATTGACGAATTTCTCGCGAATCGCCGGCGAACTGTCGAGGAAGTATCGGTAGAAATCGTCGAAAAAGGCGGGGCTGGCACAGCAGCGTCCGTAACTCTGCATGACGCGATCTGTAGCGTTCATGTGTTTCTCCATGGGGGCGAGGCAGTAAGCGGTGTGGCGGCGTGCGCCTAGTTCCTGAGCGTGTGGGTAGTGGTGCATTCTTGCTGGTGCGCCGATGGGGCTTCGTCAACGTCCAGGCCGCCGATCAGCAGGGGCATCATCCGTTCTTCGAAAGCTTCCGATTCCATCGCGGCCTTGTCGCCGTGGGCGCAGGCGAGCCGTACCGCGGGCTGTCCTAGGCACAAAAAGCGTGTGGATATTACACGCTGGCAGGCCGCGATGCGTAGTTCCCTATTGGTCGTAGGGTTTTTAGCTGCGCAAGTGCTGGAGCGGCAGTTGGGTACTGGACAGGATCTGCTGCAGCACGAAGCTCGAGCGCACGCTGGAAACGCCATCGATGCGCGTCAGGGTGCCGAGCAGCAGCTTCTGGTAATGATCCATGTCGGGTACCACCACCTTGAGCTGGTAATCGGCGTCCATTCCGGTGACCAGACAGCATTCCAGCACTTCAGGGCACTTGCGGATTTCTTCCTGGAAGTGCTCGAAACGCTCGGGCGTGTGGCGGTCCATGCCGATCAGCACGTAGGCGGTCAGGCTCAGGCCAAGTTTCTTGCGATCGAGCAGGGCGACCTGCTGCACGATGTAGCCGTCATCCTCCAACTGTTTGACCCGTCGCGAGCAGGGGGAGGGGGAGAGGCCGATACGTTCGGCCAGGTCCTGATTGGACAGGGTCGCATCGCGTTGCAGTTCGGCAAGAATGTTCAGGTCGTAGCGGTCGAGTTTGTTCATGCTCAGGCTTATTTGTCGTTTGATTGCGCTAGATATTGATCGATTAACGTAAAATTGCGCAAGTGATGCTTATGCGAGCAATATTTGCAATTTATGGTCGTGCTGTCGGGCGTAAGCTTTATCTCAGTTTCAAGGCCCGGACGACACGTCCACCCGGCTCGCCCAATCAGGAGAGCTGGCGCCGCCGACCCCACCGGGTCGTCACGGCACCCGGGTCCGCACTGCCCAACCAGGCGGGCGAGGAAAGCGGCGACAGAATTGCCAGCACAGGACATCTACGAAAGGGGAGGCCGAGAGGTCTCCCCTTTCTTCTTCGCGTGTCTCAATGACCGCCGCAGCACTTCTCCCAGTGTTTCTTTTTCGATGTCTGGCCGATGCCCGGGTTGAAGGCGTTGGTCGGATCCAGCTCGCGGTAGAAATCCGCCAGCGCTGGCTTGGCGATATACAGGTGACCGACGTTGTGCTCGGCCGGGTACTCGGCACGGCGTTCATCGAGGAGCGTCCACATGGCGTGCTCCATGGCGATCGGGTCGACGCCCTTCTTGACGATGTAATCCTGATGGAACACGTGGCAGAAGAAGTGCCCATAGTAGAGCTTGTGGATGATCTGCCCTTGCATCGCTGCCGGCAGCGTCTCGACCCAGTCACGGTCATTGCGACGCAGGGCGATATCCAGGGCGAGGATGTCTTCGACGCTGCTGCGGTGCGCCTCGCGGTAGCGGATCGCCGCGCCAGCGATGGCGAAGCGGTGCAGGAATGCCTTGCGGCCCTCGTCGGCGTCGCATTCGAAAAAGGCACCGCTGCGGCGTTGCCCGAAGTATTCGCTCAGAAAGGCGCGGGTCTGCTCCAGGCTGTCGTTGGCAACTCGGACGAGCAGGTGATGCTCATAGCGGTCGCGGTATTGGCGCATGCGCAGTGGCAGGTGGCTGGGCAGCAGATTCATCAGCAGCTGAATCGCCCGGTCACTGATGCCTCGTAGGCCGAAGCGCTCGAAGAAGCCATCGACACGGCTCTTCAGCGCGAAGGCCGCAGGGACCTTGGCAGTGCCGAACCTGTCGATGAGCAGAAAGGTGTCCTTGCCATACTTTTCGCCGATGTCGAAGGCGGTGCGGTGGATGTACTCGCCGGCAATGGGCAGGCTTGGCAGCTGGCTGAGCAGGTGGCGGCGTATCTCTGTGAGGTCGTGCGGGTCGTTGCTGCCGATATAGAAGACGGTGCTCGGCTCCTTGGCGAAGGTATCCAGGCGCACGGCGAACAGGCACAGCTTGCCGGCCGAGCCGGAGGCCTCGAACAGTCGTGAGGGGTCGGCATTGAAGCGTGCCGGTGTATCGGCGTCGACGTCGCGTACGTAGTCGCCATAGCTGCCGTCGGAGGCCCTGCCGGTACCGTCATTGCTGACCTGAAACGGGCTGTAGTCGCCACGTTGCAGGCGGGTGAGGATTTCCTCGGGGCTGTTGCCCAGGTCGATGCCCAGGTGATTGATCAGCGCCAGCGTACCGTCTTCCATCACCTGTGCGTACAGTGCCTGTTCGGTGTAGGCCGGGCCGCGGCGGACCAGCGAGCCTCCCGAGTTGTTGCACACGCCACCCAGAACCGAAGCGCCGATGCACGAGGAGCCGATCACCGAGTGGGGCTCGCGGCCAAGCGGTGCCAGTGCCTGCTCCAGGCGATCCAATGTGGCGCCGGGCAGGCAGACCACCTGCTCGCCGTCATTGATCAGCTGCACACCGGTTATGCGCAGGGTGCTGATCAGTACGATCTCGCGATCGTAGTCGTTGCCATCCGGTGTCGAGCCTCCGGTCAGGCCCGTGTTGGCCGCCTGCATGATGACGATGCGATTGGCGGCGACCGCCGCCTGCAGGACCCGCCACTGCTCCAGCAGCGTGCCCGGCCGGACCACGGCCAGCACGCTGCCGTCGCCAGTGCGATGGCCCTTGCGAAAGCGCCGGGTGCTTTGCTCGTCGGTGAGTACATGCTCGCTGCCCACCGTTTCACGCAGAGTCGCCAGCAGGGTGTCTCGGCTGATCGATGGCATTGCTCAGCGCTCCCGAACCAGTGACTCGGCGCTGATCTGCGCAATCGATCTGGCACCGGTCAGCACCATGGCCACGCGCATTTCTTTCTCGATCAGGTTCAGCAGGTTGCTCACACCCGCGCCGCCAGCGGCAGCCAATGCATAGACGAAGGCGCGGCCAAGCATCACGGTATCGGCGCCCAGGGCGATCATGCGCACCACGTCCAGGCCGCTGCGAATGCCCGAGTCGGCGAGGATCTTCAGATCGCCCTTCACCGCGTCGGCGATGGCCGGCAAGGCGCGGGCGCTGGACAGCACGCCATCGAGCTGGCGACCACCGTGGTTGGAGACGACGATGCCGTCGGCGCCGAACTTGACTGCATCGCGTGCATCTTCCGGGTCAAGAATGCCCTTGATCACCATCGGGCCGTCCCAGAACTCACGGATCCACTCCAGGTCCTTCCAGGAAATCGACGGGTCGAAGTTGGCACCCAGCCAGCCGATGTAATCGGCCAGGCCGGTGGGGCTGCCCCGGTAGGCGGAAATGTTGCCCAGGTCGTGGGGCTTGCCCAGCAGGCCAACGTCCAGCGCCCAGGCGGGATGAGTGAAGGCTTGCAGCATCCGGCGCACGGCCGCGTTGGCGCCGCTCATGCCCGAATGGGCGTCGCGGTAGCGCGCACCCGGTGTCGGCATGTCGACGGTGAATACCAGGGTGGTGACGCCGGCGGCCTTGGCGCGCTCGAGGGCGTTCTTCATGAAGCCGCGGTCTTTCAATACGTACAACTGAAACCACATGGGGCGGTTGATCGCTGGTGCCACTTCCTCGATCGGGCACACCGACACGGTGGAGAGCGTGAAGGGAATGCCCTTGTCGGCTGCCGCTTTGGCTGCCTGCACTTCACCACGGCGGGCGTACATGCCGGTCAGCCCGACGGGGGCCAGGACTACCGGCATCGACAATGTCTCACCGAATAGCTGGGTTTCCAGGCTCAGCTCGGACATGTTCTTCAGCACGCGCTGGCGCAGGGCGATGCTGGCGAGGTCCTCGACGTTGCGCCGCAGCGTGTACTCGGCATAGGCGCCGCCGTCGATGTAGTGGAACAGGAATGGCGGCAGGCGTCGCTGGGCAGCGGCGCGATAATCGGTGGAGGCAGAAATGATCATGGGCTTGATTCCGTATCTGGGCTGACGCGTCAACCTGTTGTCAGCGCCAAGGCCCTGGCTCTGCCGAGGGCTTTGGAGTTGTTGCGCTGTGTTCGGTGGATCTATCGTTTTGCTGAGTTCCAGAGGATAGGGCAGCACGCCATGTGCTGCCCTGTGCGCGACTCAGTGGACGATCATGCCGGTCAGCCAGTAGGCCTGAGCCAGTGTGATCAGGCCGACGAAGGTGGCGAAGATCAGGCTGTGCTTGAGGGTGAAGCGGAACAGATCGGACTCCTTGCCGACCATGCCGGTCGCAGCGCAAGCCACGGCGATGGACTGCGGCGAGATCATCTTGCCGGTCACGCCACCGCTGGTATTGGCAGCCACCAGCAGGGTGTCGCTGACGCCGATCTGGTGCGCCGTGGTGGCTTGCAGCGAGCCGAACAAGGCGTTGGAGGACGTGTCCGAGCCGGTCAGGAACACCCCCAGCCAGCCGAGGAAGGGCGAGAAGAACGGGAATGCCGCACCGGTGCCGGCAAGTACCAGCGCCATGGTGGTCGACATGCCCGAATAGTTGGTGACGAACGCGAACGCCAGCACCATGCCGATGGACAGGATAGGCCAGCGCAACTCGTAGAAAGTTTCTTTCAGTGTGGTAAGACCAATTCTGAAATTGATCTTCAACACCAGCATCGATAGCACCGCCGACAGGAAGATGGCCGTACCGGTAGCCGACACCGGATCGAGCTTGAACACCGCCGCGATGGGGGTTGGATTGGCAACGATCGGGGCGACCTTGATCACCAGTTGATCCAGGTACGGGATTGGCAGCATGAACACCAGGTTGTCCAGCGCGCCACCTGGGGCGAACAGTGCCTTGAAGGGTTTCAGGGTCCACACCGTGACCATGGCGGTGAGGATCAGGAAGGGCGACCAGGCCTTGAGGATCTCGCCCAGGCTGTAGGGCGATGGCGTGGTGCTGCGTACGCCGCCGAACCCGCCAGCCACTGCTGCACCACCGGAAACGCCAGCGATCTGGCTGGCGGCGGCCCGCCTGGGCTGCCAGACCTTGAGGAACAGGGTCAGGCACACCAGGCTGACCAGTGCCGAGGTGATGTCCGGCAGTTCAGGGCCGATGTAGTTGGAGGTGTAGTACTGGGTGATGGCGAAGCTCACGCCAGCGACCAGCGCCGCCGGCCAGGTTTCCCTGATGCCTTTCCAGCCATCCATCATCGCCACCAGCCAGAACGGCACTATGATCGACAGCAGTGGCAGTTGGCGACCGGTCATGGCGCCGATCTTGAAGGCGTCGATGCCGGTGACCTGGCCAGCGACGATGATCGGAATGCCCAGGGCGCCAAAGGCCACCGGTGCGGTATTGGCGATCAGGCACAAGCCAGCGGCGTAGAGCGGGTTGAAGCCCAGGCCGACCAGTAGGGCAGCGGTGATGGCCACCGGTGCGCCGAAGCCGGCGGCACCTTCGAGGAATGCACCGAAGGAGAACCCGATCAGCAGCACCTGCAGACGCTGGTCGTCGGTGATCGACAATACCGAGCTGCGGATGACTTCGAACTGGCCGCTCTTGACCGTCAGTTTGTACAGGAACACGGCAGCGACGATGATCCAGGCGATGGGCCAGAGGCCGTAGGCGAAGCCGTAAGCGGCAGCGGCCAGGGCCTTGTCTACCGGCATGCCGAATGCGGCGATGGCGATGATCACCGAGAGTCCCAGGGTGATGCTGCCCGCCACGTGGCCCTTCATGCGGAAGACGGCCAGGGCGAGAAAAAAGAAAATGATCGGAACGACCGCCGCCAGCGCGGACAGGCCGAGGCTGCCGAGCGGGGTGTACAACTGTTGCCATGTTTGCATGGTGAAGGCTCGCTGATTGTTGTTGGTATCGCCGGGTCGCAAGCTGCCATTGGTTATCGGTGACGGCAGGTGTGGCGCTGCAACCGGATCGTTATTATTGGTAAGACCAATTTACAAAAGAGGCGAGCCAGGATAATTTCTTTCCTTCGGGTGCGTCAATTTGTGTCGCTGCTACTTTGGTAGAAGGCGCGCTCCAAGCGTTGAGCTTGTGATGACGCAGGGCTCTGGTTAGGCTGCACAGGTTTCCTGGCGGGCAGCCGATCTGCCGCCGTCTTCGCGATGCAATGGAGCATTGAACGCATGAATTTTGGTCCGTTGCGGCAGAGGCGTTTGTCAGACGACATCGTCGAGCGTCTCGAAGCGATGATCCTCGAGGGCACCCTGAAGGCCGGTGAGCGGCTGCCTGCAGAGCGCGTGCTCGCCGAGCAGTTCGGTGTCTCCCGCCCCTCACTGCGTGAAGCCATCCAGAAGCTCGCCACCAAAGGCTTGCTGAGTAGTCGGCAAGGTGGCGGCACCTACATTTGCGAGAACCTTGGATCGACCTTCAGTGATCCGCTCATGCACCTGCTGGAAAGCAATGCCGACGCTCAGCGCGACCTCCTCGAGTTCCGGCATACCCTGGAGGGCTCCTGCGCGTATTACGCGGCGTTGCGTGCTACCGATGTGGATCGCCAGCGGCTGAGTGGCGCGTTCGAACGTCTGCAGGATTGCTATGGGCGTGCTGGTGAAGTGACGCGTGCCGAGGAGGGGGCGGCCGACGCCAGCTTCCATCTGGCCATCGCAGAGGCCAGCCACAATGCCGTGCTGCTGCACACCATTCGGGGCCTGTTCGACCTGCTCAAGCGCAACGTGGTGACCAATATAGGCGGCATGTATGCCCTGCGCGGGGAAACCCGCGGCATGCTCAATGCCCAGCACCGGGCGCTTTACGAAGCGATCATCGAGGGGCGGGCCGAAGAGGCGCGAGCCCTTTCGAACCGGCATATCGATTACGTTCAGGAGGTCCTGGCCGACGTGCTGCAGCAGGAAGTCCGCGAGCAGCGCGCGCAGCGGCGCCAGGGGCTCTAGGGCGCATCATCCCCGGGGGGCGGTAGCGTTTCGCGCTCGTGGGGTTGGTGGCGCGAGGCGTCTAAGGCAAGTCGTCACTGTTATCCGGGCGCCATCTAACCCACCAGGCGATATCGGCCATGTGCCGGCAGGTGATGGGGCGTATAAAGCGGCGGATGGGTGGGGATGACCCACCCGGCAAGCCGTGCGGGTGGGTCGACAAGGCGGTACCGCAGCTCGGCGCTGCGCTTACTCGTCTTTGCCCTTGCTGCGCATGGCGCGCTGCACTTCGCGGTCGGCGTCGCGTTCTTTCTCGGTGTGGCGCTTGTCGAAATCCTTCTTGCCCTTGGCCAGGGCGATTTCGCACTTCACCAAGTGCTGCTTCCAGTACAGCGACAGGGCCACGCAGGTGTAGCCTTTCTGCTGAACCGAACCGAACAGCTTTTCCAGCTCGCGCTTGTTCAGCAGCAGCTTTCGCGTACGCGTCGGGTCGGCGATAACGTGGGTGCTGGCGGTTTTCAGCGGCGTGATGTGGCAGCCCATCAGCCAGGCTTCGTCGTCCTTGAGCAGCACGTAGCTGTCGACCAGCTGGGCCTTGCCGGCGCGCAGACTTTTCACTTCCCAGCCGGCCAGAGCCAGGCCGGCCTCGAAGCGGGACTCGACGAAGTAGTCGTGCATCGCCTTCTTGTTCTGGGCGATGCTGCCTTGCGGATGTTTCGTTTGTTTAGCCATAGGCGGCGCATTATATGGAGTATGACGTCGGTGCGCCATTGATCCTCATGCTTCTCACGCTAAAAGTGCTGCGTCAGCAGTGCGCTTGAGCCCTCAGGATGAATCCTCGACAATATGTGCACTTCTCGTCTTGCGGTCGATGCTCGTCGGTATGCCGTATCGCCCTGTGGCAGCGCTGTAATGCGATGCCACCAACCGTGGAAACCTATTGTTATGAGCACTCACATTCAACGCTCGGCCTTGCTGCCCTATCCGGCGCAGGCGCTGTATGACCTGGTCAACGATGTCGCGCGCTACCCGGAGTTTCTGCCCTGGTGTGCATCGAGCGAAGTACTCGAGGTCAGTGATACGCACATGCGTGCCAGTCTGGAAGTGGCCAAGGCCGGGCTGAGCCAGCGTTTTACCACCCGCAATGTGCTGGTGCCAGGACAGTCCATCGAGCTGAATTTGGAAAGCGGGCCCTTCGAGCATTTCCATGGGCAGTGGGTATTCAAGGCGCTGGGCGAAAAGGCCTGCAAGATCAGTCTCGATCTGACCTTCGATTACGCAGGCCCGATCGTACGCGCGGCCCTCGGCCCGCTGTTCAATCAGGCGGCCAACACCATGGTCGACGCATTCTGTCAGCGTGCCAAGCAACTCCATGGCCAGTGATCGAGTGTCGGTGGAAGTTGTCTTCGCCGCGCCTGACAGGCAATTTCTTCTAACTCTGCAGCTGCCAGCCGGCAGTACGGTGCGTCAGGCTGCGCTGCAGTCGGGCTTGCACGAGCATGTTGCCGATCTGGATCTGGCGGGTGCGCCCCTGGGGATATTTGGCAAGGCGGTGGCGTCGCCCGAGACTCGCTTGCTGGAAGAGGGGGATCGCGTCGAGATCTATCGTCCGCTGCTCGCCGATCCCAAAGACGTACGCAAGCGTCGAGCAGCTCAGGCTGTCGAGCGGGCAAAACTGGCGCAAGACCGTAACGGGCGTTGAGCTGGGCGAGCAGGCAGTGGATGCCGCAGTTTCGTTCGAGCAATAAAAAGCCCCGGCACTGGCCAGGGCTTTTTCATACGGGAGCACTTACTGGGGGGAGGTTTCCAGTGGCTCCGGCGTCGGTACCGGTACGGTTTCGACGTTATCCACATCACGCTGGATCTGTTCGAGCAGCGAGCCAGGGGCTGCAGGTTCATCCTGCTGCTCGGTCGGCGCAGTCTGCGGAGCGCCGTCACGGCCGAGGATCGCGTCATCACGGCTGACGCCTGGCATGAAGTCACCGGACAGGCCGACCAGCTGGTCGTCGCCGTTGAACACGACGCTTACGCGCTCTTGCTGACGCTGGCTGCCGCCAGCCTGCATGCTGTACAGGTAATCCCAGCGGTTGGCGTGGAAGGTGTCGGTCAGCAGGGGATTGCCCATGATAAACCGCACTTGGCGTCGGGTCATTCCCGGCCTCAACTGGTCTATCATGTCCTGCGTGACGACATTGCCCTGTTGGATGTCGATTTTATAAACCCCGGGGAATGAGCAACCGGCGAGTGCGATGAGCCCCATGAACATGAGGCTGGTCAGCAGGAGTTTGGTTTTTTGCATCGGTGGGCGTCTTCCACTATCTTGGCTGGGCAACGTAAACCCCGATCATACCCGCAATAAGGGAAGCTGCGAAGCGCTTCCGCGAGAAAGCAGACCATGGTTGAAAATAGCGAACTCCGCAAAGCTGGCCTGAAAGTGACCCTGCCACGGGTCAAAATCCTGCAGATGCTCGACTCTGCCGAGCAGCGTCACATGAGTGCAGAGGATGTTTACAAGTCCCTGATGGACGCCGGTGAAGATGTCGGTCTGGCCACTGTTTACCGGGTTCTGACCCAGTTCGAAGCGGCCGGCCTGGTGGTACGCCACAACTTCGACGGCGGCCATGCCGTATTCGAATTGGCCGACGGTGGTCACCACGATCACATGGTGTGCGTGGATACCGGCGACGTGATCGAGTTCTTCGATGCCGAAATCGAAAAGCGTCAGAAAGAAATCGTTCGTGAGCACGGTTTCGAGCTGGTTGATCACAATCTGGTTCTGTACGTGCGCACCACTGGCGTTAAAAAGTAAGTACGACCCGTAGTGAAAAAGGCGACCCTGGGTCGCCTTTTTCATGCCTGTAATAAAGTGTTGCGAATACTAGCTCTGCGCGTTGCTGACCAGCTTGCGGGCGTGGGCCAGCGACTCTTCGGTAAGGTCGATGCCGCCGAGCATGCGGGCGATCTCTTCAACGCGTTGGGCGTCGCTCAGCTTGCTGACCGCGGTGCGGGTCGCGTTGTTGCCGCGCACCTTGTGTACGAACAGGTGTTGGTGGCCCTGGGCGGCGACCTGCGGCAGGTGGGTGACGGTAAGTACCTGGCCACGGTTGCCCAGACGGCGCAGCAGTTGACCCACGACTTCGGCGGTAGGTCCGCCGATACCGACGTCCACTTCATCGAATACCAGCGTCGGTACCCGTGAGGTCTGCGCGGTGATCACTTGGATTGCCAGGCTGATACGCGAAAGCTCGCCACCCGAGGCCACCTTGGCCAGTGCCTTGATCGGTTGGCCCGGGTTGGCACTGACCAGAAACTCCACCTGCTCGAGACCATTGGCGTTCGGTTCGCTGCTGATGTTTTCCTGCAGTTGAATGCTGAAGCGACCGCCGGGCATGCCCAGTGTCTGCATTTCCTTTTCCACCGCCTTGCTCAGTTTGCCTGCCGCTTTGTGTCGGCGGGCGCTCAGTTCGGCAGCCTTCTCCTGATAGTGTCGGCCATAGGAAGCCAGCTCCTCGCTCAGGCGCTCGGTGGCCTGGTCATCGGCATTCAGGCCTTCCAGCTCGTCGAACAACTGCTGCTGCATGGCGGGCAGTTCGCTGGGGTGAATGCGATGCTTGCGCGCCAGTGTATAGATGGTGTCCAGGCGCTCTTCCAGTTGTTGCTGGCGCTGCGGGTCGGCCTCGAAATGGTCGAGAAAACGATTCAACTCACCCACCGCCTCTTCGACCTGAATCTGTGCGCTGGCGAGCAGGTTGGCGGCTTCGTTGAGCGCGCCCGGTTGGCCTTGCACGCCGCTGAGTCGGCTCAGGCTATTGGTCAGGGCGGACAGCACGTTGCCGGCATCGCTCTCGCTGCATTGCTCGATGACCTGGCGGCAGGCGGCGAGCAAGCCTTCGGCGTTGGTCAGGGCCTTGTGGTCCTGTTCGAGCTGCTCCAGCTCGTTGTCGCCTAGCCCAAGGTTCTCCAGCTCTTCCAGCTGATAACTGAGCAGTTGATGGCGCGCACGCTGTTCATCGCCCTGTGAGGCGAGGCGTTCGAGTTCGCTGCGTGTCTGCTTCCAGCGCTGTGCGGCCAGGTGCACCTGGCGGGCCAGTTCCTGGGCGTTGGCGTATTCGTCGAGCAGGCGGCGATGGGTGTCGGCCTTGAGCAGCGACTGGTGTTCATGCTGGCTGTGGATGTCGATCAGCAGCTCGCCCAGCGCCTTGAGGTCACCGAGCGGGCAGGGGGTGCCGTTGATGTAGCCCCGCGAGCGGCCTTCGGCGGTGATCACGCGGCGCAAGATGCAGGGGCCGTCGGTGTCCAGGTCGCGCTCGGCGAGCCAGTCGTGGGCTTCGGGAATGTCGCCCAGGTCGAAGCTGGCGAGAATGTCGGCCTTGTCGGCACCTGGTCTCACTACGCCGCTGTCCGCGCGATCGCCCAGGGTCAGGCCGAGGGCGTCGAGCATGATCGATTTGCCAGCGCCGGTTTCGCCGCTGATGACGCTCATTCCGCGATCCAGTTCCAGATCGAGGTGTTCGACGATGGCGTAATTGTGTACGGACAGGTGCACCAGCATGGCGTGGCCTCCCAGAATTTTGTCTGGTTATTTATACAGTGTTTTGTCTGTGAGTGGCAATCCTGTGTCCTCTGTCGTGCAGTGATGTGGTTGCGCCCCTTGAAACCCTACGAATCGTCCTTATATAGGCGGCAGACGCGCGAGTTGAGGCTCGTCGATTATTCAGAGGAGAAGTGCATGGCTGACGAACAGAACCTGGATCCGCAGACTCCCGAGGCCGAAGCGAATGACGCTGCGCCGAGTGATGACCTGGCTGCTCGCGTGCAAGCGCTCGAAGAGCAACTGGCGGCTGCGCAGGATCAGTCGCTGCGCATGGCTGCCGATCTGCAGAACGTGCGCCGCCGCGCTGAGCAGGATGTCGAGAAGGCGCACAAGTTCGCCCTCGAGAAATTCGCCAACGACCTGTTGCCGGTGGTCGATAGCCTGGAGCGTGGTCTCGAGCTGTCCAGTGCCGATGACGAATCGATCAAGGCGGTGCGCGAGGGCATGGAGCTGACGCTCAAGTTGCTGCTCGATACCCTCAAGCGTCATCAGTTGGAAGCCATCGACCCGCATGGTGCGCCGTTCAATCCGGAGCACCATCAGGCCATGGCCCTGCAAGAGAGCACCAACGTCGAGCCCAACAGCGTGCTCAAGGTGTTCCAGAAGGGCTACATGCTCAACGGTCGCCTGCTGCGTCCGGCCATGGTCGTGGTCAGCAAGGCACCGGCCGAGACTCCGCCGTCCATCGACGAACAGGCTTGAAATCGGCGGGCGAGCCCCCATTTATTAAGTCAAGCGTATTAGTGCTACCGCAGCGGTCACGACAGCGCTGCGGATATATCAAAGTTTCGGGAGAGTGAAATGGGCAAAATTATCGGTATCGACCTGGGGACCACCAACTCCTGCGTCTCCATTCTTGAAAACGGCAACGTCAAGGTCATCGAGAACGCCGAAGGCGCGCGTACCACGCCGTCGATCATCGCTTACGCCAACGATGGCGAGATCCTGGTCGGCCAGTCCGCCAAGCGTCAGGCCGTGACCAACCCTCACAACACCCTGTATGCGGTGAAGCGCCTGATCGGCCGTCGTTTCGACGAAGAAGTCGTACAGAAAGACATCCAGATGGTCCCGTACAAGATCGCCAAGGCGGACAACGGTGACGCCTGGGTCGAGGTCAATGGCCAGAAGATGGCACCGCCGCAGATCTCGGCTGAAATTCTCAAGAAGATGAAGAAGACCGCCGAAGACTATCTCGGCGAAGCGGTCACCGAAGCGGTCATCACCGTTCCGGCCTACTTCAACGACAGCCAGCGCCAGGCAACCAAGGATGCCGGCCGCATCGCCGGTCTGGACGTCAAGCGCATCATCAACGAGCCTACCGCGGCTGCGCTGGCCTATGGCATGGACAAGGCCAAGGGCGACCACACCGTGATCGTCTATGACCTGGGCGGCGGTACCTTCGACGTCTCGGTGATCGAGATCGCTGAAGTCGACGGCGAGCACCAGTTCGAAGTACTGGCCACCAACGGTGACACCTTCCTCGGTGGCGAAGACTTCGACATCCGCCTGATCGACTACCTCGTCGACGAGTTCAAGAAAGAAACCGGCATGAACCTCAAGGGCGACCCGCTGGCCATGCAGCGCCTCAAGGAAGCCGCCGAGAAGGCCAAGATCGAGCTGTCCTCGAGCCAGCAGACCGACGTCAACCTGCCGTACATCACTGCAGACGCCACCGGTCCCAAGCACTTGAACGTGAAGATTTCCCGCGCCAAGCTGGAATCGCTGGTCGAAGATCTGGTACAGCGCACCATCGAGCCGTGCCGCATCGCCTTGAAAGACGCCGGCATCGACGTCGGTTCGATCAACGACGTGATCCTGGTCGGCGGTCAGACCCGCATGCCGCTGGTGCAGAAGCTGGTTACCGAGTTCTTCGGCAAGGAAGCACGCAAGGACGTCAACCCGGACGAAGCCGTTGCCATGGGCGCTGCCATTCAGGGCGCGGTACTGGCTGGCGACGTCAAGGACGTGCTGCTGCTGGACGTTTCCCCGCTGACCCTGGGTATCGAAACCATGGGCGGTGTGATGACCGCGCTGATCGAGAAGAACACCACCATCCCGACCAAGAAGTCGCAGGTGTTCTCCACCGCCGACGACAACCAGAGCGCGGTGACCATTCACGTGCTGCAGGGTGAGCGCAAGCAGGCCGGTCAGAACAAGTCCCTGGGCAAGTTCGACCTGGCCGAGATTCCGCCAGCTCCGCGTGGCGTACCGCAGATCGAAGTGACCTTCGATATCGATGCCAACGGCATCCTGCACGTCGGTGCGAAAGACAAGGCGACCGGCAAGACCCAGTCCATCGTGATCAAGGCCAACTCGGGCCTGTCCGATGATGAAATCGAGCGCATGGTGCGTGACGCCGAGGCCAATGCCGAGGAAGACCGCAAATTCGAAGAACTGGCCACCGCCCGTAACCAGGGCGACCAGCTGGTTCACGCCACACGCAAGATGCTCACCGAAGCGGGCGACAAGGCCACTGCGGACGAGAAAGCGGCCATCGAAACGGCCCTCGGCGAGCTGGAAGTTGCCGTCAAGGGTGACGACAAGGCGGCCATCGAAGCGAAGATGAATGCCCTGTCCGAGGCAACCACGCCACTGGCGCAGAAAATGTATGCCGAACAGCCGCAGCCAGGTGCTGCCGGTGCGGCGGCGGATGCCGGTGAAACCAAGGGCTCTGCGGACGACGTTGTCGACGCCGAGTTCGAGGAAGTCAAGGACAACAAGTAAGCCCCGGCTTGCCTGTGTTTGCGCCCTGCCGCACTACTGTGCGCCAGGGCGATCCGCCGCGCGGGGGCTTGCTCCCGCGTTGGCGTGTCTGGACGGTACGAATTTTGAGAGTGTTAGAAATCCATGTCTAAACGTGACTACTACGAAGTGCTCGGGGTCGAGCGCGGTGCCAGCGAGGCGGAGCTGAAGAAGGCCTACCGCCGCCTGGCGATGAAGCATCACCCCGATCGCAACCCCGGCGACAAGGCTGCCGAAGACGCCTTCAAGGAGGCCAACGAGGCCTATGAAGTGCTGTCCGATGCGGGCAAACGCAGCGCTTACGATCAGTACGGTCATGCCGGTGTCGACCCACAAATGGGTGGCGGTGGCGGCTTTGGCGGTGGCAGCGCCAACTTCTCCGATATCTTCGGCGACGTGTTCAGCGATTTCTTCGGTGGCCAGCGTGGCGGTCAGCGCGGCGGTGCGCAGCGCGGCAGCGACCTGCGTTACACCCTGGAGCTGGATCTCGAAGAGGCAGTGCGTGGCACCACGGTGACCATTCGCGTGCCGACTCTGGTCAACTGCAAGGTGTGCGAAGGCTCCGGCGCCAAGAAGGGCACCACTCCGGTCACCTGCACCACGTGCGGAGGCATCGGTCAGGTGCGCATGCAGCAGGGTTTCTTCTCTGTGCAGCAGACCTGCCCGCGCTGCCACGGCAGCGGCAAGATGATCACCGACCCTTGTGGTTCCTGCCACGGTCATGGCCGTGTCGAAGAGCACAAGACGCTGTCGGTCAAGGTACCGGCTGGTGTCGATACCGGTGACCGCATTCGTCTGTCCGGCGAGGGCGAGGCGGGCACCATGGGTGGTCCGGCTGGCGATCTGTATGTGGTCGTCAACGTGCGTGAGCACGCGATCTTCCAGCGCGACGGCAAGCATCTGTACTGCGAAGTACCGATCAGCTTCGCCGATGCAGCGCTGGGCGGCGAGCTGGAAGTGCCGACCCTCGACGGTCGGGTCAAGCTGAAGATCCCGGAAGGCACGCAGACTGGCAAGCTGTTCCGCCTGCGTGGCAAGGGCGTGGCTCCGGTGCGCGGCGGCGGTGCTGGCGACCTGATGTGCAAGGTGGCGGTGGAAACACCGGTCAACCTGGATCGTCGTCAGCGCGAGCTGCTCGACGAGTTCCGTCAGTCCCTGGCGGGCAACAGCTCGCACTCGCCCAAGGCCAATGGCTGGTTCGAAGGCGTCAAGCGCTTCTTCGGCGATCTCTGAAACCAGCCGCACGCTGCAAGTCGGGCGACCAGAAATGGCGTGTCCGGCTCGTAGCTTGAGGCTCGCAGCGTGGAGCTGTTGTTATGCGAATTGCAGTCACAGGCGCCGCCGGGCGCATGGGCAAGAACCTGATCGAAGCCGTGCAGCAAGCCGAAGGTGTCAGCCTCGGCGCGGCGCTGGCACGTCCCGAAAGCACGCTGCTGGGCGCTGATGCCGGCGAGCTGGCCGCGGTCGGCAAGCTGGGTGTGGCCGTTGGCGGCGATCTGCACGGTGTGCTCGATCAATTCGACGTGCTGATCGATTTCACTCACCCCTCGGTGACGCTGAAGAACCTGGAGCTCTGCCGGCAGGCAGGCAAGGCCATGGTCATCGGCACCACCGGTTTCAGTGCTGCTGAAAAGCAGTTGCTGGTCGAGGCGGGCAAGGATATTCCCATCGTCTTCGCCGCCAACTTCAGCGTGGGCGTCAACCTGTGCCTCAACTTGCTCGATACCGCTGCGCGGGTGCTGGGTGACGACGTGGACATCGAGGTCCTCGAGGCTCACCACCGCCACAAGGTCGATGCGCCGTCCGGTACTGCGCTGCGCATGGGGGAGGTCATCGCCAACGCATTGGGGCGTGATCTCGACAAGGTCGCGGTCTACGGGCGTGAAGGTCAGACTGGCGCTCGTGCCCGCGAAACCATCGGGTTCGCCACGGTGCGCGCCGGCGACGTGGTCGGCGATCACACCGTGCTGTTCGCTGCCGATGGCGAGCGTGTGGAAATCACTCACAAGGCTTCCAGTCGCATGACCTTCGCCAAGGGGGCCGTGCGGGCTGCTTCCTGGCTGCGCGGTCGTTCTGTCGGGCTGTACGATATGCAGGACGTGCTGGGTCTGAAGTGACCCGGATCGGGGTGCGCGTCGAGCCCCTTCGGCAAGCGCCAGGGTGGCTCGGGGCGCAGCGATGCGCCTTGTTGCCGGTTCCTTCAGCCCGCCGTGAATCGGATTTCAGGTTTTTGCCTCTCTATGCCTTTCGAAAAACCGGGTTTTCCTGTAAGCTTTTCGCTTTAGTGTGTCCACTAAAAGTTGCGCAGAATGAATCAATCAAAAAAGCGGGATGACCTTCACACGTCATCCCGCTTTTTTACAATCTGCGTTTGCTCCACGATCTACGGGAGGTCTTCTTGAGTAAGCCAGCCATACTCGCCCTTGCTGACGGCAGCATTTTTCGCGGCGAGGCCATCGGGGCCGACGGCCAGACTGTCGGGGAGGTGGTGTTCAACACCGCCATGACCGGCTATCAGGAAATTCTCACCGATCCGTCATACGCCCAACAAATCGTCACGCTGACCTATCCACATATCGGCAATACCGGCACCACGCCGGAAGACGCCGAGTCGGATCGCGTCTGGGCTGCCGGCCTGATCATTCGTGATCTGCCGCTGACCGCCAGCAACTGGCGCAACAAGCAGTCCCTGTCCGATTACCTCAAGGAAAACGGCACCGTCGCCATCGCCGGTATCGACACTCGCCGCCTGACCCGCATCCTGCGCGAGAAAGGTTCGCAGAACGGCTGCATCCTGGTCGGCGCTGACGCCACCGAGGAAAAGGCTCTGGAACTGGCGCGTGGCTTCCCGGGCCTCAAGGGTATGGACCTGGCCAAGGAGGTCAGCTGCAGCGAGCGCTACGAGTGGCGCTCCAGCGTCTGGAACCTCAAGGATGACAGCCATCCCGAGATTGCCGCCAGCGAGCTGCCTTATCACGTCGTCGCCTACGATTACGGCGTCAAGCTGAACATCCTGCGCATGCTGGTCGCTCGTGGCTGCCGCCTTACCGTGGTGCCGGCGCAAACCCCTGCCAAGGATGTACTGGCGCTCAATCCCGATGGGGTGTTCCTGTCCAACGGCCCGGGCGATCCCGAGCCCTGCGATTACGCCATTCAGGCGATCAAGGACGTGCTCGAGACCGATATTCCGGTATTCGGCATCTGCCTTGGCCACCAATTGCTGGCGCTGGCCTCCGGTGCCAAGACCCTGAAAATGGGCCACGGCCACCATGGTGCCAACCACCCGGTGCAGGATCTGGACACTGGCGTGGTGATGATCACCAGCCAGAACCACGGTTTTGCCGTGGATGAGAACAGCCTGCCGAGCAATCTGCGCCCGATCCACAAGTCGCTGTTCGACGGCACCCTGCAAGGCATCGAGCGTACCGACAAGGACGCCTTCAGCTTCCAGGGTCACCCCGAGGCCAGCCCGGGTCCCAACGATGTCGCCCCACTGTTCGACCGCTTCATCGAAGCCATGGCCAAGCGCAAATAGACGAGTCGTCTGGAAAGCGTAGCGAGCGCTGTCTGGGCAAGGCCCCCGGCACGCAACGACGAGACAGTACATGTGTCAGTACGGCGAGCAAGTGAGTACCGCGCAACGCAGCCCAGATAGCGCGCAGTAGCTTTCAAGATGACTCGCCGACTGACCTAAGGATTCGAGAGAGAACATGCCAAAACGTACAGACATCAAAAGTATCCTGATCCTCGGTGCCGGCCCCATCGTCATCGGCCAGGCGTGCGAATTCGACTATTCCGGCGCCCAGGCCTGCAAGGCCCTGCGCGAGGAAGGTTTCCGCGTCATTCTGGTGAACTCCAACCCGGCCACCATCATGACCGACCCGTCGATGGCCGACGCCACCTACATCGAGCCGATCAAATGGGCCACCGTGGCCAAGATCATCGAGAAGGAGCGTCCTGACGCGCTGCTGCCGACCATGGGTGGCCAGACCGCGCTGAACTGCGCCCTGGACCTCGAGCGTCATGGCGTGCTGGAAAAATTCGGCGTCGAGATGATCGGTGCCAATGCCGACACCATCGACAAGGCCGAAGACCGTTCGCGGTTCGACAAGGCGATGAAAGACATCGGCCTTGCCTGCCCGGTTTCGGGCATCGCCCACAGCATGGAAGAAGCCTACGGCGTGCTCGAGAAGGTCGGCTTCCCGTGCATCATCCGTCCGTCCTTCACCATGGGCGGTACCGGTGGTGGCATCGCCTACAACCGTGAAGAATTCGAGGAAATCTGCGCCCGTGGTCTGGACCTGTCGCCGACCCGTGAGCTGCTGATCGACGAATCGCTGATCGGCTGGAAGGAATACGAGATGGAGGTGGTCCGCGACAAGAAGGACAACTGCATCATCGTCTGCGCCATCGAAAACTTCGATCCGATGGGCGTGCACACCGGTGACTCGATCACCGTCGCACCGGCCCAGACCCTGACCGACAAGGAATACCAGATCCTGCGTAACGCCTCTCTGGCGGTGCTGCGCGAGATCGGTGTGGAAACCGGCGGCTCCAACGTGCAGTTCGGCATCTGCCCGGATACCGGTCGTATGGTGGTCATCGAGATGAACCCGCGTGTGTCGCGTTCCTCGGCACTGGCCTCCAAGGCGACCGGTTTCCCCATCGCCAAGATCGCCGCCAAGCTGGCGGTGGGTTACACCCTCGACGAGCTGTCCAACGACATCACCGGTGGTCGTACCCCGGCGTCGTTCGAGCCGGCCATCGATTACGTGGTCACCAAGATCCCGCGCTTCGCCTTCGAGAAATTCCCCAAGGCCGACGCCCGCCTGACCACCCAGATGAAATCCGTCGGTGAAGTCATGGCCATCGGCCGTACCTTCCAGGAATCCCTGCAGAAAGCGCTGCGTGGCCTGGAAGTTGGCGTGTCCGGTTTCGATCCCAAGCTCGACCCGGCCGATCCCGAAGCTGAAAGCACCCTCAAGCGCGAGCTGATCGTGCCGGGCGCGGACCGCATCTGGTACGTCGGCGACGCTTTCCGTGCCGGCAAGACGGTCGAAGAAGTGTTCGAGCTGACGCGCATCGACGAGTGGTTCCTGGTGCAGATCGAAGATCTGATCAAGGACGAGCAGCGCATCCAGACCCTGGGCCTGTCCAGCATCGACCGTGACCTAATGTTCAGCCTCAAGCGCAAAGGCTTCTCCGATGCGCGCCTGGCGGCGTTGCTCGGTGTCACCGAGAAGAACCTGCGCAGCCATCGCCACAAGCTCAAGGTGCTGCCGGTCTACAAGCGTGTGGACACCTGCGCTGCCGAGTTCGCGACCGATACCGCCTACATGTATTCGACCTACGAGGAAGAGTGCGAGGCCAATCCGAGCAGCCGCGACAAGATCATGATCCTCGGCGGCGGCCCGAACCGCATCGGCCAGGGTATCGAGTTCGACTACTGCTGCGTGCACGCCGCGCTGGCCATGCGTGAAGACGGTTACGAGACCATCATGGTCAACTGCAACCCGGAAACCGTCTCCACCGACTACGACACATCCGATCGCCTGTACTTCGAGCCAGTGACCCTGGAAGACGTACTGGAAATCGTCCGCGTCGAGCAGCCCAAGGGTGTGATCGTCCAGTACGGCGGTCAGACGCCGTTGAAACTGTGCCGCGCCCTGGAAGAGGCCGGCGTACCGATCATCGGCACCAGCCCGGACGCCATCGACCGCGCCGAAGACCGCGAGCGTTTCCAGCAGATGGTGCAGCGCCTGGGCCTGCGTCAGCCTGCCAACGCCACCGCCCGTAGCGAAGAAGAGGCGCTGACGCTGTCCAAGAACATCGGTTACCCGATGGTGGTCCGCCCATCCTATGTACTTGGTGGCCGGGCGATGGAAATCGTCTATCAGGAAGAAGAGCTCAAGCGCTACATGCGCGAAGCGGTGAAGGTCTCCAACGACAGCCCGGTTCTGCTCGATCGCTTCCTCAACTGCGCCATCGAAGTCGATATCGATGCGGTGTGCGATGGTGAGCAGGTCGTCATCGGCGCCATCATGCAGCACATCGAACAAGCGGGTGTGCACTCCGGTGACTCCGCCTGCTCGCTGCCACCTTACTCGCTGCCGGCACACATCCAGGACGAGATCCGCGACCAGGTCAAGAAAATGGCCCTGGAGCTCGGCGTCGTCGGCCTGATGAACGTGCAGATGGCCGTGCAGGGTGAAGACATCTACGTGATCGAGGTCAACCCGCGCGCGTCGCGTACCGTGCCGTTCGTGTCCAAGTGCATCGGCGAGTCGCTGGCCAAGGTGGCGGCGCGCGTGATGGCTGGCAAGACGCTGGCAGAAATCGGCTTCACCGAAGAAATCATCCCGCCGTTCTTCAGCGTCAAGGAAGCGGTATTCCCGTTCAACAAGTTCCCGGGCGTTGACCCGATTCTCGGCCCGGAGATGAAGTCCACTGGCGAAGTGATGGGCGTCGGCGACACGTTCGGTGAGGCCTTCGCCAAGGCGCAGCTGGGCGCTAGCGAGATTCTGCCGAACTCCGGCTGTGCGTTCATCAGCGTGCGTGATGATGACAAGCCGCTGGCCGAGCAGGTCGCCCGCGATCTGATCAGCCTGGGCTTCGAGGTCGTCGCCACCTCCGGTACCGCCAAGGTGATCGAGGCTGCCGGTTTGCCGGTACGTCGCGTGAACAAAGTGACCGAAGGCCGTCCGCACGTGGTCGACATGATCAAGAATGACGAGGTCACCCTCATCATCAATACCACCGAAGGTCGTCAGTCCATCGCGGACTCCTACTCCATTCGTCGTAACGCTCTGCAGCACAAGATCGCCTGCACTACCACCATTGCGGCGGGTCAGGCGATTTGCGAGGCGCTGAAGTTCGGCCCCGAGAAGACCGTACGTCGTTTGCAAGACCTGCACGCAGGAATCAAGGCATGAACAAGTACCCCATGACCGTGGAGGGCGCTCGCGCCCTCGAGGAAGAGCTGGCCCACCTGACCAAGGTAGTCCGGCCCAAGCTCAGTCAGGACATCGGCGAAGCACGCGAGCTGGGTGACCTGAAGGAAAACGCCGAGTACCACGCTGCACGCGAGCAGCAGGGCATGGTCGAAGCGCGCGTTCGCGATATCGAAGGCCGTCTGCAGAACGCGGTGGTGATCGATGTGACCACCATCGCCCATACCGGCAAGGTGATCTTCGGTACTACCGTGGAAATCGCCAACGTCGAGACCGATGAAAGCGTGTCCTACCGGATCGTCGGTGAAGACGAAGCCGACATCAAGCAGGGCAAGATTTCCGTCGGTTCGCCCATTGCCCGTGCCCTGATCGGCAAGGAAGAGGGTGACGTGGTGGCGGTGAGCACCCCTAGCGGTCTGATCGAGTACGAGATTGTCGAAGTTCGTCACATCTGACCTGGCGCCGTCCGACATGGCTGCAGGTATCTGGATGCTGCTGCAAACCCTTTGGGTGGGCGGCATCTGGATACTGCACTTCATGGTGGTGCCGGGGCTGTACAGCGTGGGGCTGGCGTCGCTGCTGATCGAAGAGATCGCTGGCGTGCTGATGCCGCAGATGGTGCTCATCACCCTGGTCTGCGTGCTCGTTCAGGCTGGTCTGCTCGTTAGGCTGCGTCGCCTTTCGTCGCTTTGGGGCGAGCGCCGCGGGCAATTTCTGCTCGCGGTGCTGGCAATCGCTTCGGCCTTGCTGGCTTCGCTCGTGCTCTGGCCAGATGCCATTCGCTGGCAGCTGTTCAGCTACTTGCTGCTGGCGTTCTTCGGCCTGCTGCTGGTGCTGCAGCCCGTGCCGCGAACGGTCGCGAAAGCCGACCCGGCGGTCGGCTGATCCGCTGATTCAGCCCTGAAAGCGGCTGATGTTGGACAGGTTGCGATTGGCCTTGGGGTTCTTGCGGTAGATCAGCGCCATTTTTCCGATTACCTGCGCCAGGTCGGCCTTGCTGGCCTTGCACAGCTCATCGATCACCGCCAGGCGGCTTTCGCGCTCGGTGATGCGCAGCTGAATCTTGATCAGTTCATGATCGTTCAGGGCGCGCTCCAGCTCTGCCAATACGCCTTCGGTAACACCGTTATCGGCAACGATCAATACCGGTTTCAGGTGGTGGCCGATAGATTTGAACTGTTTCTTCTGCTCTTGAGTGAGCGGCATAATCTGAACCCTGCGTCTTAATCTGGGGAAAGCGGGCTATTTTAACCGAGCCGCTTGAAGACCGCCCAGTTATTCATTCTGTTCTTCCGAGGTGTTGTGTGGCCCGTTCCAAGACCAGCCAGCGTTGGCTGAAAGAGCATTTCGACGATCCCTACGTCAAAATGGCGCAAAGGGACGGCTACCGTTCACGTGCCAGCTACAAGCTGCTGGAGGTGCAGGAGAAGGATCGCATCCTGCGCCCGGGAATCACCGTGGTCGACCTCGGTGCGGCCCCGGGCGGCTGGTCTCAGGTCACCAGTCGGGTGATCGGCGACAAGGGGCGGCTGATCGCCTCGGACATCCTGGAAATGGACAGCATCCCGGATGTCACCTTCATTCAGGGCGACTTTACCGACGATGCGGTGTTCGCACGCATCCTCGAGGCTATCGACAATCATCCCGTAGACCTTGTGATTTCCGATATGGCCCCCAATATGAGTGGAGTCAGGGAATCGGATCAGCCGCGCGCCATGTACCTGTGCGAGCTGGCGCTGGATCTGGCTACCCGAGTGCTGCGCCCCGGTGGTGATTATCTGATCAAGATTTTCCAGGGCGAAGGTTTCGACGAGTACCACAGGCAGGTTCGTGGTCTGTTCGAGAAGGTGCAGATGCGCAAGCCGCTGTCATCGCGCGGGCGCTCCCGCGAGCAGTACATGCTGGCGCGTGGATTCAAAGGGCAGCGTGAAGAGTAAAACCAAAGGCCTGGTTGTCAGTCCAAGCCGATACGCGCATCGTAACGGGCAGATATCTCATAAAGGGTTACAGACGGTGTCAGCCACGAGCGAGCGTTTGTAGTAAGTTAGATCGGTATATAACTGGTCGTCATGCGAAGCACGCTTCGGCAAGGGGCCTGCTTCAGAGGGTAGCTAATTGAACGACATGGCAAAGAATCTGATCCTGTGGCTGATCATCGCCGCCGTCCTGGTTACGGTGATGAATAATTTCTCCAGCCCGAGCGAGACGAACAAGCTCAATTACTCGGAGTTCATCCAGCAGGTTCAGGATGGTGGGGTCAAGCGCGTAACCGTCGATGGCTACATCATCAGCGGCATGCGTTCCGACGGCACGTCGTTCGAAACCGTGCGCCCGGCGATCCAGGACAATGGCCTGATCAAGGATCTGATGGACAACAATGTCGAGATCGTTGGCAAGCAGCCTGAACAGCAGAGCATCTGGACCCAGTTGCTGGTCGCCAGCTTCCCGATTCTGGTGATCATCGCGGTGTTCATGTTCTTCATGCGCCAGATGCAGGGCGGTGCAGGCGGCAAGGGCGGGCCGATGAGTTTCGGCAAGAGCAAGGCGCGCCTGCTCTCCGAAGACCAGGTCAAGACCACCTTCGCCGACGTCGCGGGCTGCGACGAGGCCAAGGAAGAAGTCAGCGAGCTGGTCGAGTTCCTGCGTGATCCGGGCAAGTTCCAGCGCCTCGGCGGCCGTATCCCTCGCGGCGTGCTGATGGTCGGCTCCCCGGGTACCGGTAAGACCCTGCTGGCCAAGGCCGTTGCCGGCGAAGCCAAGGTGCCGTTCTTCACCATTTCCGGTTCCGACTTCGTGGAAATGTTCGTGGGTGTCGGCGCCTCCCGTGTGCGTGACATGTTCGAGCAAGCCAAGAAACACGCGCCCTGCATCATCTTCATCGACGAGATCGACGCCGTTGGTCGCCATCGTGGCGCCGGCATGGGTGGTGGTCACGACGAGCGCGAGCAGACCCTCAACCAGTTGCTGGTAGAGATGGACGGCTTCGAAATGAACGATGGCATCATCGTCATCGCCGCGACCAACCGTCCGGACGTGCTCGATCCTGCGCTGCTGCGCCCGGGCCGCTTCGACCGTCAGGTGGTCGTCGGTCTGCCGGACATCCGTGGTCGTGAGCAGATCCTCAACGTGCACATGCGCAAGGTGCCGATGGGCGAAGACGTCAAGGCTGCGGTCATTGCCCGTGGTACGCCTGGCTTCTCCGGTGCCGATCTGGCCAACCTGGTCAACGAGGCATCGCTGTTCGCCGCTCGCTCCGGCAAGCGCGTCGTCGAGATGAAAGAGTTCGAACTGGCCAAAGACAAGATCATGATGGGCGCCGAGCGCAAGACCATGGTCATGTCGGACAAGGAGAAGCTCAACACGGCGTTCCACGAGGCGGGTCACGCCATCGTCGGTCGTCTGGTGCCCGAGCATGACCCGGTTTACAAAGTGTCGATCATTCCCCGTGGCCGCGCCCTGGGCGTGACCATGTTCCTGCCGGAAGAGGATCGCTACAGCCTTTCCAAGCGCGCGCTGATCAGCCAGATCTGCTCGCTGTACGGCGGCCGTATCGCGGAAGAAATGACCTTGGGCTTCGACGGTGTCACCACCGGCGCGTCCAACGACATCATGCGCGCCAGCCAGATCGCCCGGAACATGGTCACCAAGTGGGGCCTGTCCGAGAAGCTCGGCCCGCTGCTGTATGCCGAGGAAGAGGGTGAAGTGTTCCTGGGCCGTGGTGGCAGCGGTCAGAGCAGCAACATCTCTGGCGAAACCGCCAAGCTCATCGATCTCGAGGTGCGCAGCATCATCGACCATTGCTACGACACGGCCAAGCGCCTGCTCGAAGAGAATCGCGACAAGCTCGACGCCATGGCCGAAGCACTGATGAAGTACGAGACCATCGATGCCGATCAGATCGACGACATCATGAGCGGTCGCACGCCGCGCGAGCCACGTGACTGGACGGGTGGCGGTAACGATACCGGTACGCCGATAGCCAAGTCGGATGAGGCTGATCGTCCCGAAAAACCAATCGGCGGTCCTGCTGCCGAGCTGTAAGGCTTTTCATGTCCCATGCAATACCCCGGAACCGGCTGCCTTGTGGCAGCCGGTTTCTTGATTTGACCCGTCCCCAGGTGATGGGGATCCTCAACGTAACCCCCGATTCGTTCTCCGACGGTGGCCGCTTCGCCATGCGCGACGCGGCGTTGCGCCATGCCGAAAGCATGGTGCTGGCCGGGGCGACGCTGATCGATGTTGGCGGTGAGTCCACTCGGCCGGGCGCCGATCCCGTGTCCGTGGAGCAGGAGCTCGCGCGCGTGGCACCCATGGTGGAAGCCATTGCCGCTGAGCTGGACGTGATCGTCTCCGTCGACACCTCGACGCCGGAAGTCATTCGCGAGTCGGCCAGGCTGGGTGCCGGACTGATCAACGACGTGCGCTCGCTACAGCGTGACGGTGCGCTTCAGGCGGCTGCTGACAGTGGCCTGCCGGTTTGCCTGATGCACATGCGTGGCGAACCCACGACCATGCAGCAGAGCCCGCAGTACGAGGATGTACTGGATGCCGTGGCGGACTTTCTGCGCGAGCGGCTGGCCGTCTGCGAAGCGGCGGGCATACCTGCGCAGCGCATCGTTCTGGATCCGGGTTTCGGTTTTGCCAAGACCCTCGAGCACAACCTCAGCCTGTTCCGCCGTATGCCGGCGTTGCAGGCTTTTGGTCTGCCGCTACTGGTAGGCGTTTCACGCAAGAGTATGATTGGCGCTGTGTTGGGTCGCGAGGTCGACGGGCGCCTGTATGGCAGTCTGGCCCTGGCGGCGTTGGCCGTTGCCAAGGGTGCGAGCATTTTACGCGTTCACGACGTGGCGGAAACCGTCGATGTGGTGCGCATGGTCGCCGCAGTCGAAGCGGCGCAGTAATCAGAAAAAGGGAGTTGTCGTTTTGAGTCGCAAGTATTTTGGCACCGACGGTATTCGTGGGCGCGTCGGTCACTATCCCATTACCCCCGACTTCATGCTCAAGCTCGGCTGGGCCGCGGGCATGGCCTTTCGCAAGCAGGGCAAGTGCCGGATTCTGATCGGCAAGGATACGCGCATCTCCGGATACATGTTCGAGTCGGCCCTGGAGGCAGGTCTGTCTGCTGCAGGTGCTGACGTCATGCTGCTCGGGCCGATGCCGACGCCGGCGATCGCCTACCTGACGCGTACCTTCCATGCCGAGGCGGGCATCGTCATCAGTGCATCGCACAACCCGCACCACGACAACGGCATCAAGTTCTTCTCCGGGCAGGGCACCAAACTGCCTGACGAGGTCGAGCTGATGATCGAAGAGCTGCTCGATGCGCCGATGACGGTGGTCGAGTCCGAACAGCTCGGCAAGGTATCGCGGATCAATGACGCCGCGGGGCGCTACATCGAATTCTGCAAGAGCAGTGTGCCGACCAGTACCGACTTCGCTGGCTTCAAGATCGTTCTCGATTGTGCCCATGGTGCGGCCTACAAGGTCGCGCCCGCCGTGTTCCAGGAGCTCGGTGCCGAAGTTTCGGTGCTTTCCGCTCAGCCCAACGGCCTGAACATCAACGCCGATTGCGGCTCGACCCATGTCGAAAACCTGCAGGCCGAGGTCGTGTCGCGCCAGGCGGATCTGGGTATCGCCTTCGATGGCGACGCCGATCGGGTGCTGATGGTCGATCACACCGGGGCTGTGGTGGACGGTGACGAACTGCTGTTCATCATCGCTCGTGATCTGCAGGCGCGTGGCAAGCTGCAGGGTGGGGTGGTCGGCACCCTGATGAGCAACCTGGGCCTCGAACTGGCCCTCGACGAACTGCAGATTCCCTTCGTGCGCGCCAATGTGGGTGACCGTTACGTGATCGCCGAGCTTCTGGAGCGCGGCTGGCAGCTGGGTGGCGAGAACTCTGGGCATCTGGTGTGCTTCCAGCACGTCACCACGGGGGATGCGATCGTCGCGGCGCTGCAGGTACTGCTCGCCATCCGTCGACGTGGGCAGAGCCTTGCCGAGGCGCGTCAGGGCCTGCGCAAGTGTCCGCAAGTGCTGGTCAACGTGCGTTTCGGAGGTGGTGTCGACCCGCTCAAACATCCCGACGTCCAGGCTGCCAGCGACAGCGTGACGGAGCGCATGGCCGGGCGCGGCCGGGTGTTGCTGCGCAAATCCGGTACCGAGCCGCTGGTGCGGGTGATGGTGGAGGGTGAGGACGAAACTCAGGTACGAGCCTATGCCAATGAATTGGCTGAGGTTGTCTCTCGAGTCTGTGTCTGATTCGGCTTGCCAGTCCACAATCGGTTGGGTAACATCTGCGCCCTCTTTGACCAACGAGGTAAAGCATGCGCCGCTCAATGGTTGCTGGTAACTGGAAAATGCACGGTACCCGCGCCAGTGTCGCAGAGCTGATCGATGGTCTGAATCGGCAGGTGTTGCCTGCCGATGTCGATGTTGCCGTGTTCCCTGTCAGTGTTCATCTCGGTCAGGTTGTCGAGGGATTGGCTGGTGTTGCCGTGTCGATTGGCGCGCAAGACTGTGCAGTCGAGGCGGGGCAGGGTGCGTTGACCGGAGAGGTGTCGAGCGAGCAATTGCGCGATGCCGGTTGCAAGCTCGTGCTGATCGGCCATTCCGAGCGTCGCCTGATTCTGGGTGATAGCGAGGAGCAGGTGGTGCGCAAGTTCGCGGCGGCCCAGGTTGCCGGGCTTGTTCCGGTTTTGTGTGTGGGGGAAACCCTCGAGCAGCGCGAAGCGGGTGAGACGCTTGCGGTCGTAGGGCGTCAGCTCGACAGCGTGATGGATGCGCTGGGTGTCGCGGTGCTTTCGAGTGCCGTGGTGGCGTACGAGCCGGTCTGGGCTATTGGTACCGGGCTGACGGCGTCGCCCGAGCAGGCGCAGGACGTGCATGCGGCGATTCGTGCTCGGGTCGCTGGCAAAGATGCGGATGTGGCGGGTGCTTTGAGAATTCTTTATGGCGGCAGTGTCAAGGCCGCCAATGCAGCCGAGCTTTTCGGCATGCCAGATATCGATGGGGGGCTTGTGGGTGGAGCCTCTCTGAATGCGGATGAGTTCGGTGCGATCTGTCGCGCTGCAGGAAACTAAGAATATGCTGGAAACAGTCGTTGTGGTTCTTCATCTGCTGGGCGCGATCGGTGTGGTTGTGCTGGTTCTGCTGCAGCAGGGTAAAGGTGCCGATGCAGGTGCTTCGTTTGGTGCTGGTGCTTCGAATACCGTTTTCGGTAGTCAAGGAACTACTACCTTTCTGAGTCGAGTTACTGCTATACTCGCCACCGCTTTTTTCATTACCAGCTTGGGTTTAGCTTACTTTGCTAATCAAAAGTCTGATACGCTTGGCCAGGCTGGTCTGCCTGATCCGGCAGTGATGGAAGTGCCGCAGGAAAGCAAGCCTGCAGCAGAAGATGTACCGGTGCTTGAGCAACAACAAGCGCCAGCTTCGGGGCAGCAAGACGTACCTCAAACCCCTGAAGAGCAGTAAGCGTTAATTTGCCGAGGTGGTGGAATTGGTAGACACGCTACCTTGAGGTGGTAGTGGCCATAGGCTGTAGGGGTTCGAGTCCCCTTCTCGGTACCAATTGAACAGAAGAGCCCGCAGCATGCGGGCTTTTCTGTTTCTGGGGGTTGGTTGACCCGCGGGGCGGTTCAGCCGTATAATCCGCTCCCAGTTTTGAAGCGGGATGGAGCAGTCCGGTAGCTCGTCGGGCTCGTCGCCCGAAAGTCGCTGGTTAACTCCAGCACCCGCATCCAGTTGTAGCGGAGCCCCTTTCAAGGGGCTTTTTGCTAGCTGGTTGACAGATTTGCCGTCGCACGGACGGTTTTATGGATGGGCGTTTCGCCCATTTTTCATTTGCACAGCATGCGCGAGGGGTTCGGGTGTCGAGCAAGCTAGAACAGTTGCAGGCCTTGGTGGCCCCGGTAGTCGAAGCGCTTGGCTACGAGTGCTGGGGTATCGAGTTCCTGTCTCAGGGGCGGCATTCGCTGCTGCGTATCTACATCGATCATGCCAATGGCGTTCTCATCGACGATTGCGAGAAAGTCAGTCGGCAGATCAGCGGTGTTCTCGATGTCGAGGATCCCATTGCGGCGGAGTACACCCTCGAGGTCTCGTCGCCAGGCATGGATCGACCGCTGTTCACGTTGGCGCAGTTCGCCAGTCACGCCGGCGAGCAGGTAAAAATCAAGTTGCGCTCGCCGTTCGAAGGGCGCCGCAACTTTCAGGGTCTGCTCCGCGGTGTGGAGGAGGAAGACGTGGTGGTGCAGGTGGATGACCACGAGTTCCTTTTGCCGATCGATCTGATCGACAAGGCCAACATTATCCCCCGGTTTGATTGAGACACGGATCCCGCGGGATTCGCGGAATGCGTGGATCCCAATGGATTGCGAAAGGCGAGGCGTACGATGAGCAAAGAAGTACTGCTGGTTGTTGAGTCGGTATCCAATGAAAAGGGCGTACCGGCCGCTGTGATTTTCGAGGCGCTCGAGTTGGCGCTGGCCACAGCGACCAAGAAACGTTTTGAAGATGAAGTCGAACTGCGCGTGGCGATCAATCGCCAGAGTGGCAGCTATGAGACCTTCCGTTGCTGGACCGTTGTCGAGGAAGAACACTTCGACGATCCCGCGCATCAGGTGACCACCGACATGCCGCGTGCTGTCGAGGCGAATGCCAAGGTCGGTGATGTACTCGAAGAAAAGATCGAGTCCATCGAGTTCGGGCGCATCGCTGCGCAGACCGCCAAGCAGGTCATCGTGCAGAAAGTGCGCGAGGCCGAGCGTGCCCAGGTCGTCGAAGCCTATCGCGAGCGTCTTGGCGAGATCATCGCCGGCACCGTGAAAAAGGTCACCCGTGACAATGTCATCGTCGATCTGGGTGCCAACGCTGAAGCGTTGCTGGCTCGCGAAGACATCATCCCGCGTGAAACTTTCCGAGTCGGCGTGCGCTTGCGTGCCCTGCTCAAGGAAATCCGCACCGAGAACCGCGGCCCTCAGCTGATTCTGTCGCGTACCGCGCCGGAAATGCTGATCGAGCTGTTCCGCATCGAAGTGCCGGAAATCGCCGAAGGCCTCATCGAGGTCAAGGCTGCTTCTCGTGATCCGGGCTCGCGAGCCAAGATCGCGGTGCGTTCCAAGGACAAGCGTATCGACCCGCAGGGTGCCTGCATCGGTATGCGCGGTTCGCGTGTGCAAGCGGTTTCCGGCGAGTTGGTCGGTGAGCGCGTGGACATCGTGCTGTGGGACGACAACCCTGCGCAGTTCGTCATCAACGCCATGTCGCCGGCCGAAGTCGCGGCGATCATCGTTGACGAAGACGCTCACGCCATGGACATCGCCGTTGGCGAAGACAACCTGGCGCAAGCGATTGGCCGTGGTGGTCAGAACGTACGCCTGGCCAGCCAACTGACCGGCTGGACGCTGAACGTGATGACCGAAGCGGACATTCAGGCCAAGCAGCAGGCCGAGACCGGCGACATCCTGCAGAGCTTCATCGACGAGTTGGAAGTCGACGAAGAGCTGGCCCAGGTGCTGGTCGAAGAAGGCTTCACCAGCCTGGAAGAAATCGCTTACGTGCCGATGGAAGAGATGCTCAGCATCGATGGTTTCGACGAAGAAATCGTCAACGAACTGCGCTCGCGAGCGAAGGATCGTTTGCTGACCAAAGCCATCGCCACAGAAGAAAAGCTGGCAGACGCCCAGCCGGCCGAAGACCTCCTCGAAGTCGAGGGTATGGACAAAGGCCTGGCGCAGGAACTGGCAGTGCGCGGTGTGGTTACCCGCGAAGACCTGGCCGAGCAGTCTATTGACGACCTGCTCGACATCGACGGCATCGACGAAGAGCGTGCCGGCAAGCTGATCATGGCCGCCCGAGCCCACTGGTTCGAGTAAGTTTTACGGCCTGAGGAGAGAAGTGCATGACGCAAGTCACGGTGAAAGAACTGGCCCAAGTGGTCGACACACCGGTAGAGCGCCTGCTGCAGCAGATGCGAGAGGCGGGTTTGCCGCACAGCAGTGCCGAGCAAGTTGTCACCGATAACGAGAAGCAGGCCCTGCTTGCTCATCTGAAGAGCAGCCACGGCGAGAAGAAAGCCGACGCGCCGCGCAAGATTACCTTGCAGCGCAAAACCACCAGCACCCTGCGGGTCGCTGGCAGCAAGACCATCAGTGTTGAAGTGCGCAAGAAGAAGACCTTCGTCGAGCGCAGCAACGAAGAGATCGAAGCCGAGAAGCAGCGTGCGCTCGACGAGCAGCGTGCCGCGGCGGAAGCCGTTCGCCTGAAGGCCGAGGAAGAAGCCAAGCGCAAAGCCGAAGAAGAGGCCAAGCGCCAGACGTCTTCGCCAGCCGCCGAGCAGGCGCCTGTGGTTGAAGCCGTCGCGCCGACGCCGACCATTGCCCCTGTCGCAGCCCCTGCTGCCGATGAGCGCAAGAAGGACGAGCCGCGTCGCCCTGACAAAGCCCGTAACGACGACGCTGATCGCCGTGGCGGTGATCGCAAGACCACCCAGCATCGCCCGACCGTCAAGGAAAAGGCGCCTGCTCCACGTGTCGCTCCGCGTACCACCGACGAAGAAAGCGATGGCTTCCGTCGTGGTGGCCGTGGCAAGGCCAAGCTGAAGAAGCGCAACGCTCACGGTTTCCAGAGCCCAACCGGCCCTATCGTGCGCGAAGTGAAGATCGGCGAGACCATCACCGTGGGCGACCTCGCCCAGCAGATGTCGGTCAAGGCTGCTGAAATCATCAAGTTCATGTTCAAGCTGGGTACGCCGGCGACCATCAACCAGGTGCTGGATCAGGAAACTGCCCAGCTGGTTGCTGAAGAACTGGGCCACAAAGTGACCCTGGTCAGCGATACCGCGTTGGAAGACTCCCTGGCCGAGTCCCTGAAGTTCGAGGGTGAAACGTTCTCTCGCGCTCCAGTGGTGACCGTCATGGGTCACGTCGACCATGGTAAGACCTCGCTGCTCGACTACATCCGTCGCGCCAAGGTTGCTTCCGGTGAAGCGGGTGGTATCACCCAGCACATCGGCGCCTACCACGTGGAAACCGAGCGCGGCATGGTTACCTTCCTCGATACCCCGGGTCACGCCGCATTTACCGCGATGCGTGCCCGTGGTGCCAAGGCTACCGATATCGTGATTCTGGTTGTCGCGGCGGACGACGGCGTGATGCCGCAGACCATCGAAGCCGTTCAGCACGCTGTGGCTGCCGGTGTACCGCTGGTTGTCGCCGTGAACAAGATCGACAAGCCGGGCGCCGATCTCGATCGCATCCGTAGCGAACTGTCGGTGCATGGCGTGACCTCGGAAGAATGGGGCGGTGACACGCCGTTCGTACCTGTCTCGGCCAAGGTCGGTACCGGTGTGGACGAGCTGCTCGAGGCTGTTCTGCTGCAGGCCGAAGTTCTGGAACTCAAGGCAACCCCGTCGGCCCCAGGCCGCGGTGTGGTGGTCGAGTCCCGTCTGGACAAGGGCCGTGGTCCGGTCGCTACCGTACTCGTCCAGGACGGTACGCTGCGTCAGGGCGACATGGTGCTGGTCGGTTCGAACTATGGCCGCATCCGCGCCATGCTCGACGAGAACGGCAAGCCGATCAAGGAAGCTGGTCCGGCGATTCCAGTCGAGATCCTCGGTCTCGACGGTACACCGGAAGCCGGTGACGACATGACTGTCGTCGCTGACGAGAAGAAAGCGCGTGAAGTTGCGCTGTTCCGTCAGGGCAAGTTCCGCGAAGTGAAGCTGGCGCGTGCCCATGCTGGCAAGCTGGAGAACATCTTCGAGAACATGGGTCAGGAGGAGAAGAAGACGCTCAATATCGTCCTCAAATCCGACGTCCGTGGCTCGCTGGAAGCGCTGCAGGGTTCGCTCGGCGGTCTGGGTAACGACGAAGTGCAAGTGCGCGTCGTCGGTGGCGGGGTGGGTGGTATCACCGAGTCCGACGCCAACCTGGCACTGGCTTCCAACGCCGTACTGTTCGGTTTCAACGTGCGTGCCGATGCGGGCGCTCGGAAAATCGTCGAGCAGGAAGGTCTGGACATGCGTTACTACAACGTCATCTACGACATCATCGAGGACGTCAAGAAGGCGCTCACCGGTATGCTCGGCAGTGACGTTCGCGAGAACATCCTCGGTATCGCCGAAGTCCGTGACGTGTTCCGTTCGCCGAAGTTCGGTGCGGTCGCCGGTTGTATGGTGGTCGAAGGTACCGTTTACCGTAATCGTCCGATCCGCGTATTGCGCGACGACGTGGTGATCTTCGAAGGCGAGCTGGAATCCCTGCGTCGCTTCAAGGACGATATGGCCGAAGTGCGTAACGGCATGGAGTGCGGTATCGCTGTGAAGAGCTATAACGACGTCAAGGTCGGCGACAAGATCGAAGTGTTCGAGAAAGTCCAGGTGGCTCGCAGCCTGTAATCGCGAGTCGCAACACGCAACGCCCGGCCCCGCATTCGCGCGGCCGGGCGTTTGCCGCTTTTGAGTCCGATGCTTTTTCAGGCGTCGAGGCGAGTGGAAGGTAGCAAAGATGGCAAAAGACTATAGCCGTGCCCAGCGCATCGGCGACCAGATTCAACGCGAGTTGGCGCAGCTGATTCGCACCGAAGTCAAAGACCCGCGCCTGGGTGGCCTGGTAACCGTCACGGCGGTCGACGTCAGCCGCGACGCCAGCCATGCCAAGGTGTTCGTCACCATCATGGGCGCCGAGCCGCAAGAAGGTGTCGACCCTATCGTGCAGAGCCTCAAGGTGCTCAACGACGCCAGTGGTTTCCTGCGCATGCAGTTGGGCAAGGCGATGAAGCTGCGTAGCGTGCCGAACCTGCGCTTTCACTACGATGAGAGCGTGATTCGCGGTGCTCAGCTGTCGGCGCTCATCGAGCGTGCGGTGACCGAGGACAGCAAGCACGGCGACACCGATACCGAAGCCAAGGAGTAACTACGTGGCTCAGGTAAAACGTATTCGTCGCAAGGTCGACGGCATCATCCTGCTCGACAAGCCCAAGGGCTTCAGCTCCAACGCTGCACTGCAGAAGGTGCGCTGGCTGCTCAATGCCGAGAAGGCCGGACATACCGGCAGCCTTGATCCATTGGCGACTGGTGTGCTGCCGCTGTGCTTCGGCGAGGCGACCAAGTTCTCCCAGTACCTGCTCGATGCCGACAAGGGTTACGAGACGGTCATGCAGCTTGGCGTCACCACCACCACGGCCGATGCCGAGGGTGAGGTGCTCGAGCGTCGTGACGTGAATGTCGCGGCGGCCGATATCGAAGCGCTGTTACCGCGTTTTCGTGGCGACATCAGCCAGATCCCGCCGATGTACTCGGCACTCAAGCGCGACGGCCAGCCGCTTTACAAGCTGGCGCGGGCAGGAGAAGTAGTGGAGCGCGAGGCGCGTTCTGTTACTATTGCGCGCCTGGAGTTGCTCGACTGTGCCGCCGACAAGGCGAGCCTGGCGGTCGACTGCAGCAAAGGGACCTATATCCGTACCCTGGTCGAGGACATCGGTCAGTTGCTGGGGTGTGGTGCTCACGTCGCGGAGCTGCGTCGCGTCAAGGCCGGTCCGTTCGGTCTGGTGCAGACGGTCAGCCTCGAAGAGCTCGAGCGTGTGCATGCCGAAGGTGGCAACGAGGCGGTTGATCGCTTCCTGCAACCGGTGGACAGTGGCCTCGAACATTGGCCGCTGCTGAGCTTCTCGGAGCACAGCTCGTTCTATTGGCTGCAAGGGCAGCCCGTCCGTGCGTCGGACGCGCCGAAGTTCGGCATGGTGCGGGTACAAGATCACAACGGTCGCTTCATCGGTATCGGTGAAGTGAGCGAAGACGGGCGCATTGCGCCGCGTCGTCTGATTCGGTCTGCATGACCGTGGCGAGTCGCTCAAACGGCTCGTATCGAGGGTGGCTGTCAATAGGCACGGTCATTGCTCCTTTAAAAACACGGGAAGCGATTCCCGGCCTATTGAGACTGTCGTTCACGACAATCTCCAGATGAGAGGATGCCCACATGGCACTCAGCGTTGAAGAAAAAGCTCAGATCGTTAACGACTACAAGCAAGCCGAAGGCGACACCGGTAGCCCGGAAGTTCAGGTTGCTCTGCTGTCCGCTAACATCAACAAGCTGCAAGGCCACTTCAAGGCCAACGGCAAAGACCACCACTCGCGTCGTGGCCTGATCCGTATGGTCAACCAGCGTCGTAAGCTGCTGGATTACCTGAAGGGTAAAGACACCAGCCGTTACAGCGCCCTGATCGGTCGCCTGGGTCTGCGTCGCTAAGCAATGCTTATGCGCCGTTGACCGCAAAAGCTGGAAGTGGGCTCGCCCCGCTTCCAGCTTTTGCGTTTATGCTTCACCCGTTTTATGGCTTCAGCCATTTTGGACAGCGCCGGGCCGATTCCCGAAGCGACTGCCCACGAATTCGCAAGAAACCGTTTCCCCAAAGGCAACAGAGAGAAGGAAAACACCGTGAACCCGGTAATCAAGAAATTCCAATTCGGTCAGTCGACCGTCACCCTCGAGACTGGCCGTATCGCCCGTCAAGCCTCCGGCGCAGTGCTGGTCACCGTTGACGACGACGTCGCCGTACTGGTCGCCGTAACCGGCGCCAAATCTGCCGACCCGAGCAAAGGCTTTTTCCCCCTGTCCGTGCACTACCAGGAAAAAACCTACGCTGCCGGCAAGATCCCGGGTGGCTTCTTCAAGCGTGAAGCGCGCCCGAGCGAGAAAGAAACCCTGACCTCGCGTCTGATCGATCGCCCGATCCGTCCGCTGTTCCCGGAAGGCTTCCAGAACGAAGTGCAGGTCATCTGCACCGTGATTTCCACCAGCAAGAAAACCGATCCGGACATCGCTGCGATGATCGGTACGTCGGCTGCCCTGGCAATCTCCGGTATTCCGTTCAATGGTCCGATTGGCGCTGCGCGCGTCGCTTTCCACCCGGAAACCGGCTACCTGCTGAACCCGAACTACGAGCAGCTCAAGGCCTCCAGCCTGGACATGGTCGTGGCCGGCACCAAAGACGCGGTACTGATGGTCGAATCGGAAGCCAAAGAGCTGACCGAAGACCAGATGCTGGGTGCCGTGCTGTTCGCCCATGACGAATTCCAGGTGGTTATCCAGGCCGTTACCGAGCTGGCTGCCGAAGCCGCCAAACCGACTTGGGACTGGCAGCCGAAAGCGGAAAACACCTCCCTGCTGTCGGCTATCCGTAGCGACTTCGGTGACGCGATTTCCCAGGCTTACACCATCACCATCAAGCAAGACCGTTATGCGCGTCTGGGCGAGCTGAAAGATCAGGTGGTCGCCAAGTTCTCCGGTGAAGAAGGCCAGCCTTCTGCCGGTGAAGTGAAAGAAGCCTTCGGCGAAATCGAATACCGCACCGTGCGCGAGAACATCGTCAACGGCAAGCCACGTATCGATGGTCGTGACACCCGTACCGTGCGTGGCCTGAACATCGAAGTCGGTGTGCTGGACAAGACCCACGGTTCGGCGCTGTTCACCCGCGGCGAAACCCAGGCGCTGGTCGTTGCCACCCTCGGTACCGCCCGTGACGCACAGCTGCTGGACACCCTCGAAGGCGAGCGTAAAGACCCCTTCATGCTGCACTACAACTTCCCGCCGTACTCGGTGGGCGAGTGTGGCCGCATGGGCGCCACTGGTCGTCGTGAAATCGGCCACGGCCGTCTGGCTCGTCGTTCGGTACAGGCCATGCTGCCAGCTGCCGACGTGTTCCCGTACACCATTCGCGTGGTCTCGGAAATCACCGAGTCCAACGGTTCCAGCTCCATGGCTTCGGTTTGCGGTGCTTCCCTGGCGTTGATGGACGCTGGTGTACCGATGAAGGCGCCGGTCGCCGGTATCGCCATGGGTCTGGTCAAGGAAGGCGAGAAATTCGCCGTTCTGACCGACATCCTCGGCGACGAAGATCACCTCGGCGACATGGACTTCAAAGTGGCCGGTACCGCCAATGGCGTCACCGCGCTGCAGATGGACATCAAGATCCAGGGCATCACCGAAGAGATCATGGAAATCGCTCTGGGCCAGGCCCTGGAAGCGCGCCTGAATATCCTCGGCCAGATGAATCAGGTCATTGCTCAATCCCGTAGCGAACTGTCGGCCAACGCGCCAACCATGATCGCCATGAAGATCGACCAGGACAAGATTCGCGACGTCATCGGTAAAGGCGGCGCCACCATCCGCGCGATCTGCGAAGAAACCAAAGCCTCGATCGACATCGAAGACGATGGCTCGATCAAGATCTTCGGCGAAACCAAGGACGCTGCAGAGGCCGCGCGTCAGCGCGTTCTGGGCATCACCGCGGAAGCCGAGATCGGCAAGATCTACGTCGGCAAGGTTGAGCGCATCGTCGACTTCGGTGCCTTCGTCAACATCCTGCCGGGCAAGGACGGTCTGGTGCACATCTCCATGCTCAGCGATGCGCGTGTCGAGAAAGTCACCGACATCCTCAAGGAAGGTCAGGAAGTCGAAGTGCTGGTACTGGACGTCGACAACCGCGGCCGCATCAAACTGTCCATCAAGGACGTCGCTGCTGCCAAGGCTTCGGGTGTCTGATCCGGGCTAACGCCGCTGCTACGAGAAAGCCAGTCAGGGTGACCTGACTGGCTTTTTTATTGCCGCTCGTTTTTGCATTTGCAGGCGCTGCGTTAATGTGGCGCTTTTCGCGGAGAAGCTCATGGCATCACCTATTCTGGTAGCGGCTCAATGCGCGGTGCAGGCTGGCGATCTCGCTGCCAACCTTGCTCTGCATCTGGATTTCATGCGGCGCGCTCGCGAGCTGGGCGCGGCCCTGATTGTCTTCCCCGAACTATCGCTTAGCGGATACGAGCCAGCTCTTGCCTCTGCGCTGGCGCAGACCGCTGACAGTCCTTTGCTCGACCCGTTGTGCAGCCTGGCCATAGAGGCTGCGATGACGGTCGTGGTCGGTTTGCCGCTGCGTGTCGCTGGCCATGACAAGCCGCAGATCGCTGCCTGCATTCTTCATCCTGACGGCTCACGTGCCATCTACACGAAGCAATATTTGCACGCGGGCGAAGAGCAGTTTTTCATCGCAGGCCAAGGTGGTGCGCTACTGCTTATTGAGGACAACTTGGTGGCCTTGTCGGTGTGTGCCGATTTCGCCCATGGCGATCATCCCGCACAAGCTGCTGAGCATGGCGCGCAGGTGTATGCGGCCAGTGTTCTTATCGGTGAAGGCGGTTATCCCCGCGACAGCGCGCTGTTGCAAGGCTACGCACAGCATCACGCGATGGCGGTGCTGATGGCCAATCATGGTGGCCCGACGGGAGGCTGGGCTGCAGCGGGGCGCAGTGCGTTCTGGAATGAGCAGGGGAGCTGTATCGTATCGACGGCGGGAGTGGGCAATCGCCTGCTGGTCGTCTCCAGGCAGCCGGATGGATGGCACGGGCGTGACATTGCGTTATCCGGTTGATGCCTAAAAGCCAGATATAAAAAACGCCAGTCAGGGTATGCCTGGCTGGCGTTTTCGTTGGGGCGCTGTGCTGATCAGTCGGTGTACTGGAACAGCTTGATGATCTTCTGTACACCCGAAGTGCTCTGCACCACGTTGCTCGCGGCGTTGGCCTCCTGACGGCTGACCACGCCCAGCAGGTAGACGACGCCGTTTTCGGTGATGACCTTGATACGGCTGCCAGGAACGCCGCTGTCGGCGAGCATCTGGGTCTTGATCTTGGTGGTCAGCAGCGAGTCGTTGCTGCGTGCCAGCAGCGAGCTTGGCTGCTGAACCTGCAGTTCGTTGTGTACCTTGCGCACGCCTTGCACGGTGCGCGCGGCCTGCTCGGCAGTGCTCTTCAGTTCAGCGCGCGGAGTTTGCCCGGCGATCAGGATCACGCCGTTGTAGCTGGTCACCACGATGTGCGAGGTGGGGCTGGCCAGGTCGGCGTGGGCGCGGGTGATGGCGTTGGCGACATCGGGGCCGACGAACTGGTCGTCGATCTTGTTGCCGATGCTGCGGCTGCCGCAACCGCCAAGGATCAGGCTGATTGCCAAGGCGGCGAAGATCAGTGGTGAACGGGTCATTCTTCACTCCCAAACAGTTGACTGTCGATAAGGTCGCACAAGCAGTGGATGGCCAGCAAATGGACTTCCTGAATGCGTGCCGTGACCTTGGACGGCACGCGAATTTCCACATCTTCGGGGAGCAGCAGCGAGGCCATGCCGCCGCCGTCGCGGCCGGTCAGGGCGACCACGGTCATTTCCCGATCGTGGGCGGCCTGAATGGCCTGGATCACGTTGGCCGAATTGCCGCTGGTGGAGATCGCCAGCAGCACGTCGCCAGGTTGGCCCAGTGCACGAATCTGCTTGGAGAAGATTTCGTTGTAGCTGTAGTCGTTGGCGATCGAGGTGATCGTCGAGCTGTCGGTGGTCAGTGCGATGGCAGGCAGGCTCGGGCGCTCGCGTTCGAAACGGTTGAGCAGTTCCGAAGAGAAGTGCTGAGCATCGCCAGCGGAACCGCCGTTGCCGCAGGAGAGAATCTTGCCTTCGCTGAGCAGTGCCTGAACCATCACCTGGCTGGCGTGTTCGATGAAGGGCGGCAGCACCTCCATCGCGTGGTGCTTGGCTTCGATGCTGGCTTGGAACAGCTGGCGAATACGGGCTTGCATATCCATGTGGATGTTTGACCTTGACTGTAACGGTACGCCGAGCCGTGTGGCGCGCAGCGCTGTCGTTGAAAATTGGCGGTGAACCGGAGCTGTCGCAGCAAGCCGGGGCTCAGCTGTCGAAGGCGTTCCTGATCCACTCCAGTGGTGCGGGTTTGCCATGGCCTATGGCTATGACATCGAAACGACAAGGATGTTTGGCCCAGCGCTTCTCTTGCTGCAGAAACTGTGTCGCCGTGGCGATCAGCTTGTCGCGCTTGCGCCTGTCGACACTCTCGATCGCACCGCCCCAGGCGCTGTGCTTGCGGTAGCGCACTTCGGCGAATACTACTGTATCGCCGTCGAGCATGACCAGATCGAGTTCGCCACGCTGCCCCCGCCAGTTCTGGGCAATGGGCTGCAGGCCGTGAGTTTCGAGATGCTCGCGGGCGAGGGCTTCAGCCGCCCGCCCGCTGGCATGTCGTGGGTCGTCGCTCAAAGCGGTGTGTCGGGCAGGCGCTGGATTTGCCCGCCACGGATTTCCGCCCAGGGCAGTTGGCGCTCGACCCGCTGCGCCGGGTTGAGGCTCAGGCTGCCGGAGAGGCCATCGACACGGCTGTCCGGCAGAGCCTTGAGCTGGCCCAGGCGCGGCGCCAGGCGGAAGGCGTCGACGCCCATGGCGTACAAGCGGCCCATGCTGCCACCAGCCTGCGGCCACTGATTATTGACCTGCTGGCGCAGTGGGTCGTTGGCGTCCAACAGCCAGGGTGTTTCGCAGAAGCGAATGCCGTCGAGGTCGCGGTACTGGGCGGCGTTCATGCTGCCGTTGAACAGGTGCGAAGTGGCATAGACCGGTACTTCGCCAGCGTACTGGTAGGCCAGGGTCGGTTTGATCTGCTGAGCCTGTTGCGGGGTGGCGGCAAGGAAGATGAAGTCGACATCCTGGCGGCGGCTGGGCGCGGCGCCGGAAGTCGAGCCGCTGCCGCTGAGCTGGAACAGGTTGGCGATCTGCCGGGCCATGTCCACCGGCTGGTCGATGTGTTCGGCGCCGAGAAAGGTGCCGCCAGCGGCCTGCCAGCTCTGCTGGAACGCGGCCAGGACGCGGTCGCCCCAGTCACCTTTGGGGACCAGTGCCACGGCGCTGCGCTTGCCATCGGCCCAGGCGCGGCGGGCGACTTCACGGGCTTCGTCTTCGGCTGCCAGGCCGAACTGGAACAGTTGATCCGGGCTTTCCGCGCTGGCTTCGCTGTAGTTGAGGGCCAGGGTGGTGATCGGCAGTTGCTCGCGATTGCCCAGTTGGGTCACCAGGTTCTTCTCGAGCGGGCCGACCACCAGTTGCACGCCATCGGCCTGCGCCTGGCGGTAGAAATCATCCAGGGAGGTCAAACGGGCGCTGTCGTACAGCTGGATTTGCGGCTGCTTCTCGCCGCTTTGCTGGGCCTGGTAATGGGCGGCGAGGAAGCCGTCACGCAGGGCGCGGGCCACGGATGCCAGTTGGCCTTCCTGAGGCAGCAGCAGGGCGATCTTCTCCAGCGGCTGGCTGGACAGCGCCTGCAGGTCGGCCAGGGCCTTCGGCAACTGCTGGGCGGCGGGGTGGTTGGGGTGTTGAGCCAGCCAGTTATCGATGGCGCCTTGCTGTTGTTGCAGGGTACCGACCGTCTTGGCCACCTGCGCCAACGACAGCCAGCCCGCCAGATCGGCATCGTCAGCGCTGGGCGCCGGCTCGGCCGGCAGGCTGGAGACCAGGCTCCAGATTCGATCCTGGTTGCGCTGTGCCTCGTCGCCGCTGAGCAGCGGCGCGATGAATACGCGCTCGCGAGCTGCAGCAAGAATCTGGCCGTCCTTCTCGAGTGCGTTGGCGCGGGTCAACTGTGTGCGTGTCTGCTGCTCGACCGGCAGTTCACCGAGGCGCTCGAGGCTGGGATGGGCGAGGGCGCTGAGCGCCGACTTGGCATCGTTGCGGGTCAGGGCCAGTTCGGCAGCGAGCGTGCTGGCGAAGATCTGCTGGGCCGGCTTCAGGGTCTGCAGGTCGACCTGGGCGAGAATACCGCTGGCGCGCTCGGCGTTGCCTTGCTTGTAGGCCAGGTCGGCGGCGGTGAGGCGCAGCAATTGCGCGTCTTCGCTCTGGCTGGTACCGGCCTGCTGGAGCATCTGCTCGAGGCTGGCTTGAGGTGTGCGAGGCAGTTCGCCGAGGTTGGAGGTGGGCGAGCTGCTGCAGGCAACGAGCAAGCCGGCAAGGCAGAGTGCAGAGAGCGGACGCAGGCAGGCGATCATGTAAGCGATTCCGGTTCTTGAGCAAATGAACGCGCAATTGTACCCAAGGCACGCCGCCGGCGCGATCTCGAAGGTGTTAACGGGTGCGCAGACAGCGGTATCGCCTGTCGCGAACCCCTCGTTTGTCGCACGCGTTACAATGGGCGCTTTCCGATTAGATGAGGCGCCGCCGTGACTGCTAGTGAAGCTCCCCGTTCCACCACGGGCACCTTGTTCGTGGTGGCGACGCCTATCGGCAATCTCGATGACCTCAGCACGCGGGCGCTCAAGGTGCTGAACGGTGTTGCGCTGATCGCCGCCGAGGATACCCGGCATTCCGCGCGCCTGATGCAGCACTTCGGTATCGGCACGCAGCTGGCTGCCTGCCACGAGCACAACGAGCGTGACGAGGGCAGCCGCTTTCTCGAGCGTCTGCGGGCGGGCGAGGATGTCGCATTGATTTCCGATGCCGGCACGCCACTGATCTCCGATCCCGGTTATCACCTGGTGCGGCAGGCGCGTGCTGCGGGTATTCGCGTGGTGCCGGTGCCGGGCGCTTGCGCGTTGATCGCCGCCTTGTCCGCTGCCGGGTTGCCTTCCGATCGTTTCGTCTTCGAAGGTTTTCTGCCCTCCAAGAGCGTGGGGCGGCGTACCCGTCTGGAGCTGGTGCGCGAAGAGCCGCGCACGCTGATCTTCTATGAAGCGCCGCACCGCATTCTCGAATGCCTGCAGGACATGCGCGACGTGTTCGGTGGCGAGCGCCAGGCGCTGTTGGCGCGTGAGCTGACCAAGACCTTCGAAACCCTGCAGGGGTTGCCACTCGATCAGTTGTGCGAATGGGTGGCGGCAGATGCGAATCAGCAGCGTGGCGAGTGTGTGGTGCTGGTGGCGGGCTGGCAGGCGCCCGAAGAGGAGGCCGCGGTCAGTGTCGAAGCGCTGCGCGTGCTCGATCTGCTGCTCGCCGAGTTGCCGCTCAAGCGTGCGGCGGCACTGGCCGCGCAGATCACCGGGGTGCGCAAGAACCTGCTTTATCAGGCCGCGTTAGAGCGTCAGCAGGACGTTTGAACTTGTTCTCAGCGTATCCCTGCGGTTACCCTAGTCGGCGGAGAGTCGATCGGACAGTCGCTGCCGTGCTTCGTTCGCGAAGTGTGGGGGAGGAAAGTCCGGGCTCCATAGGGCGGAGTGCCAGGTAATGCCTGGGGGGCGTGAGCCTACGGAAAGTGCCACAGAAAATAACCGCCTAAGCGCTTCGGCGCCGGTAAGGGTGAAAAGGTGCGGTAAGAGCGCACCGCACGGCTGGTAACAGTCCGTGGCTAGGCAAACCCCACTCGGAGCAAGACCAAATAGGGTTCCATTGGCGTGGCCCGCGCTGGAACCGGGTAGGTTGCTAAAGACGTACAGTGATGTCCGTCGTAGAGGAATGACTGTCCTCGACAGAACCCGGCTTATAGATCGACTCTCCACCTCCTTTCGCTTTACGCTCCATCCTCTCGTTTCTAATACCGAAAAGATCTTACTCTTAACAAACTACTTTAAGTTTGTGGGGTAGGCGTCTGTATGTCTTTGTTTTTACCCCGACTCTCGCTCCGAGAGCTCAGTCCCGCTCCCTCCTTTAACCGCTAAATCTCCGTTCTATAAGGACTTTTCCGTTCTGGCGCGCCTTGACGGTGGGGTATGCGCGTTCCTATAGTGTGCCCCGGTGGTGAAAAGTGGCATGAAGTGGGTTTTTTTGGATGCAGATGGCTAATTAAGGGGAAACGCAGCAGTGTTTCGCGGAGCTAACGCCATAAGTCTCGACGCCAAAGGGCGACTCGCGATGCCTAGCCGGTATCGGGACGAGCTCGTGTCGCGTTCGGCTGGCCAGCTCATCGTTACCATTGATGCCATCGATCCCTGCCTGTGTGTCTACCCGCTGCCGGAGTGGGAAATCATCGAGAACAAGCTGCGTGAGCTGGCGTCCTTCCGTGAGGAAAACCGCCGCCTGCAGCGTTTGCTGATTGGTAATGCCGTCGACCTCGAGCTGGACGGTAGTGGTCGTTTTCTGGTTCCGCCGCGTTTGCGCGAGTACGCCAAGCTGGATAAGCGCGCGATGTTGGTGGGGCAGCTAAATAAATTTCAACTGTGGGATGAGGACTCCTGGAATGCCGTGGCAGACGCCGATCTGGCCGCCATCAAGCAACCGGGTGCTCTTTCCGATGACTTACGTGACCTGATTCTGTGACCATGACCAGTACCTTCCGCCATATTACCGTGTTGCTCGAGGAGGCCGTAGACGGCCTCTCGTTGCGCGCGGATGGCTGCTATGTGGACGGTACCTTCGGGCGGGGGGGGCACAGCCGGCTGATTCTTGATCGGATCGGACCAGGCGGTCGCTTGCTGGGATTCGACAAGGATCCCCTCGCAATCGCGACTGGAAATACGCTGGCGGCCGAAGACGGCCGCTTTGTCGTTGTGCAGCGCAGCTTTGCGGAACTTGCCGACGAGCTCGCTGTCCGCGACCTCGGTGGCCGCGTCAGTGGCGTGCTGCTGGATCTGGGGGTGTCGTCCCCGCAGTTGGACGACGCCGAGCGCGGCTTCAGTTTCCTCAATGACGGCCCGCTGGACATGCGCATGGACCCGACGCGCGGCGTCAGTGCTGCGCAGTTCATTGCCACTGCAGATGCCGACGAAATCGCGCGGGTCTTCAAAGAGTATGGCGAAGAGCGTTTCGCCAAGCGCATGGCTCGTGCCGTGGTGGAGCGTCGTGCCGAGCAGCCCTTCGAGCGCACCGGCGATCTGGCTCAGGTACTGACTGTCGCCAACCCCGCCTGGGAAAAGGGCAAGAATCCGGCTACCCGGGCTTTTCAGGGCCTGCGCATTCACGTCAATAACGAGCTGGGTGACCTGGAGCGTGGCCTCGACGCTGCGCTGGAAAGCCTGGAGGTCGGTGGTCGTCTGGTGGTGATCAGCTTCCACTCTCTGGAAGACCGCATCGTCAAACTGTTCATGCGCAAGCACGCCAAGGGCGAGATGGACAAGTTGCCCCGCGACCTGCCGATCATCCCCAAGGCCTTCGAGCCGCGCCTGAAGCTGATCGGCAAGCCGCAGTTCGCTTCCGAGGCCGAGCTCAAGGCCAACCCTCGCTCGCGCAGCGCCGTGATGCGCGTTGCGGAGAAGCTGCGATGAGCGGCGTGCTCGCCAAGCGTTTCCCCAAGGGCAGCCTGCTGATGCTGGTGCTCTTCGTTGCCGTGCTCGGTTCCGCGCTGGCGGTGTCCTACAGCGCGCACTGGAACCGTCAGTTGCTCAATGGCCTGTACGCCGAACTCAGCGTGCGCGACAAGGCGCAGGCCGAGTGGGGGCGGCTGATTCTCGAGCAAAGCACCTGGACCGCTCACAACCGTATCGAGACCCTGGCCAGCGAACAGCTGAAGATGCGCATCCCCGACGCCGCCGAAGTGCGCATGGTGGCGCCATGATGAAGCTCGAGGGGGCTCTCTACCCGTGGCGCTTCCGCCTGGTCATGCTGCTGATGGCAGTGATGGTCGCAGCGATCGCTGCGCGTATCTTCGAACTGCACGTATTCGACCACGACTTCCTCAAGGCCCATGGCGATGCGCGCAGTGTTCGGCACATTCCGATTCCCGCGCACCGCGGGCTGATCACCGACCGCAATGGCGAGCCACTGGCTGTCAGTACACCGGTCACCACGCTGTGGGCCAATGGCAAGGAACTGCAGGCCGGCAAGGCTCAGTGGCCGGTGCTCGCGGCTGCGCTCGGCCAGGAGCCGAATGCTTTCGCCACGCGTCTGCAGGCCAACGCCGAACGCGAGTTCATGTACCTGGTCCGTGGTCTGACCCCGGAGCAGGGGCAGCGTGTGCTCGACCTCAAGGTGCCGGGCGTTTACCCGATCGAAGAGTTCCGCCGCTTCTACCCGGCCGGGGAAGTGACCGCCCACATGGTCGGCTTCACCGACATCGATGACCGCGGTCGCGAAGGCGTCGAGCTGGCGTTCGAGGACTGGCTGGCTGGCGTGCCCGGCAAGCGGCAGGTGCTCAAGGACAGGCGTGGTCGCCTGATTCGCGACGTGCAGGTGACTCAGAACGCCAAGGCCGGCAAGGCCCTGGCGCTTTCCATCGATCTGCGTCTGCAATATCTGGCTCACCGCGAACTGCGCAACGCGCTGGTCGAATTCGGTGCCAAGGCCGGCAGCCTGGTGATGGTCGACGTGAAGACCGGCGAAATCCTCGCCATGGTCAACCAGCCGACCTACAACCCGAACAACCGCCGCAATCTTCAGCCGGCTGCCATGCGCAACCGGGCAATGATCGATGTGTTCGAGCCAGGCTCCACCATGAAGCCGTTCTCCATGAGTGCTGCTCTGGAGACCGGGCGCTGGAAGCCTACCGACAAGGTCGATGTGCAGGGCGGTACGCTGCAGATCGGTCGTTACACCATCAAGGACGTCTCCCGTGCGCCGGAAGGCGTGCTCGACCTGACGGGCATTCTCATCAAGTCCAGTAACGTCGGCATGAGCAAGGTCGCCTTCGACATCGGCGGCGCTGCCATTTATGACGTCATGCAGCAGGTCGGCCTCGGCCAGGACACCGGCCTGAGCTTCCCGGGGGAGCGCGTCGGTAACCTGCCCAACCACCGCGAGTGGCGCAAGGCCGAGACCGCGACGCTGTCCTATGGCTATGGCCTCTCGGTTACCGCTGTGCAACTGGCCCATGCCTACGCCGTACTGGGCAACAGCGGGCGCAGTGTGCCGATGTCGCTGACCCGTACCGATCGTGTGCGCGACAGCGTGCAAGTGATCCCGGAAGACGTCGCCCACACCATGCAGGGCATGCTGCAACAAGTGATCGAGGCACCAGGTGGTGTATTCCGTGCCCAGGTGCCGGGTTACCACGTGGCTGGCAAGAGTGGTACCGCGCGCAAGACCGCTTCCGGTACCAAGGGCTATCAGGCCAATGCCTACCGTTCGCTGTTCGCCGGCTTCGCTCCGGCCAGCAACCCGCGTATCGCCATCGCCGTGGTCATCGACGAGCCGAGCAAGAGCGGCTACTACGGCGGCCTGGTATCGGCGCCGGTATTCAGCCGCGTCATGGCCGGTGGCCTGCGCCTGATGAACATCACCCCGGACAATCTGCCCGAGACTGCAGCGGCGAAAGCCGAAGCGCCGACGGCGACCAACAATGGAGGGCGCGGCTGATGCCCATGCCATTGAACCAGTTGTTGCCTCAGGCAAGCAGCGGCGTACTGATTCGTGAACTGACGCTGGACAGCCGTCAGGTGCGCCCGGGCGATTTGTTCCTGGCCGTTCCCGGCACTCGTCAGGATGGTCGCGTGCACATTGCCGACGCGATTTCCCGTGGTGCCGCTGCGGTTGCCTACGAAATCGATGGTTCGCTGCCAATGACCGCGGAGAGCGCCGAACTGGTCGCTATCAAGGGGCTGGCAGGGCAGTTGTCGGCGATTGCCGGGCGCTTCTATGGCGAGCCGAGCCGTGGCCTGCACATGGTCGGTATCACCGGCACCAACGGCAAGACCAGTGTCAGCCAGTTGCTGGCCCAGGCGCTGGATCTGCTCGGCGAGCCCTGCGGCATCGTCGGCACCCTCGGCAACGGGTTTTATGGCGCTCTGGCTCAGGGGCTGCACACCACGCCCGATCCTATCGGCGTGCAGGCGACCCTGGCCGGGCTGAAGAAGAACGGTGCCCGGGCGATCGCCATGGAAGTATCGTCCCACGGTCTGCATCAGGGCCGTGTCGCCGCGCTGGACTTCGACGTGGCAGTGTTCACCAACCTGTCGCGCGATCACCTGGACTATCACGGCTCGATGGAAGCCTATCAGGCGGCCAAGTCGGCCCTGTTCGCATGGCCGAGCCTGCGCGCCCGGGTGATCAATCTGGACGACGCCACAGGCCGCAAACTGGCCGAGGACGAGCGCGAGTCGCGACTGATCGGTTACAGCCTGGAAAACGAAAGCGCCTACCTGTTCTGCCGTGACATTCATTTCGATGATCAGGGCGTGCGCGCCACATTGGTCACGCCACGGGGCGAAGGCAGCCTGCGCAGCTCGCTGTTGGGGCGCTTCAACCTCAGCAACCTGCTGGCGGTGGTCGGTGCGCTGGTGGCCATGGACTACCCGCTGGACGAGATTCTCAAGGCCCTGCCACGTCTGCAAGGGCCGGTCGGGCGCATGCAGCGCCTGGGTGGCCAGCAGGCACCGCTGGTGGTGGTCGATTACGCCCACACCCCGGACGCTCTGGAAAAAGTACTGAGTGCGCTGCGCCCGCATGTCACCGGTCGTCTGCTGTGCCTGTTCGGCTGTGGCGGGGATCGTGATCGTGGCAAGCGTCCGCTGATGGCCGAAGTCGTCGAGCGCCTGGCCGATGCCACGCTGGTCACCGACGACAATCCGCGCAGCGAGGCGCCCGAGCAGATTTTCGAGGATATCCGTGCCGGTCTGCGCAGCGCGGATCAGGTGCGTTTCGTCCATGGCCGTGGCCGTGCCATCGCTGAGCTGATCGGCGAAGCCGCGGTGGGCGACGTGGTGGTGCTGGCTGGCAAGGGCCACGAGGACTACCAGGAAATCGACGGCGTGCGTCAGCCGTTCTCCGATTTGCAGGAAGCTGCTCGCGCACTCGCGGCATGGGAGGCGGCACATGCTTAAGGCGCTGCGTTTGAGTGAAGTGGCCGGGCCATTGAACGGTCGCCTGGTTGGCGAAGATCGCGCTTTCGATGCCGTCAGCACCGATAGCCGCAGTATCGTGCCCGGCCAATTGTTCATCGCCCTGAGCGGCCCGCGTTTCGACGGTCATGACTACCTGGCGCAGGTCGCTGCCAAGGGCGCCGTGGCGGCGCTGGTCGAGCGGGAAGTGCCGGATGCCGGTTTGCCACAGTTGGTAGTCGGCGATACGGCCCTGGCCCTCGGTCAGCTGGCTGCCTTGAATCGCCAGGCATACGGTGGCCCGTTGGCGGCCGTGACCGGCTCCAGTGGCAAGACCACGGTCAAGGAAATGCTCGCCAGCATCCTGCGCGCTGCCTTCATGGATCTGGGCGGCACCGTGCTGGCCACCCGTGGCAACCTGAACAACCAACTCGGCGTGCCATTGACGCTGCTGGAGCTGGCGCCCGAGCACAAGGGTGCCGTGATCGAACTCGGCGCTTCCGGTATCGGCGAGATCGCCTACACCGTCGGCCTGACTCAGCCCCAGGTAGCGATCATCACCAATGCCGGCAGCGCTCACGTGGGCGAGTTCGGCGGGCCGGAGAACATCGTGCTGGCCAAGGGCGAGATCCTCGAAGGGCTGGCCGAAGGTGGTGTGGCCGTGCTCAATCGCGATGACGTGGCCTTCGAGCGCTGGGTCAAGCGCGCTGCCGGTCATCGCGTGCTGAGCTTCGCCCTGCGCGACGTCAACGCCGATTTCCATGCCAGCGAGCTGAGTCGCGATCCGCGCGGTTGCCCGTCCTTCAGCCTGTATTGCCACGACGGCCAGGCCCGCGTGCAACTGAACCTGCTGGGTGAGCACAACGTCGCCAATGCGCTGGCTGCTGCAGCGGCCGCCCATGCCCTGTCGGTGCCGCTGATGGCCATCAAGAACGGTCTCGAGAGCCTGTTGCCGGTCAAGGGCCGGGCCGTGGCGCAACTGGCGCAGAACGGTGCCCGGGTGATCGACGATACCTACAACGCCAACCCCGCCTCGATCTGCGCCGCCATCGACATCCTCGCCGGCTTTTCCGGCCGCAAGGTGCTGGTGCTGGGGGATATCGGCGAGTTGGGTGCCTGGTCGGAGCAGGGCCACCGCGAAGTTGGCGAATACGCGATCGGCAAGGCGGACGTTCTGTACGCGGTCGGGCCGCAGATGAAACACGCCGTTCAGGCTTTCGGTAGCCAAGCTCGGCATTTCGCCGACCAGGCCGCGTTGATCGCTGCGGTCCGCGCCGAACCCGGCGACAGCACCATTCTAATTAAAGGTTCACGCAGCGCCGCGATGGAAAACGTCGTGGTCGCGCTGTGTGGCGATAGCGGGGAGAGTCACTAAATGCTGCTGCTGCTGGCAGAGTATCTGCAACAGTTCCACAAGGGCTTCGCGGTCTTTCAGTACCTGACGCTGCGCGGGATTCTCGGCGTGCTCACGGCGCTGACACTGTCGCTGTTCCTAGGCCCCTGGATGATCCGTACCCTGCAGATTCGGCAGATCGGTCAGGCCGTGCGCAACGACGGCCCGCAGTCGCACCTGTCGAAGAAAGGCACGCCGACCATGGGCGGTGCGCTGATCCTCTCGGCGATCGCCGTCAGCACCCTGTTGTGGGCTGACCTGAGCAACCGTTACGTGTGGGTGGTGCTGATCGTTACCCTGCTGTTCGGTGCCATCGGTTGGGTCGACGACTACCGCAAGGTGATCGAAAAGAATTCCCGGGGTCTGCCTAGCCGCTGGAAGTACTTCTGGCAGTCGGTGTTCGGCCTGGGCGCGGCGACCTTCCTTTATATGACTGCGCAGACGCCGATCGAGACCACCCTGATCGTGCCGTTGCTCAAGGATGTCAGCATCCCGCTGGGCATCGGTTTCGTGATCCTGACCTACTTCGTCATCGTCGGCTCCAGCAACGCGGTTAACCTGACCGATGGCCTCGATGGCCTGGCCATTCTGCCAACCGTCATGGTCGGTGGCGCCCTGGGCATCTTCTGCTATCTGTCGGGCAACGTGAATTTCTCCGAGTACCTGCTGATTCCCTATGTGCCGGGGGCGGGTGAGCTGATCGTGTTCTGCGGTGCGCTGATTGGCGCCGGCCTGGGCTTCCTGTGGTTCAACACCTACCCAGCGCAGGTGTTCATGGGCGACGTGGGTGCGCTGGCGCTGGGCGCTGCACTGGGCACAATCGCCGTGATCGTGCGTCAGGAAATCGTGCTGTTCATCATGGGCGGCGTATTCGTCATGGAAACCCTGTCGGTGATCATCCAGGTCGCCAGCTTCAAGCTGACCGGCAAGCGCGTGTTCCGCATGGCACCGATTCACCACCATTTCGAGTTGAAGGGTTGGCCCGAACCACGGGTCATCGTTCGTTTCTGGATCATCACCGTCATTCTGGTGTTGATCGGCCTCGCTACTTTGAAACTGCGTTGAGGACAGCATGAGCCTGATCGCTTCCGACCAATTCCGCATCGTTGTCGGCCTCGGCAAGAGCGGCATGTCCCTGGTGCGCTACCTTGCGCGCCAGGGCGTGCGCTTTGCCGTGGTCGATACCCGTGCCAATCCGCCGGAGCTGAGCACCTTGCGTGAGCAGTTCCCGCAGGTCGAGGTGCGTTGTGGCGAGCTGGACGCGGAGTTCCTCGGTCGTGCCAGCGAACTGCTGATCAGCCCCGGTCTGGCCGTGGCCACACCGGCGTTGCAGGAGGCGGCCAAGCGTGGCGCCAAGTTGTCCGGAGACATCGACCTGTTCGCCCGCGCCGCCAAGGCGCCGATCATCGCCATCACCGGCTCCAACGCGAAGAGTACCGTGACCACCCTGGTCGGCGAGATGGCGGCAGCGGCCGGCCGCAAGGTCGCCGTGGGCGGCAACCTCGGCACGCCAGCGCTGGACCTGCTCGACGACGACGTCGAGCTGTATGTCATCGAGCTGTCCAGCTTCCAGCTGGAAACCACAGAATTGCTCAACGCTGAAGTGGCTACCTGCCTGAACGTCAGCGAAGATCACATGGATCGCTACGCCGATCTGCCTGCCTATCACCTGGCCAAGCACCGCGTGTTCCGCGGCGCGCGCCAGGTGGTGGTGAACCGTGACGACCCGCTGTCACGGCCGATGATCGCCGATCAGGTGCCGTGCTGGAGCTTCGGTCTCGGCAAGCCGGACTTCAAGCGTTTCGGCCTGCTCGAGGAAAACGGCGAGAAGGCGCTGGCCTATCAGTTCGAGGCCTTGCTGCCAGTGCGCGAGCTGAAAGTGCGTGGTGCCCACAACCAGTCCAATGCCCTGGCGGCGCTGGCGCTCGGCCACGCCGTGGGCCTTCCGATGGCGGTCATGCTCGATACCCTCAAGGGCTTCACCGGCCTGCCGCACCGCTGCCAGTGGGTCGGTGAGCGCGCGGGCGTGAGCTATTACGACGACTCCAAGGCCACCAACGTGGGTGCCGCTCTGGCGGCCATCGAAGGTCTGGGCGATGACATCGCCGGCAAGCTGGTGCTGATCGCCGGTGGCGACGGCAAGGGCGCCGACTTCTCCAGCCTGCGCAAGCCGGTAGCGGCCCATTGCCGCGCCGTGGTGCTGCTCGGCCGTGATGCCGAGCGTTTGGCAGCGGTGCTCGAGGGGGCGGTGGACATCGTTCGTGTCGATACCTTGCAGGCGGCGGTCGAGCAGGCTGCGGCCATCGCCCAGAGTGGTGACGCGGTACTGCTGTCGCCAGCCTGCGCGAGCCTCGACATGTTCAAGAACTTCGAAGAACGCGGGCGCCTGTTCGCCCAGGCCGTGGAGGCGCTCGTCTGATGCTGTCCTTCCTGCGCCCTTATCCGTCCCCGCTGTTCAGCCGCCGTGGCCTGGACATGGACTTCCCCATGCTCGCCGGCTGCCTGGCGTTGCTCGGCCTGGGGCTGGTGATGATCTCCTCGGCTTCTACCGAAGTGGCAGCGGTCAACACGGGTAGCCCGCTGTACTACATGATCCGCCACCTGGTGTATCTGGTGATCGGCCTCGGTGCTGCTGGCGTGGTGCTGATGGTGCCGTTGGCCACCTGGCAGCGGCACAGCTGGTTGTTGCTGCTGATCGCCATCGCCCTGCTGGTGATGGTGCTGGTTCCCGGCATCGGCCGCGAAGTCAACGGCGCACGACGCTGGATCGGCTTCGGTGCCTTCAACATTCAGCCCTCGGAGATCGCCAAGGTCTTCGTGGTGCTCTATCTCGCCGGTTATCTGGTACGTCGCCAGGAAGAGGTGCGCGAGAGCTGGGCCGGTTTCTTCAAACCGTTCGTGGTATTGCTGCCGATGGCCTTCCTGCTGCTGCTGGAGCCGGACTTCGGTGCCACCGTGGTCATGATGGGCTCGGCAATGGCCATGCTGTTCCTCGGTGGCGTCGGCCTGTTGCGCTTCGGCCTGATGGTGGCTCTGGCAGTGGGCGCGGTGTTCGTGCTGGTGCAGACCCAGGAATATCGCCTGCAGCGTCTGATCACCTTCACCGACCCCTGGGCCGACCAATATGGTTCCGGCTACCAGCTGACCCAGGCACTGATCGCCTTCGGTCGAGGCGAATGGCTGGGCGTGGGGCTGGGCAACAGCATCCAGAAACAGTTCTACCTGCCGGAAGCGCACACCGACTTCGTGTTCTCCGTACTGGCCGAGGAGCTTGGCCTGGTCGGTGCGCTGGCGACCGTCGGCCTGTTCGTGTTCGTCAGCGTACGGGCCTTGTACATCGGTCTGTGGGCGGAGCGCGCCAAGCAGTTCTTCTCCGCCTATGTGGCCTTCGGTCTGGCTTTCCTGTGGATTGGTCAGTTCCTGATCAACATCGGTGTGAACATCGGCCTGTTGCCCACCAAGGGCCTGACCCTGCCATTCCTCAGCTACGGCGGCAGCTCTCTGGTGATCTGCTGCGTCAGCCTGGCGCTGCTGCTGCGCATCGAGTGGGAAACGCGCAATCAGCTGGGTAACGAAGACGTCGAATTCGACGAATCGGATTTCCCCGAGCCCGCTATCGGCAAGGAGGCTGCTCATGGCCGGTAACGTGCTGATCATGGCGGGCGGCACCGGGGGGCATGTGTTCCCGGCCCTGGCCTGCGCACGCGAATTCCAGGCGCGCGGTTACCGCGTGCACTGGCTGGGCACGCCGCGTGGTATCGAGAACGAGCTGGTGCCGGCTGCCGGTCTGCCGCTGCACCTGATCAACGTCAGCGGTCTGCGCGGCAAGGGCAAGCTGTCGCTGTTCAAGGCACCGCTGCAGCTGCTCAAGGCGCTGTTCCAGGCTCGCAAGGTGGTGCGTGAGCTGCAGCCGGTCTGTGTGCTCGGCATGGGCGGTTACGTGACCGGCCCTGGCGGCCTGGCTGCGCGGCTGGCTGGCGTGCCACTGATCATTCACGAGCAGAATGCAGTGGCTGGTACCGCCAATCGCAGCCTGGTGGCATTCGCCAGCCGGGTCTGCGAGGCTTTCCCCGACACCTTCGCGGCATCGGACAAGCGTCGTACCACCGGCAACCCGGTGCGCGAGGAGCTGTTCCTGGAAACGCCCCGCGATTCCCTGACCGGTCGTCGCCCGCGTCTGCTGATTCTGGGCGGCAGCCTGGGCGCCGAGCCACTCAACAAATTGCTGCCGGAGGCGCTGGCGCGGGTATCTGCCGAACTGCGGCCGGAAGTGTTCCATCAGGCGGGCAAGCAGCACGCCACGGTGACTGGCGAACGTTACACCGCTGTGGGCGTCGAAGCGCAAGTCGCGCCGTTCATCAGCGACATGGCCCGCGCCTATGCATGGGCCGATCTGGTGGTTTGCCGCTCCGGCGCGCTGACCGTCAGTGAACTGGCTGCTGCCGGTCTGCCGGCTTTCCTGGTGCCGTTGCCCCACGCGATCGACGATCACCAGACGCGCAATGCCAGCTATCTCGCGAAGGATGGTGCCGCCGTCCTTCTGCCCCAACGCTCCACTGACGCTGCCGATCTGGCAGCGCAGCTGACCGAGGTCTTGATGCACCCCGAACGACTCAAAGAAATGGCCAGCACGGCACGTCGCCTGGCCAAGCCCGATGCCACCCGTAGCGTTGTCGATGTTTGCCTGGAGGTGGCCCGTGGCTAAGTCTCCCGCAGCGGTCAAGGCAGAAGTGCGGCGCATGCGCCGTATCCGCCGTATTCATTTCGTCGGCATCGGCGGCGCTGGTATGTGCGGCATCGCTGAAGTACTGCTCAACCTCGGTTACGAAGTTTCCGGCTCCGACCTGAAAACCTCGTCGGTCACCGAGCGCCTGGAAAACTTCGGTGCCCACATCTTCATCGGTCACCGTGCCGAGAACGCCGAGAATGCCGACGTGCTGGTGGTTTCCAGTGCCATCAACACCTCCAACCCGGAAGTCGCTACCGCTCTCGAGCGGCGCATTCCGGTGGTGCCGCGTGCCGAAATGCTCGCCGAGCTGATGCGCTACCGTCACGGTATCGCCGTGGCCGGTACCCATGGCAAGACCACCACCACCAGCCTGCTGGCTTCGGTGTTCGCTGCCGGTGGCCTGGACCCAACCTTCGTGATCGGTGGTCGTCTGAACGCCGCCGGCACCAATGCGCAGCTCGGCACCAGCCGCTACCTGATCGCCGAAGCCGACGAGAGCGATGCCAGCTTCCTGCATCTGCAGCCCATGGTCTCGGTGGTCACCAACATCGACATGGACCACATGAGCACCTATGAGGGCGACTTCAACAAACTGAAGAAGACCTTCATCGAGTTCCTCCACAACCTGCCGTTCTACGGCCTGGCCGTGGTCTGCGTGGATGATCCGGTGGTTCGCGAGATTCTCTCCCAGGTGGGCCGCCCGACCGTGACCTACGGTTTCAGCGAAGACGCCGACGTGCGTGCCATCAACGTGCGTCAGCAGGGCATGCAGACCTTCTTCACGGTGCTGCGTCCGGACTGCGAGCCGCTCGACGTGTCGGTGAACATGCCCGGCAATCACAACGTGCTCAACGCTTTGGCGACCATCTGTATCGCCACTGATGAAGGCATCAGTGACGAAGCCATCGTGCAGGGGCTGTCGCAGTTCCAGGGTGTCGGTCGCCGCTTCCAGGTCTATGGCGAGCTGCCGGTCGAAGGCGGTCAAGTGATGCTGGTCGACGATTATGGCCATCACCCGCGCGAAGTCGCGGCAGTGATCAAGGCCGTACGCGGCGGTTGGCCAGAGCGCCGTCTGGTGATGGTCTACCAGCCGCACCGTTTCAGCCGTACCCGTGACCTGTACGACGATTTCGTTCAAGTGCTGGCCGATGCCAACGTGCTGCTGTTGATGGAAGTCTATCCGGCTGGCGAAGAGCCGATTCCGGGTGCCGACAGCCGTCAGCTGTGTCACAGCATCCGCCAACGCGGTCAGCTGGATCCCATTTATGTCGAACGTGGCGCCGAGCTGGCGCCGCTGATCAAGCCGCTGCTGCGTGCCGGCGACATCCTGCTTTGCCAGGGTGCCGGCGACATTGGCGGGGTTGCCCCACAACTGCTGCAAAGCCCGCTGTTCAGCGTGCAAGGTCAAGGGAAATGAGTGCCGATACTCTGAAATCTCAACTGCCGGTCGCGGCGTTCGGCCGAGTGGCCGTGCTGTTCGGCGGCAAGAGCGCTGAGCGCGAAGTCTCGCTGAAGTCCGGCAATGCCGTGTTGTCCGCGCTGCAGAGTGCGGGCGTGGATGCCTTCGGCATCGACGTGGGGGATGACGTCCTCGAGCGCCTGCTCAACGAGAAGATCGACCGTGCCTTCATCGTGCTGCACGGCCGTGGTGGTGAAGACGGCAGCATGCAGGGCCTGCTCGAATGCGCCGGTATTCCCTACACCGGCAGTGGCATCCTGGCCTCTGCCCTGGCCATGGACAAGCTGCGCACCAAGCAGGTATGGCAGAGCCTCGGTCTTTCCACGCCGCGTCATGCGGTACTGGCCAGTGCCGAGGATTGCCGCCGCGCGGCTGCCGAGCTGGGTTTCCCGCTGATCGTCAAACCGGCCCACGAGGGTTCCAGCATCGGCATGGCCAAGGTCGCCGATGTCGAGGCGCTGATCGCTGCCTGGCAGGACGCTGCCGTCTACGACAGCCAGGTGCTGGTCGAGCAGTGGATCCACGGCCCCGAATTCACCATCGCCATGTTGCGCGGCGAAGTGTTGCCGCCCATCGCGCTGGGCACGTCGCACAGCTTCTACGACTACGATGCCAAGTACCTGGCCAATGACACCCAGTACCGGGTTCCCTGCGGTCTGGATGCCGACAAGGAGGCCGAACTCAAGGCGCTGACCGCCAGGGCCTGTGAGGCCGTGGGCACTCAGGGGTGGGCTCGCGCCGACGTGATGCAGGACGCCGAAGGGCGCTTCTGGCTGCTCGAGGTCAATACCGTACCAGGCATGACCGACCACAGTCTGGTGCCGATGGCCGCGCAGGCTGCCGGTCTGGACTTCCAGCAACTGGTGTTGGCGATCCTTGCCGACAGTGTCGAGGCCCGGGGGTAATCATGAGCGCCGTCTTGCGTCATCAGCCAGGTACCGCCCGAGCGCCCATGCGCGGCAAGGCCGTGCCGCGCGGCGCCAGCCGTCTGGTGGCGAAGGAGCCGATCAGCCTGCGTTTGCCGCGACCCAATTTCAGTCTGTTCAAGCGCATCACCTGGCCGGTGCTATTGCTGGTGCTGGGTTTCGGCGCTTATGAGTTGTCACTTCGCCTGCTGCCTTACGCGGATCGGCCGATCGCCAAGATCAGCGTGGAAGGCGATCTGAGCTACATCAGCCAGCAATCGGTGCAACAACGCATTGAACCTTTTGTCAGCGCGAGCTTCTTCAGTGTCGACCTTGTCGGTATGCGTCACGAACTGGAGCAGATGCCGTGGATCGCCCACGCCGAAGTACGTCGCGTATGGCCCGATCAGGTGATGGTGCGTCTGGAAGAGCAACTGCCGATCGCCCGTTGGGGTGACGAAGCGCTGCTCAACAACCAGGGGCAGGCATTCGCGCCGAAAGAACTGGCGCATTACGAGAATCTGCCACAGCTGTACGGCCCGAAACGGGCCCAGCAACAAGTCATGCAGCAGTATCAGGTGTTGAGCCAGATGCTGCGACCAATGGGATTCACCGTGGCACGCCTGGAGTTGCGTGAGCGCGGCAGCTGGTTCCTGTCCACCGGGCAGGGGATCGAAGTGCTGCTGGGACGCGACCATCTGGTGGAAAAAATACGTCGTTTCGGCGCCATCTATAGCAAGGCGCTGAAGGATCAGAAAGACAACATCGCGCGGATCGATCTGCGCTACGCCAACGGCCTCGCCGTTGCGTGGCACGAGCCGCCGGCACCCGTAGCGGCCGAAACCGCTGCGGTGCAGTGAATCAGGAGAGAAGGCAAGAGTCATGGCAAACGTGCAGAGCGGCAAGATGATCGTCGGCCTCGACATCGGCACCTCCAAAGTGGTGGCGCTGGTGGGTGAGGTGACCGCTGATGGTCAGCTGGAAATCGTCGGCATCGGTACTCACCCATCGCGCGGCCTGAAGAAGGGCGTGGTGGTCAATATCGAGTCCACGGTGGCCTCGATCCAGCGCGCGGTCGAAGAAGCCCAGCTAATGGCGGGTTGCCGCATCCATTCGGCCTTCGTCGGCGTCGCCGGCAATCACATTCGCAGCCTCAACAGCCACGGCATCGTCGCCATCCGCGACCGGGAGGTCAGCAATGCCGACCTGGAGCGCGTGCTCGACGCCGCTCAGGCCGTTGCCATTCCCGCTGACCAGCGTGTTCTGCACACCCTGCCGCAGGATTACGTGATCGATAACCAGGAAGGCGTTCGTGAGCCGCTGGGCATGTCCGGTGTGCGCCTGGAAGCCAAGGTACACGTGGTGACCTGTGCGGTGAACGCGGCGCAGAACATCGAGAAGTGCGTGCGCCGGTGCGGCCTGGAAGTCGATGACATCATCCTCGAACAGCTCGCATCCGCTTATGCGGTGCTGACCGACGACGAGAAGGAACTGGGCGTTTGCCTGGTCGACATCGGCGGTGGCACCACTGATATCTGCATCTTCACCGAAGGCGCGATTCGGCATACCGCGGTGATCCCGATCGCTGGCGATCAGGTCACCAACGATATCGCCATGGCCCTGCGTACCCCGACTCAGTACGCCGAAGAGATCAAGATCCGTTATGCCTGCGCCCTGGCCAAGTTGGCTGGCGCTGGCGAGACCATCAAGGTGCCGAGCGTAGGCGATCGCCCGCCGCGCGACCTGTCGCGCCAGTCGCTGGCTGAAGTGGTCGAGCCGCGTTACGACGAGCTGTTCACCCTGATTCAGGCCGAACTGCGTCGCAGCGGTTACGAAGATCTGATCCCGGCAGGCATCGTGCTCACCGGTGGTACCGCGAAGATGGAAGGGGCGGTCGAGCTGGCCGAGGAAATCTTCCACATGCCGGTACGCCTCGGTGTGCCCCACAGCGTCAAGGGGCTCAGCGACGTGGTGCGCAATCCTATTTATTCGACGGGCGTTGGCCTGTTGATGTACGGCCTGCGCAAGCAGTCCGACGACATCCCGATGCCCGGCAACGGTAGCTACGGCGATGAAACTAAAACCCCGGTACTGGAACGGCTCAAACGCTGGATTCAGGGCAACTTCTAATGTTGGGCGGCGCGTGCACGGGCGTGTGCGGCGTCATCAGGCAGTAGGCGTAAAAACTAGAAAATACAGGAGAGAGACCATGTTTGAACTCGTAGACAACCTTCCGCAAAGCGCGGTCATCAAGGTTATCGGTGTCGGTGGTGGTGGCGGCAACGCCGTCAATCACATGGCCAAGAGCAACATCGAAGGCGTCGAATTCATCTGCGCCAACACCGATGCTCAGGCACTGAAGAACATCGGTGCACGCACCATCCTGCAACTGGGCACTGGCGTGACCAAGGGCCTGGGCGCTGGTGCCAATCCGGAAGTGGGTCGTCAGGCCGCTCTGGAAGACCGTGAGCGTATCGCCGAAGTGCTGCAGGGCTGCGACATGGTATTCATCACCACGGGCATGGGCGGTGGTACCGGTACCGGTGCTGCGCCAGTGATCGCCGAAGTGGCCAAGGAAATGGGCATCCTGACCGTCGCGGTAGTGACGCGTCCGTTCCCGTTCGAAGGCCGCAAGCGTATGCAGATCGCCGATGAAGGCATCCGCGCGCTGCAGGAAAGCGTCGACTCGCTGATCACCATCCCCAACGAAAAACTGCTGACCATCCTCGGCAAGGACGCCAGCCTGCTGTCCGCCTTCTCCAAGGCCGATGACGTGCTGTCCGGTGCCGTACGTGGTATCTCCGACATCATCAAGCGTCCGGGCATGATCAACGTCGACTTCGCCGACGTGAAGACCGTGATGAGCGAAATGGGCATGGCGATGATGGGCACTGGCTGCGCCAGCGGTCCGAACCGTGCACGTGAAGCGACCGAAGCGGCCATTCGCAACCCGCTGCTCGAAGACGTCAACCTGCAGGGCGCTCGCGGCATCCTGGTGAACATCACCGCCGGTCCTGACTTGTCCCTGGGTGAGTACTCCGACGTGGGTAACATCATTGAACAATTCGCCTCCGAGCACGCCACCGTCAAGGTTGGTACCGTGATCGATCCGGACATGCGCGACGAGCTGCACGTGACCGTGGTTGCCACCGGTCTGGGCGCGCGCATCGAGAAGCCGGTCAAGGTCGTCGACAACACCGTTCAGGTGGCTGCCGCTCAGTCCAGCGCTCCGGTCGCTGCGCCGATTCGCAGTGAGCAAAGCGTCAATTACAAAGATTACGAGCGCCCGACCGTACAGCGTCAGAGCCATGGTGGCGCTGCCACTGCGGCGAAGATGAACCCGCAGGATGACCTGGATTATCTGGACATCCCCGCGTTCCTGCGCCGTCAGGCAGATTGATGAAATCTATCAGGAGTATAAGGGTGATTGGTGTTCAGCAAAGGTCGGTTCTGCTATCATCGCCAGCCTTTGTTGAAAACAATTCGCACCTAGCGCTATAGCGGCCAGACCCATGATCAAACAACGCACCCTGAAGAACATCATCCGCGCCACGGGTATCGGCCTGCACTCCGGGGAGAAGGTTTACCTGACCCTGAAGCCGGCTCCGGTTGACACCGGCATCGTGTTCCGTCGCACCGACCTCGATCCTGTAGTAGAGGTCACCGGTCACGCCCTGAACGTCGGTGAGACCACCATGTCGACCACGCTGGTCAATGGTGATGTCAAGGTGGATACGGTAGAGCACCTGCTGTCAGCCATGGCTGGCCTGGGTATCGATAACGCCTACGTCGAGCTCTCTGCCTGTGAAGTGCCGATCATGGATGGCAGCGCTGGGCCCTTTGTTTTCCTGATTCAGTCGGCTGGTCTGCAAGAGCAGGACGCGCCCAAGAAGTTCATCCGCATCATCAGTGAAGTGACCGTAACGGACGGCGACAAGCGCGCCACCTTCGTTCCGTTCGATGGCTTCAAGGTGAGCTTCGAGATCGATTTCGATCACCCGGTGTTCCATGACCGTACCAAGACGGCGAGTGTGGATTTCTCCAGCACGTCGTTCGTCAAAGAGGTCAGCCGTGCCCGCACGTTCGGTTTCATGCGTGATATCGAATTCCTGCGTTCGCACAATCTGGCCCGTGGCGGTAGCGTGGACAACGCCATCGTGGTGGACGAATTCGGTGTGCTCAACGAAGACGGCCTGCGTTACGAGGACGAATTCGTCAGGCACAAGATTCTCGATGCCATTGGTGATCTCTATCTGCTCGGCAACAGCCTTATCGGTGAGTTCCGCGGCTACAAATCCGGCCATGGCCTGAACAACCGCCTGCTGCGCGCTTTGATCGCACAGCCGGAGGCTTGGGAAGTGGTCACATTCGAAGACGCCGATACCGCACCGATTTCTTACATGCGCCCAGCTGCGGCGATGTAAGGCACTCTCCTTGTTTTATCTTCAAGGCCACCTTCGGGTGGCCTTTTTTTATTGCGGTATTTTTATCGTTTTTGCAGATGCCTACCGACATATGCAGTAGCCACGGCTACCGGCTCGGTGCATGGCGTGACAGTTTTCCGGCGGCACTCAGGTGCTCTGATAACCGCTTGATGAGGTTTACGAATCGCTGCGTCGGCGATGGTTCGCCAGACGTTCCAGGGCCTCACGCAGGCGAGGGTCGGTGACCCCGGCGGCGGTTTCCTGGATGCTGTCAGCGGCGCTGTCGGAGAGCTCGAAGGGGCGGGGAGGCTCGCGCCTTTCGGCGGTAGGAGGTTGCACCTTGAAGAGTATTTTCGTTAAGGTCGCGAACGTTTCGAGCGCCTGCAACTGCCTTTGCAGGCGCCGCTGTTGATAACGCAGCCGGGTGGCCCAGTGGCCATCGGTGACGATTAAAAGCAGACAGCCTTCTCGCCAGGATGCCACGTGACAGTGTTCCCGAGCGGCAGGTTGTAGCTGGCTTTCCAGCAACTGCTGCAGGTGATCGATCCGCTGGGCCTGATTGAACAGGGCTTTGAGCGGCTTCGCCTCGCGCAGCAGTGCGGCAGGAGCCTTGGCCGGCAAGGGACGAAAACTCATGGCGGGAAGCCTGCAAATTCTTGGGGCCGTCATGGTAGCAGAACCTTGCTGACCACTCTGGTTCCACCTTTTTTACATGGGGATGTCATGCACATCATTTTGCTCAGTCGACGTCACGGCGCCGCACGTTCGCTCAGTCTCGATCTGCGCTGGCTGGCGATCGGCCTGGCGTTGTTGGTCGCGTTGGCGGTTGGCGGAGGTGCCGCAGTGGGCGCCTGGCTGGCACCGAAGCCGACAGGGCTGCCGGAAAGCGTCGAGATCACTCAGGCTCTCGATGCCCAGCGTGACGAAGTGGGTGCGGTGCGTATCGATGCACAGCGCCAACTGGATGCATTCGCCGCCCACGTCGCCGAGCTGCAGGCCCGGCTGACTCGGCTCGATGCTCTTGGCGAGCGGCTTACCGAGCTGGCGGAGCTGGACGCCAGCGAGTTCGATTTCTCCCTCGGCGTCGGTCAGGGTGGGCCTGAAGAGCCCATTGGGGGCGCTGCCTACGCGCCGCCACCGTTCATGAGTTCTCTGGATGAGCTGGCAATGCGCATGGACAGCCGCGAGCAGCAGCTCGAGGTGCTGGAGCAGTTGCTGGCCGATCGGCGTATCGATGAGGCGGTGATGCTCTCGGGCCATCCGGTGCTGCAGGGGTACGTGTCGTCGCCATTCGGTCATCGGGTCGATCCGCTGACCGGGCGTGCCAGTGTGCACAAGGGCGTGGATTTCGCTGCCAAGGCGGGCAGCGATGTGGTCGCGGTCGGCGCTGGCGTGGTGACTTTCGCCGGGCGTCGCAACGGCTATGGCAACACCGTGGAAATCAGCCATGCCGATGGCTATGTCACGCTGTATGCGCACAACCGCAGCAATCGTGTGCAGGTCGGTGACCTGGTTCAGCGCGGTCAGGCCATCGCAACGGTGGGCAGTACCGGGCGCTCGACGGGCAATCACGTTCACTTCGAAGTCAGCCGTAACGGGCAACTGGTCAATCCGCACAGTTACATTGCGCGAGTCAGCGACGAAGAGTGATGAGGGTGGTCGCTGCCAACTTCGTGCAGCAGCCGATGGCCCTGTGCCAATAACGCCGCTTTCATCCATTCCGTTTCCGGGTAGAATGCCCCCTTCGCACGCAGCCATGAGGGCTGCATGGGCGACTCACGGGGCCGCCCTCCATCCATAGCGTGGAAGATCCTGTCGATATGTTTGCGCCTTTGTTGAAAAAACTCTTTGGAAGCAAGAACGAGCGTGAGGTCAAGCGCCTGCTCAAGGCGGTTCAGGCCGTCAATGCATTCGAGGAGCAGATGCTCGCACTCTCCGATGAGCAACTGCGCGCCAAGACCGAAGAATTCAAGGCCCGCCTGGCCAAAGGCGAAACCCTGGATCAACTGTTGCCCGAAGCCTTTGCCGTCGCCCGCGAGGCTGGCAAGCGCGTGATGGGCATGCGCCACTTCGACGTCCAGTTGATCGGTGGCATGACCCTGCATGAAGGCAAGATCGCCGAGATGCGTACCGGTGAGGGCAAGACCCTGGTCGGCACCCTGGCCGTCTACCTCAACGCCCTGGAAGGCAAGGGCGTGCACGTGGTCACGGTCAACGACTACCTGGCTCGCCGTGACGCCAACTGGATGCGTCCGCTGTATGAATTCCTCGGTCTGTCGGTCGGCATCGTCACCCCGTTCATGCCGCCAGACGAGAAGCGCGCCGCTTATGCGTCCGATATCACCTACGGCACCAACAACGAATTCGGTTTCGATTACCTGCGCGACAACATGGCGTTCAGCGTGGAAGAGAAATTCCAGCGCGAGCTGAATTTCGCCGTGATCGACGAAGTCGACTCGATCCTCATCGACGAGGCGCGTACACCGCTGATCATCTCCGGCCAGGCCGAAGACAGCTCCAAGATGTACACCGAGATCAACAAGCTGATTCCTCGTCTCAAGCTGCACATCGAGGAAGAAGAGGGCGTGGTCACTCAGGAAGGCCATTACAAGGTCGACGAGAAGAGCCGCCAGGTCGAACTCAACGAGGAAGGTCATCAGGTCATCGAAGACATGCTGACCCAGGCAGGTCTGCTGGCCGAGGGCGAGAGCCTCTATTCGGCGCACAACCTCGGCCTGCTGACCCACGTGTATGCCGGCCTGCGCGCTCACACCCTGTTCCAGCGCAACGTCGAGTACATCGTGCAGAACGGTCAGGTGATCCTGATCGACGAACACACCGGTCGTACCATGCAGGGCCGTCGCCTGTCCGAAGGCCTGCACCAGGCCATCGAAGCGAAGGAAGGCGTGAACATCCAGGCCGAGAGCCAGACGCTCGCCTCGACCACCTTCCAGAACTATTTCCGCCTGTACAACAAGCTGGCGGGAATGACCGGTACCGCTGATACCGAAGCCTTCGAATTCCACCAGATCTACGGTCTGGACGTGATGGTCATTCCGACCAACAAGCCGATTTCCCGTAAGGACTTCAACGACCTGGTCTACCTGACCCAGGAAGAGAAGTACGCGGCGATCATCAACGACATCAAGGAATGCCAGGCCCAGGGCCGGCCGATCCTGGTCGGTACCGCGACCATCGAGACGTCCGAGTACGTGTCGCGCTTGCTGGAGCAGGAAGGCATCGAGCACAAGGTGCTCAACGCCAAGTTCCACGAGAAGGAAGCCGAGATCATCGCCCAGGCCGGTCGCCCAGGCGCACTGACCATCGCGACCAACATGGCCGGTCGTGGTACCGACATTCTGTTGGGCGGCAATTGGGAAGTCGAAGTGGCGGCGCTGGAGAACGCCACTCCCGAGCAGATCGCCCAGATCAAGGCCGACTGGCAGAAACGTCACCAGCAGGTACTCGAGTCGGGTGGCCTGCACGTGATCGCGTCCGAGCGTCACGAATCGCGCCGTATCGACAACCAGCTGCGTGGCCGTGCCGGTCGTCAGGGTGATGCCGGCTCCAGCCGTTTCTACCTGTCGCTGGAGGACAGCCTGATGCGCATCTTCGCCTCCGATCGGGTGAAGAACTTCATGAAGGCGCTGGGCATGCAGGCCGGCGAAGCCATCGAGCACCGCATGGTGACCAACGCCATCGAGAAGGCGCAGCGCAAGGTCGAAGGCCGCAACTTCGACATGCGCAAGCAATTGCTCGAGTTCGATGACGTGGCCAACGAACAGCGCAAGGTGATCTACCACATGCGCAACACCTTGCTGACCGCCGACAACGTTGGCGAGACCATCGAGGACTTCCGCAAGGAAGTGTTGGACAACACCATCAACGCCCACATGCCGCCGCAGTCGCTGCCTGAGCAGTGGGATATCGCCGGTCTGGAAGAGGCGCTGTACGCTGGCTTCAACCTGCGCCTGCCGATCCAGCAGTGGCTCGACGAAGACGACAAGTTGTACGAGGACACGCTGCGCGAGCGCATCCTCAAGGAGCTGATCGAGGCTTACAACGAGAAAGAGACCCAGGCCAGTGCCGAGGCTCTGCGTACCTTCGAGAAGCAGATTCTGCTGCGTGTACTCGACGACCTGTGGAAAGACCACCTGTCGACCATGGATCACCTGCGTCACGGTATTCACCTGCGCGGTTACGCGCAGAAGAACCCGAAGCAGGAATACAAGCGCGAGTCCTTCACCCTGTTCCAGGAACTGCTCGACTCCATCAAGCGCGATGCCATCCGCGTGCTCTCGCACGTGCAGGTTCGCCGCGAGGATCCGGCCGAGGAAGAAGCCCGTCTGCGTCGCGATGCCGAAGCCCTGGCTCAGCGCATGCAGTTCCAGCACGATGAAGTTTCCGCGCTCGAAGAGCCTGAAGCCGAAGCGCAGGATGGCGGCGATGTCGCGGTTGCCAGCGCCCCCGTGCGTGCCGAGCAGAAGATCGGTCGCAACGAGCTCTGCCCGTGCGGCTCCGGCAAGAAGTACAAGCACTGCCACGGTCAGGTCAACTGAGAACCTGAACACGACTAGCTGCGCGTCGGCCCTGCGGCGTTGAAAACAGGCTCGGAATGCTCATGTACAAAAGTACACTCCGCTTCCTCGCCTGTTTTCGCCTTGCAGGTCTCTAGCTCGCAAGGTCGTGATCAGGTTCTTTACCTGAGCTGTAAAATCCCAACGCCGCGAGGGCTAGCCTCTTCGCGGCGTTTTCGCATCGAACATGCTGTGCAATTCCACCTAATTCGAGGAGCTTCCCCATGGCTGTTGGTCTTGGCCCGCTGTCTACCCTGCACCCGGTTCCAGGTTTCGAACTGGGCATCGCCTCCGCCGGCATCAAGCGCCCTGGGCGCAAGGATGTGGTGGTGATGCGCTGTGCCGAAGGCAGCAGCGTGGCAGGTGTGTTCACCCTCAACGCGTTCTGCGCGGCGCCGGTGATCCTGGCCAAGAAACGCACGTCCGGCAGCGTTCGCTACCTGCTGACCAATACGGGCAATGCCAATGCCGGCACCGGCGAGCCGGGCCTGCAGAACGCCATGCGTACCTGCGCCAGTCTGGCCGCCCTGGCCGGTGTGGACGAGAGCGAAGTGCTGCCGTTCTCCACCGGGGTGATCGGTGAGCCGCTGCCGGTGGAAAAGATCGAGGGTGCGCTGCAGGCCGCTCTGGATAACCTCTCGGTGAACAACTGGGCCGATGCCGCTACCGGCATCATGACCACCGATACCCTGCCCAAGGGTGCCAGCCGCCAGTTCAGCCATGAAGGCGTGACGGTCACCGTCACCGGCATTAGCAAGGGCGCCGGCATGATCAAGCCGAACATGGCCACCATGCTCGGCTACATCGCCACGGACGCCAAGGTCGCCCAGGGCGTGCTGCAGGATCTGCTGCGCGATGCGGCGAACAAGTCGTTCAACCGCATCACCATCGACGGCGATACCTCCACCAACGATTGCTGCATGCTGATCGCCACCGGTCAGGCAGCGCTGCCGGAAATCACCCAGGCCAGCGGGGCGCTGTTCGCGGCCCTCAAGCAGGCGGTGTTCGAGGTGTGCATGGACGTGGCCCAGGCCATCGTGCGTGACGGTGAAGGCGCGACCAAGTTCGTCACCGTGCAGGTCAACGGGGGGGCGACGCATCAGGAGTGTCTGGATGTCGGCTATGCCGTGGCCCATTCGCCGTTGATCAAGACCGCGTTGTTCGCCTCCGACCCCAACTGGGGGCGCATCCTCGCGGCCGTCGGCCGCGCCGGTGTGGCGCAGCTCGACGTCAGCAAGATCGACGTGTTCCTCGGTAATGTGTGCATCGCCAGCAAGGGTTGCCGGGCCAGCAGCTACACCGAGGAGCAGGGCTCGGCGGTGATGGCCGAAGCGGAAATCACCATCCGCATCGAGCTGGGTCGCGGCACCTGCAGCGAGACCATCTGGACCACCGATCTGTCCCACGAGTACGTGAAGATCAACGCCGAATACCGCACCTGAGGTAGGCCATTCCCAGGCTTCGCGCGGATCGATGGTCCGCACCTGCTTGCCTCTCGAGGTTTGCAGTCGGTAGCTGGCCCCCATTCCGCTCGCGCATGGCCCCATGAGCGAGCGGAATTTGCCTTCACGGCAGGTAGCGGCGAAGCTGTCGCTCTGTTTCTTCTGACCGCCGGAGAGCGCACATGCCGCTGCAATTGCTGATAGGCAACAAGAACTACTCGTCCTGGTCGCTACGCGGCTGGTTGCTGGCCGAACTCAGTGGCGCGGACTATCAGGAAACCCTGGTGCCGCTGTTTCGTGCCGATACTCACGCGCGCCTGCAGGCCCATTCGCCGACCGCCAAGGTGCCAGTGCTCAAGACCGATGACGCCGGGGTGATCTGGGACTCTCTGGCCATCGCCGAGTACCTGGCAGAGCGCTTTCCCGAGGCTGCCATGTGGCCCCGTGATGTAGCGGCTCGGGCCATGGCGCGTTCCGTCTGCGCGGAAATGCACAGCGGTTTCGGCGCGTTGCGCAGTCATATGCCCATGGACATGCAGCGCAATACGCCGCTGGCCAGCATTGCCGATGACGTGCAGGGCGATATCCAGCGGGTCATCGCCTTGTGGGCAACCTGTCGTCAGCGTTTTGGCCAGAGTGGCCCTTATCTGTTCGGTGAACTGAGCATCGCCGACGCCTATTTCGCGCCGGTGGCCAGCCGCCTGCGTAGTTATGCCGTGCAACTGCCCGAAGATGCCGCGGCCTATGTGGAAACCATTTTTCAGTGGCCGGCGTTCCAGCGCTGGTTGCAGGCAGCCTTGAAGGAGTGAACGTGAAGCGCGTGCATGTAGCGGCAGCGGTGATTCGTGGTGAGGATGGTCGCATCCTCATCGCCAGGCGTCCCGACGACAAGCATCAGGGCGGGCTCTGGGAGTTTCCGGGGGGCAAGGTCGAGGAGGGCGAGGCCGTGCTGGCTGCTTTGTCCCGCGAGCTGCACGAGGAGTTGGGCATTCGCCCGGAAAGTGCACGGCCACTGATCCAGGTGCGCCACGACTATGTCGACAAGCACGTCCTGCTGGACGTCTGGGAGGTCAGCCGTTTCAGTGGCGAGCCTCACGGCGCCGAAGGTCAGCCACTGGCCTGGGTGAGTGCCCGGCAGTTGGGCGATTACGATTTCCCGGCTGCCAACCGGCCAATCGTGGCGGCCGCCCGTTTGCCCGAGCAGTACCTGATCACCCCGGATGGCCTGGATGGGCCGCAGTTGCTGGCGGGCATTCGCGCAGCCATCGGCCGTGGCGCGCGGCTGATCCAGTTGCGTGCCCCGGCGATGTTCGATGCTCAGTACCGGGATCTTGCCGTGGACATCCAGGGGCTGTGCGCCGGCAAGGCGCAATTAATGCTCAAGGGGCCCCTGGAGTGGCTTGGCGATTTTCCCGCTGCCGGCTGGCACCTGACGGCCGAGCAATTGCGCAAGTATGCCGCCAAGGGGCGTCCGCTGGCGGCGGACCGCTGGCTGGCGGCGTCCTGCCACAGCGCCGAGGAGTTGCAGTTGGCGGCACAGATCGGCGCCGATTTCGTCACGCTGTCGCCGTTGCAGGCGACCCAGAGCCACCCCGATGCACAGCCCTTGGGCTGGGAGCAGGCAACCGAGCTGCTGCAGGGCTTCAACCAGCCGTGTTACTTGCTCGGTGGAGTCGGCCCGCAGCACAGCGAGCAAGCCTGGCAGGCCGGCGCGCAGGGCGTTGCCGGAATTCGCGCCTTCTGGCCCGAGCAATAACCACGATCTGCTGCCTGTTTCGGGCGGCAGTACGTCTGTCCGTTTTCGCTGAGAGTTCTCCGGCCCATGGCCTCGGTCTTCAATGTCATCCTGCCGGTCTTCGCGCTGATCCTCGCCGGCTTCGCCTGTCGGCGGCTGGGTCTGCTTGGCGCCACGGCGGCGTCCGAGATAAACCGCATGGTGGTCTGGCTGTGCCTGCCGGCGCTGCTCTTCGAGGCCATGGCGACGGTCGTCTGGGAGGCGATCTGGCAGCCGGGGTTCATCCTCGCCTATGGCATCGCCACTCTGGGTATCTTCGCCGTGGTGTTGCTGTGGCGCCTGCGCCGTACCGGCAGCCTGGCCGATGCCAGCGTGCAGGGGCTGAGCGCCTCCTATGCGAATACCGGTTACATGGGCATCCCGCTGTGTCTGCTGGTGTTCGGCGATGCAGGCATGGAGCCGGCACTGATTGCCTGCCTGATCGTCATCTGCGTGCTGTTCGCCCTGGCGGTGGTGTGCATCGAAGTTGGCTTGCAGAACGAAAAGAGCGTCCTGCTGGCGGTACGCAAGGTCTCTATCGCGTTGCTGAAGAACCCCATCGTCATGGCGCCGCTGCTCGGTGCGCTATGGGCGACGACGGCGCAGCCGCTGCCCGGGCCGCTGCACCAGTTTCTCAAGTTGCTCGCCGCCGCTACCGGCCCCTGTGCGCTGATCGCGCTGGGACTGTTCCTGGCGCAGCGGCGGGAGGGCGCGCAGCAGCGCGGTATCGGCCTGGTGCTGATCAAGCTGATCGCTCATCCGCTGATCACCTGGGTGCTCGCCGTCCATGTTTTCCGCCTGCCACCCATGTGGACTCATGCCGCCTTGCTGCTCAGTGCACTGCCCACCGGCACCGGGCCATTCATGCTTGCCGAGTTCTATCGGCGTGAAGGCACCCAGGTGTCGAGTACCATCCTGCTGTCGACCCTGGGGTCGCTGGTGACGCTGTCGATCTGCCTGTACCTGATCGCCCCCCGATAACCGCTCCCGGAGCCTTTGCATGTCCGCATCCGATCACCCGTCCGGCTCCTTGCGCCCCAGCACCCTGCATCTGCCGGCGGGGCCCTGGGCGACCGTGCTCGATTGTCTGTGCGCGCACTTCCCGGCGATTTCACGAGAAATCTGGCTGGAGCGCATGGCGAGGGGCCGGGTGCTGGATGCGCAGGGCGCGCCCATCACTGCCGATCACCCCTACCGGGTCGGCTTGCGTGTGCACTATTTTCGTGAGGTGCCAGCCGAGCCGCTCATCCCGTTCGAGGAGGCGATCCTGCATGCCGACGACCATCTGCTGGTTGCCGACAAGCCTCATTTCCTGTCAGTGATGCCGGCAGGCGCCTATGTCGAGCAGACCTTGCTGGCACGGCTGGTCAAACGCACCGGCAATGCCGATCTGGTGCCGCTGCACCGTATCGACCGGCATACCGCCGGGCTGGTGCTGTTTTCCACCAATGCGCAGACGCGGGGGCGCTACCAGGCGCTGTTTCGCGAGCGCCACATCGACAAGCGTTATGAAGCGCTGGCGGCGCCTTTGCCGCAGGTGCGGTTTCCGTTACTGCGCGAGACCCGTTTCGAGGCGGGCGAGCCGTTCTTCCGCATGCGCGAAGCGCCGGGCGTGGCCAACACCCGCACGCGCATCGACGTACTCGAACGACGCGCTGACTGCTGGCTGTACGGCCTCGAGCCGGTCACCGGCAAGAAGCACCAATTGCGGGTGCACATGGCTGCATTGGGGGCGCCGATCCTCAATGACCCCTTCTATCCCGAGGTGAGCAGCAGCGAAGGTGACCCCGACGATTACAGCCGGCCGCTCAAGCTATTGGCCCGCGGCTTGTCGTTTGCCGATCCGTTGAGCGGTGAGCCGAGGCGTTTCGAGAGCGTCCTCAGGCTTTAGCGGCCGCCTGCCAGAGCACTTCGTCGACGCCCTGGCGCCTGGCGATCAGCCGTGCCGCCACGAACAGCAGGTCCGACAATCGGTTGATGTAGGCCAGCAGCTCGCCACGCAGCGGTTCGATGGCATTGAGCTGCCCGCAACGGCGCTCGGCGCCGCGCGCGCCACTGCGGCACAGGTGAGCCTGGGCGATCAGTCGCGAGCCACCCGGCAGGATGAAGTTCGTCAGTGGTCCCACTTCCTCGTTCCAGCGATCGATGGCCGTCTCCAGGCGTTCGATCTCGACGGCCTGCAGCGCCTGGTAGTCCGGCATGGCCAGTTCGCCACCCAGATCGAACAGGCGATGCTGACAGGGCGCCAATACCTCGATCAGCTCGGCGAAACCCGGGTAGCGGGGCTGCTGCTCGATCAGCTCGGCCAGCAGCAGCCCAAGTTGGCTGTTCAGGGTGTCCACTTCGCCGATGGCTTCGATGCGTGGGTGATCCTTGGCGACCCGGCGCCCGTCGGCCAGCCCGGTTTCTCCGGCATCGCCGGTGCGTGTGTAGATTTTCGACAGTCGATAGCCCATGGAGTCTCCGTGGCGAGGGTTCAGCTACTGATACCGATGGGCAGGCGCAGGGTGAAGCAGGTGCCCTGGCCGGTGCGTGAGTGCACTTCCATCTGGCCCTTGTGATTGTTGGTGACGATGAAGTAGGAGACGGAAAGCCCCAGACCGGTGCCCTGGCCGACCTCCTTGGTGGTGAAGAAGGGTTCGAAGATGCGCTTGCGCACCGCCTCCGGGATGCCCACGCCGTTATCCTCCACCTGCACTTCGGCCCATGGCGGCGCCAGGCGTGTGCGCAGGATGAGCTTGCCAGGGACGCTGTCGTCGTCGCGCAGGTGGATGGCCTGGGCGGCGTTCTTCAGCAGGTTGAGCAGCACCTGTTCCAGTTCGTTGGCGATGCCGGGGATAGGCCCCAGTGCCGGATCGAACTCGCGCTGAATCATCAGGCTCTTGAAGTCGAAGCTTTCGGTCAGGTCGAAGTCGTTGCTGGCGATTTCCACGGCCTGGTCGATCAGCGCCGGCAACTGGCAGGGTGCCAACTGGCGGTTGCTGAGGCGGCTGAAGCTGAGCATGTGGGTGACGATCTTCGAGGCTCGCGTGCCGGCCTGCTGGATGCCGTCGAGCAGCATGGGAATCTCCCGCGCCGTCAGGTACTGATCGATGGCTGGCAGGCTGACGCCAGCCACTTCGGCCTGTTCCTGATTGCGCGGCAGTTCGGGGGACAGACGTCGACGGATGTTCTGCACGTTGTGCAGGATGGCGCCCAGCGGGTTGTTGATCTCGTGCGCCATGCCGGCGGCCAAACCGCCGACGGAGAGCATCTTCTCCGACTGCACCATGACCTCTTCGAGGTTGAGGCGCTGGGTGATGTCGTCGATGCGGATCACCACGCCGCGGCCGATGCTGCCGATCAGCGGGTAGAAGGTCAGGGCGTAATGGTGAGGCTCGTCATCGCGGATCCAGGTAACCCGCTCGATCTTCTCCACCCGGTGCTGTTCGGCCGTGCGCTTGAGCTTGGACAGATAGGGTTTGAGCAGCGGAAAGGCGAGAAACACCGGCTGGTTCACCGCCTCGTCCAGGGAGGTGCCGGACAGGGCGCTGGCTTCCTGATTCCATTGCGCGACGTAGAGCTGTTCGTCCAGAGCGATCAAGGCCGAGGGCATGGAGTCGATGATGCTGTTGAGGTAGTTCTGGAAGCCGGTGAGCTTCTTCTCGATCTTGCTGCGGACCTGCACCTCGAGTTCCAGCTTGCGGTTCGACAGGCGGGTTTCCTCGGCCAGACCCTGGGCCTGGTTGTAGGCCTCCTCGGAATCGTCACGGGCGCGCTTGAGCTGCTGTTCACGGGCCTCGATGCGCGTCAGCATGGTGTTGAAGGCTTCGGCCAGGCTGCCGATTTCATCCTGATTGCCGCGCCGCGCCCGCAGCGAATAATTTTCTTCGCGGGTGACCTGGCGGGTCAGCTCTTCCAGTCGCTTGATCGGGCTGGTGACCAGGCGGCGGATCTGCCGCGCCACCAGCAGCCACAGCACCAGACTGAAGCCGAGGATCACCAGGCTGGCGGTGACGGTGCCGGTGTAGAACGCACCAGGCAGTTCGCTGGAGGCGACCAGCAGCAGGTAGCCGGGTGGCGCATCGGCCTGCGGCAGCTGGACCAGCTGGTTGGCGCGAAATTCGCCCAGGCGCCAGTGGTCGAGGTCGTCGACCCGCGATGGCAGCTGCAGTTTTTCGCCGCGCTGCAACTGCGCCAGGCTGTCGCCGTTGGCGTCGTAGATCACCGCGGCACGCAGCGGCGCGTAGCCGTCCAGGCGTTTCAGCAGATCGCCTGCGGCCTGCCGTGAGCTCAGGGCTTCGTGACTCAGGGCGGGGCTGGCGATCAGTCGGCTGAGGGTTTGCAATGCCTGGGGGGCAACGCTCTCCTGAGAAATCCAGTAGGCGGCGCTGATGAAGGTCATGTTGGCCACCACCAGCACTGCCGCCAGTAGCACCAGCAGGGCAGCGAGCAGTTTACGGCCAACGGGTAGATTCTTCAGGCGGTGGCGCAGGCGCATTGGGTTTTGTCGTATTGGCAGGTAAGGGGGCAGGTTAGGGCCTGTTAACCGTTGCGCGCAAGCGTCGACGGCCCCGGTTCGGGCTCAGTGGCGCGGTAATCCGCGGCTGTGCAGATAGGCGAGCAGGCGTTGCTGCAGGGCATGCAACCGTGGCAATGACAGGCCATGGCGGTCACCCGCCGTGCAGGCGTAGCCGAGCAGATAGCTGACTTCGGTGCGCCGGCCCCCGGCGACGTCCTGGTACATGGACGAGTAATTGGCCGCGGTGGCCTCGATCACCCGCCAGACGTCGGCCTGAAGGTGTTCAGCCGCTTCGGCCTGACCGCAACCGCGCAGCAGAACCTCCAGCTCGGCACATAGCCCGTCGACGTCCTCACGGTAGCCGGCAAGCTCGCCATTGCGGCAGCCATGCAGGACGGTCAGCGGGTTGATCGCGCAGTTGAGCGCCAGCTTGCGCCACAGGCGCGCGAGAATGTCCGGGCTCCAGGTATGAGCAATGCGACTGCGCTGCAGGTCGATCAACCAGCTCGGCGCGGTGATGTCGGCGGGGTCTCCGATCCAGGTATGCCCCTGGCCGGCGAACACCACGCGCCAGTCACCGTCGCGAAAAGCCCCTTCGGTACTGGAGGCGAACAGACAACGCCGGCCGGGGAGCCTTTCGAGCACTTCGTCCTGGCTGCCCAGGCCGTTCTGCAGCAGGATCACTTCGGCGCCCGGGGCGAGGCGATGGGCGACACGCTCGATCGCGTCCGCTGCATCGTAGGCCTTGCATGCCAGGAGCAGGCGCTCGATGGGCGTGTCGTCAGCGAGGCTGCGCGCCGGGATGACGTGCTGGCTGGCGTGGTCTCCCTCCACCAGGGTCAGTGCACCCGTCTGGCGATAGGACGCCAGGCGCCGTTCATCGCGCAGGATCAGTTGCACCGGCACGCCGGCACGAGACAGGCGCGCGGCCCACAGGCTGCCCAGGCTGCCTGCGCCGAGCACGTGCCAACTCATGTGCGTGGCAGACGGACCGCGGTGACGCGGCCGCTGGCGTGGGCCTCGGGAAGCAGGCGCGCGGCGAGGTCGAGCAGTTGTTGCTGTTCCATGGGCATGGCCTTGCCATCCAGCCCGACCACGGCAATGCCGGCCTTGAGCGAGATGAAGCCTTCGCTGGTCTTGAAGGCCTTGAGGTTGAGGCCTTCATGCAGCCGCTTGAAGCTACTTGGCGAGCATTCCTGAAGGTCTTCGAGCAGGGTGATGAGGGCGAAGTGACGGTCATCCAGGCTCACCAGCACATCCAGTGGGCGCACCAGCTGTTGCAGGCGGCGGGCCACGCTGCGCAGCAGCTCGTTGTGGAAGGTCGTGCCATGTCGGGCACTGAGTTCATCGACGCCCTGCAAGCCAATCAGCAGGTAGCACAGGGCACCACCACGCGATTCCACCTGGCGTAGGCTGTCGGCCATCTTCTGCTTCAGGTAACGGGTGTTGCCCAGGCCGGTGAGGGGATCGACCAGGTTGCGTTCTTCCAGGCTGGCGATGTTCTGCAGCAGCAGGGCGTTTTCCTGCAGCAGGCGTTGCAGGGTGTTGCACAGGCGTTCGGCGGCGAACACCCGTGGCAGCAGTTGTTCGTTCATCGCCGACTTGCTGATGAAATCATCGACGCCGCGGTCGAAGGCTTCGTTCAGCACGTTCTCGCCCTCCTTGCCGGTCAGCAGGATGATGTAAGTGTAGTGCTCGGCCGCTTCGTCGAGCTGGCGCACTCGTCCGGTCAGTTCGAGGCCGTCCATTTCTGGCATCAGCCAGTCGGCCAGCAGCACGCTGGCTGGGCGTTGTTCGAGGTTGCTGATGGCTTCCGCAGCGCTACTCGCGAAGCGTACGTCCTGATAGCCAGCCTGGCTCAGCGCCCGGCCGATGATGGCACTGGAAAACTTGGCATCGTCCACCACCAGAATGCTGAGATGGGGGTTGGGCATGGATGGCACTCACAGGCAAGAAAACGGGTCGAGGGGGGGAGTAACCAATACAACGCCGAACGGTCTGTATCAGAGCGGATATAATGATCGCGCCAATTTTATCGTCAAGCCATCCGCGCGATTTGCGGAGAACTTATTCACGATCTCGCGAACTGGCGCCCAGCCGGATCAAGACTCCAGGCGAAACAATCGCAAGGAGTCGACACCGGCTTGCCCCACTCACGATAGATCGAGAATGACATTCCGACCACAATCGCGCCTTTTATCAGGAGTAATTCCATGCCCTCGTTCGACGTGGTGTCGGAGCTGGATAAACACGAACTCACCAACGCCCTGGATAACGCGGCCAAGGAGTTGGAGCGGCGCTTCGATCTGCGCGGCAAATGCAGTTTCGAGGTCAAGGACAAGGCGGTCACGTTGACTGCCGAAGCCGATTTCATGCTCGAGCAGATGCTCGAAATCATTCGTTCCTGCCTGATCAAGCGCAAGATCGATGGTCAGTGCATGGAAACCAAGGATGCCTATGCATCCGGCAAGGTGGTCAAGCAGGAGGTCGAGTTCCGCGAAGGCATCGACAAGGAACTGGCGAAGAAGATCGTCGCGCACATCAAGGACGCCAAGCTCAAGGTGCAGGCCGCCATTCAGGGCGAGCAGGTGCGGGTAACCGGCAAGAAGCGCGATGACCTGCAGGACTGCATCGCCTCCCTGCGCGGCAAGAATTTCGAGATGCCTCTGCAGTACAACAACTTCCGCGACTGACGGAATATGGGTGTCTTGCTCGGTCAGGATTATTGAACCTGACCGTGGCAACGACGTCGCACATTCTGTAACGCTCTCGCGAACGCCATGGTTGGGGTCCGTTGACGTTTCATGCAGCAACGCAGCTTGCGCCGAGACGTCAGCTCAGGCTGGTGAGGATCTGCCATGGCGTTTTCGTTTCACGCCCTAGAAGGAGTGCCAGATGGATATGAGCGTCGACCAGTTGGTCGTCATGTCGCAGGCCTGGATCCCGGTGTTGCTGCAGTACAGTGGCAAGCTGACCCTGGCCATCTTCACCTTGCTGATTGGCTGGTGGCTGATCAGCAAACTCACCAACAAGGTCAGCGCATTGATGGACGGCCGCAAGGTCGACCGTGCCCTGAGCAGCTTCATCGGCAGCCTGGCCAGCATCATCCTGAAAGTGCTGTTGATCATCAGCGTCGCTTCGATGATCGGTGTGGAAACCACCTCGTTCATCGCCGTGATCGGTGCTGCCGGTCTGGCCATCGGCCTGGCGCTGCAGGGCAGCCTGGCGAACTTCGCCGGCGGTGTGTTGATCATGCTGTTCCGCCCGTTCAAGGCCGGTGACTTCATCGAGGCTCAGGGTGTTTCCGGTTCCGTCGATTACATCCAGATCTTCCACACCGTGTTGCGTACCGGCGACAACAAGGTGGTGATCGTGCCCAACGGCACGCTGTCCAACGGCATCATCACCAACCACTCACGGCAGACGACCCGCCAGGTGCTGTACGACGTGAAGCTCGATTATGACGCTGACCTGTCGAAGGCCCGAGACGTGTTGCTGGCGCTGTCCAAGGACGCGCGGGTGCATCAGGATCCGGCACCGGTCGTGGTGGTGTCCAGCCTGGGCGAGACCTCGATCAACCTGTCGCTGCGCATGTGGACCTCGGCCGGCGACTACTGGCCGGTGATCTTCATGCTCAATGAAAGCGTGCGTGATCGCCTGCGTGCCGAGGGTGTCGAACTGGCGCAGCCACCACGCATGGTGCAGGTGCAGCAGCAGGGCAGGGCGGGTTGATAGCAGCCCCTCTGCCAGACATGAAAAAGCCGACGGTCGTCGGCTTTTTCATGGGCCGAAGTCAGGCTTCGGGCTTCTCGGGTTCGCTGCTCGGCGCCATCGGCCGGCCGCCATGGCGGTGCCACTGGACCAGGATCAGGATCAGGGTCGGAACGCCCATCAGCGCGGTGATCAGGAAGAAGTCGGCATAGCCGTACTTTTCCACCAGCACGCCCGAGTAGCCGCCGATCAGGCGTGGCAGCAGCAGCATGATCGAGCTGAGCAGGGCGTACTGGGTGGCCGAGAACTTCAGGTTGGTGAGGCTCGACAGGTAGGCGACGAAGGCGGCAGTGGCCAGCCCCGAGCTGAAGTTGTCGGCGGAGATGGTGAAGATCAGCATCTGCAGATCCGCGCCCATGCCGGCCAGCATCAGGAACAGCAGGTTGGTCGCCGCCGAAGCCACGCCGCCGATGAAGAGGATCGGCATGATGCCGAAGCGCACGATCAGCAGGCCGCCGGCACCGGCACCGACCAGGGTCATGATCAAGCCGAATAGCTTGCTGACGCTGGCGATCTGATCCTTGGTGAAACCCTGGTCGATGTAGAACACGTTGGCCATTACGCCCATCACCGTGTCGGACATGCGATAGGTGGCGATCAACCCAAGCAGCAGCAAGGCCTGCCAGCGGTAGCGCAGGATGAAGTCGTTGACCGGAGTCAGCACGGGAGCCAGGCCGCGGCGGCCGAAGGTCGACAGGCACAGGCAGGTGAGGATGGTGTAGAGGATGGCGCGCAGGAAGGCACGGTCCTCGAGCAGCAGATCCAGCAGGGTGGCTTCACCGGTGATCAGGCTGGGGAAGTCGGTGTTGTACAACTGGGTGAACATGGCCGGTACCGAGACCAGCAGGACGATCAGCACCAGCACCGAAGCGATCTGGTGGCTGAATCCGTACTTGGCGGCTGCCAGCTGGGTCTTCAGGGAAACGTCGGGCTCCTTCATCCACAGGCTGGTGAGCAGGCCCGGCAGCATCAGCAGGGCGAACAGCAGATAGGTCCCGGCCCAGGCAGCGTGCTGGTAAAGCAGGGTGGTGGAGCCCAGCCCTTCGGCCACGTAAAGCGCGCCGGCGGTGGCCAGCAGCGCCGCGACCCGGTAACCGGCCATGTAGCTGGCAGCCAGAGCGGCCTGGCGGGTGTCGTCGACGATCTCCAGGCGGTAGGCATCGACGGCGATGTCCTGGGTCGCCGAGGCGAAGGCCACCAGCACCGCCAGGGCGATCAGCCAGGTCAGGTGCGTATGCGGATCGCACAGCGCCATACCCGCGAGGCCGATGGCGATCAGAATTTGCGACAGCACCAGCCAGGAGCGGCGCCTGCCCAACTTGCCGAGCAGTGGCAGGCGCCATTGGTCGAGCAACGGCGACCACACCCATTTGAATGCATAGGCCAGGCCGATCAGGCTGGCGAAACCGATGGTTTCCCGCGCCACGCCTGCTTCGCGCAACCACACGGAAAGTGTCGAGAACACCAGCATGTAAGGCAGGCCAGCGGCGAACCCGAGCAGCAGGAGAACCAGTGTCGAAGGACTGGAATAGGCGGCGATCGCGTCGCGCCAGCTTTTACGATGCATTGAACGGGGTCGGCCTGGAGGGAGAAGACATGAACAAATGGCGCACTCTAGGGGCTAGGGTCGGGTCAGTGCAAGCCAGCCATGCCGTGGTCGCATCGAGGTATCAGGCCTCGTGCTCCAGAGGGCGCCAGCCATGACGTCGGATATCCACCCGACCATTGTGGGATAGCACCCCTTCGACGCGCAATCGGGCGCGTTGTTCAACACCGCTTGGCGTGTCGTCCGTCAGGCTCAGACGGCCCCCTGCGGCGACTACCCGGTGCCAGGGCAGGGCGGTGCCGTCAGGCAGCTGGCTCAGCGTACGGCCCACCCAACGGGCGGCGCGACCCAGCCCGGCGAGGTCCGCCAATTGACCATAAGTGACCACCTTGCCGGTGGGCACCTGAGCGAGTGCCAGGTACAGGGCGTCGCGGCGAGCCTGCTGATCCGCGTCGGCCAGTGGCATGCTGTAATCCGCTTGTCGTTTGGCCATGGCAGGCTCCTGGGGGCATGACCGCCTGGCGCGGCATTTTCTGCGCCCCATCGTGAACTCGCGTGAATTCCGTCGGTCATTTCTTGCTCATATAACGGGTATGCGGATAATGCCCGATTTATCGCGAACCGGAGCACCAGCATCCGCTTATGTTTACTCGAACTCTGTTGTGCCTGAGCCTCAGTACGGCGGCGATGCCGCTGATGGCCGATACCGTCTGGATGAAGAACGGTGACCGTCTGACCGGAACCATCAAGGTTCTCGATGGCGGCAAACTGCTTCTGGAAACCGATTACGGTGGTTCCATTCCTCTGGACTGGAAAAAGATCGCGACACTCGACAGCGAACAGGAGTTGCTGGTCAAGGAGAACGACATCACTGGCGAGCGGGCCAAGTCGCTGCAGGCCTCCGACGCTGGCAAGGTCACCCTCGCCAACGGCGATGCGCCGAAGACCGTCGAGCTGGCGAGCATCAAGCAGATCATGAAGCCCAAGCCCTTCGTCGAAGACTTCATGTGGAAGGGCAACGTCGACGTGGCCATGGACTACAAGCGTGCCGAGAGCGACACCGATGACTACGACATCGATGTGAAGACCCAGGCGCGGCATGGCAAATGGCGCCACAACGCCACGCTGGACTACAACCGCGAGCTTCGCAACGACGTGGTCAGCACCGACAACTGGGGCACCGAGTACGCCCTGGACCGCTTCCTCGACGAGCAATGGTTCTGGCAGGGGCGTCTGGAGTACAAGCGCGACAAGATCGAAGATCTGGAGCGTCAGCGCACCATCGGTACCGGTCCGGGTTACCAGTTCTGGGACAACGAGCTGGGCGCGTTCTCCGTTGCCGGGCTGCTCAACCGTTCCGACTACGAATACTCCAATGGCGAGAAAGACAATTTCTACGCCATCAGCATGCGCTGGGATTACAACCGTTACCTGATCGGCAAGACCTTCGAGCTGTTCAGCACCGGTGAGCTGGGCAAGCCGCTGGCCAGCGCCGCCGACTACTCCCTGGATGCCGAAGTGGGCCTGCGTTACAAGGTCACCGACTGGGCATCCCTGAACATGAAGGCCTCGAAGGATCAGGTCAGCGGTTCGGAAGGCGACAAGGACGAGACCCGCTACACCGTTGGTTTCGGGGTAGGTTGGTAATCCGCCCCAAGTGCCGCATGCAAAAAAGCCCTGCATTATGCAGGGCTTTTTCGTGGGCCATGGCTATTACAGGCGAACGCCACCATCGAGCTCGAGAATGCGCCCGGTGAAGTAGTCGTTTTCCAGCAGGTAGGCCACCGAATGGGCAATTTCCCAAGGCTTGCCCAGGCGCTTGAGCGGAATGACCGCCGTCATGCGCTCCATTGCTTCGGGTTTCATGCTGGCGACCATGTCGGTTTCGATGAAACCCGGCGCCACCCCCGCCACGCGGATGCCATAACGGGCCAGCTCGCGGGCCCAGACCACGGTGTCGGCGGCGACGCCGGCCTTGGCGGCCGAGTAGTTGGCCTGACCGACGTTGCCGGCCCGGGAAACCGAAGAAATATTGATGATCGCGCCTTCGTTCTGCAGTTCGATCATCTTCGCCGCCACTTCCCGCGTGCACAGGAACACGCCGGTCAGGTTCACGTCGATCACCGACTGCCACTGTGCCAGGCTCATCTTGCTCATTTCGCCGTCCTTGACCTTGATGGTCAGGCCGTCGCGCAGAATCCCGGCGTTGTTGACCAGGCCATTGATCGAGCCGAAGTCTTCGGCGATCTGGGCGATGGTCTGGGTGACCTGCTCTTCACTGGCCACGTTGCACAGATAGGTGCGGGCCTGAACGCCCAGCGCCCGGCAGGCCGCTGCGGTGTCATCGAGTTTCTCCTGGTTGAGATCGACCAGGGCCAGACGCACCCGTTTCTCGGCGAGGTACTCGGCCATGGCCCGGCCAAGGCCCTGACCGCCGCCGGTGATGATGATGACCTTGTCTTCGAGTTGCATGCCAATCCCCTTCGAATCAGTTTGGCGGGATGCCGTTACCGCACTGTAGCGATTATCCTAAGCGCTTGTCTGCGTCCGTCGGGAGTCTTGATATGAGTGTGCAAGCCAATCGCCAGGCCCGGGAGTTGCTGCTCGGGGAGTACCGTGGCGCGTTGTCCACTCACTCCAGAGCGATGCCCGGCTTTCCTTTCGGCTCGGTGGTGCCCTACTGCCTGGATGCTCAGGGTTGGCCGCTGATCCTGATCAGCCGCATTGCCCAGCACACCCATAACCTCAAGGCGGACGCGAAGTGCTCGCTGTTGGTCGGGGAGCGCGGTGCCGAAGACGTTCAGGCGGTGGGGCGTCTGACCCTGCTGGCCGAAGCGAAGACGCTCCATGAGGCTGCCGATATCGAAGCGGCCGCCGAGCGCTATTACCGGTACTTTCCCGAATCACGCGGTTATCACAGTGCCCACGACTTCGATTTCTGGCGCTTGCAGCCCGTACGCTGGCGTTACATCGGCGGTTTCGGCGCGATTCACTGGCTCGATCAGGTGGCGCTGGATAACCACTTCGCCGGTGACACCGAGCTGCGCATGCTCGAACACATGAACAGCGACCATGCCGACGCCATCGCGCATTACGTCGCCCTGAGCGGGCTGCCCGCTACGGAACCTGCGCGGATGGTGGGTATCGACAGTGAGGGATTTCACCTGCGTATAGGCCACAGCCTCTACTGGCTGGCCTTTCCAATATCCTGTAACACTGCCGGGGAGGTGCGCGAAGCCTTGGTGCGCCTGGCGCGGGCCGACACGTGGCCAGAGCAATTCGAGACTTCAGCTTGAATTAAGCGCAACACCCCATACTTACCTCCTACTGGAAGTCGTTCTTCCGTCAAGGAAACCGCGATGCGCATTTTCATGTTGTTGTTCCTGCTGTTCCCGATTCTGGAACTGGCAGTGCTTATTTCGGTGGGCAGTGCCATTGGCGTGCTGCCGACCATTGCCCTGGTGATCGCGACGTCGATCTTCGGTGGCCTGATGCTGCGTATTGCCGGCATCACGACTGCCTGGCGTGCCCGCGAAAGGCTGGCCCGTGGTGAAATGCCCGACCAGGAGGTTCTGCAGGGCTTGATGATGGCGGTTGGTGGCGGTCTGCTGCTGCTGCCGGGCTTCATCACCGATGTCATCGGCCTGCTGTGTCTGCTGCCGTTCACCCGTCGCAAGCTGGTCGAGCGCGTGCGTCGCCGGGCCGCCGAGCAGGCCGAGCGTCAGCGCGCCTTCGCCGACGACCTGGCTGCGCGCAATGGCCAGCCGGGCTCCGGTGGCCATCGTCCGAACGTGCTCGAAGGCGAGTACGAACGCCGCGACTGACCGAGCCCGGTTTCGCTGCAAGCGAGCCCCGATCTGGCCACGCCAGTTCGGGGCTCGCCGTTTTCGCACGGACGATTTTCGTTCCCCAGGCGGGAAAAAAATTCACCCCGCACCCTTGAATTGCTCTTGTTCGACCTTATGTAGCGGTCACCGCAAGGTTTTTCAGCGTATCTGCGCTGAAACATATTTCGGCGTTACGTGTAGTGCGCAGCGCCATGATCCTGCCGGTGAGAACACCGGTTGAAGTCAACAACTATTGGGAGAGATCGACAATGAAGCTTCGTCCTTTGCATGACCGCGTCGTGATCCGTCGCAGCGAAGAAGAAACCAAAACCGCTGGCGGTATCGTGCTGCCGGGCTCGGCCGCTGAGAAGCCGAATCAGGGCGAAATCGTTGCTGTTGGCACTGGCCGCGTTCTGGATAGCGGTGAAGTCCGTGCACTGGCCGTCAAGGTCGGTGACAAAGTGGTTTTCGGCCCTTACTCGGGTAGCAACACTGTCAAAGTCGACGGCGAAGACCTGCTGGTGATGAGCGAGAACGAAATCCTCGCTGTTGTCGAAGCCTGATTTCCCGCGAATCTCCGTTTAACCGTCAAGAATTGAGGATCAATTTCCATGGCTGCTAAAGAAGTTAAGTTCGGCGACTCCGCCCGCAAGAAAATGCTCGCCGGTGTGAACGTCCTGGCTGATGCCGTCAAAGCGACTCTGGGCCCGAAAGGCCGCAACGTGGTTCTGGAAAAGAGCTTCGGCGCTCCGACCATCACCAAGGACGGCGTTTCCGTCGCCAAAGAAATCGAGCTGAAAGATCGCTTCGAGAACATGGGCGCTCAGCTGGTCAAGGACGTTGCGTCCAAGGCCAACGACGCTGCCGGTGACGGCACCACCACCGCTACCGTTCTGGCTCAGGCCATCGTCAACGAAGGCCTGAAAGCCGTCGCTGCCGGCATGAACCCGATGGACCTCAAGCGTGGTATCGACAAAGCCACCATCGCCATCGTCAAAGAGCTGAAGAACCTGTCCAAGCCTTGCGCTGACACCAAGGCAATCGCTCAGGTCGGTACCATTTCGGCCAACTCCGACAACTCCATCGGCGACATCATTGCCGAAGCCATGGAAAAAGTCGGTAAAGAAGGCGTGATCACCGTTGAAGAAGGCTCTGGCCTGGAAAACGAACTGTCCGTCGTCGAAGGCATGCAGTTCGACCGTGGCTACCTGTCCCCTTACTTCATCAACAAGCCGGACACCATGGTTGCCGAGCTGGACAGCCCGCTGATCCTGCTGGTCGACAAGAAGATCTCCAACATCCGCGAAATGCTGCCGGTGCTGGAAGCTGTCGCCAAGGCTGGCCGTCCGCTGCTGATCGTTGCTGAAGACGTCGAAGGCGAAGCGCTGGCTACCCTGGTCGTCAACAACATGCGCGGCATCGTCAAGGTCGCTGCCGTCAAGGCGCCGGGCTTCGGTGATCGCCGCAAGGCCATGCTGCAGGACATCGCCATCCTGACTGGCGGTACCGTGATCTCCGAAGAAGTCGGCCTGAGCCTGGAAAGCGCCACCCTGGAGCACCTGGGTCAAGCCAAGCGCGTTGTCCTGAACAAGGAAAACACCACCGTCATCGACGGCGCTGGCCAGCAAGCCGACATCGAGTCGCGCGTTGCGCAGATCCGCAAACAGGTCGAAGACACCTCGTCCGACTACGACAAAGAGAAGCTGCAAGAGCGTCTGGCCAAACTGGCTGGCGGTGTCGCCGTGATCAAGGTCGGTGCCGGTACCGAAGTCGAAATGAAAGAGAAGAAAGCCCGCGTTGAAGACGCCCTGCACGCTACCCGCGCAGCCGTCGAAGAAGGCGTGGTGCCTGGCGGTGGCGTTGCCCTGGTGCGCGCGCTGCAGTCGATCTCCGAGCTCAAGGGCGACAACGAAGACCAGAACGTCGGTATCGCTCTGCTGCGTCGCGCTGTCGAAGCGCCGCTGCGTCAGATCGTTGCCAACGCCGGCGACGAGCCGAGCGTCGTGGTCGACAAGGTCAAGCAGGGTTCGGGCAACTACGGCTACAACGCTGCAACTGGCGTCTACGGCGACATGATCGAGATGGGCATTCTCGATCCGGCCAAGGTCACCCGTTCCGCGCTGCAAGCTGCTGCGTCCATCGGCAGCCTGATGATCACCACCGAGGCGATGATCGCTGAAGTGCCTGACGACAAAGGCGCTCCGGCCATGCCTGACATGGGCGGCATGGGTGGCATGGGCGGCATGATGTAAGCCACCCGGCACCTGCAGTAACGAGAAACCCCGCGCTTGCCGCGGGGTTTTTTTATCTGTAGTTTCTGGCGACCGCCATGGCGGTATACCGTTCGTCTTGAGAAAAGTTGCAACTGCTTATCGTGATCTAGTGTTAGCAGACGGCGTTTGTAGCGCCATCAAGAGGTTGCACTCATGAGATTAGAAATAGCGCGAGGTTTGTTCCTTGTGGCGGCGCTCAGTGTATCGGTGGCGGCGGCTGCTTCCTGGTACGAACCTGGCCATGGCGTGGTGAGCAGCCATGGGCGCAGCTATTGTGCCAACCCTGATCTCAAACGCACCTCGGCGGCCCAGGCGCAGGCCAGTCAGAATCTGCTCTGGTTGGTGTTGGGCCTGTCTCAGGGCATGCGACCGCAAGGTTGAAAAAGCCCACTCTCGTTCCGCTGGCAAAATAGTGAATTTCTCCACGGCTGGAAAACTCCGATACCCTGCGAGCTGACCCGAGCACATCGGCCAGATTTCAGGGAGTCCCAGCATGTCCGCACAACAGCGCCTCGGCGAACGCTTCAGTCAGTTGCATCGACAGGATGGTCTGCTGGTGCTGCCCAACCCCTGGGATGCCGGCTCGGCGAAGATGCTCGCCAGCCTCGGCTTCCAGGCGCTGGCCACCACCAGCGCCGGGTTGGCGTTTTCTCTGGGCCGGCGTGACGCGGAAGGCGCGGTATCCCGTGACGAAGCCCTGGCCAATGCCCGGGATATCGTCGCCGCCACGGCCCTGCCGGTGGCCGCGGATCTGGAAAACGGTTACGGCGACAGCCCCCAGGACTGCGCCGAGACCCTGCGTCTGGCGGCAGCGGTCGGCCTGGTCGGTGGCTCCATCGAGGATGCTACGGGGCGAGCCGACTCGCCCATCTATGCGTTCGAGCTGGCGGTGGAGCGCATCCATGCCGCGGTCGCCGCTGCTCGTAGCCTGGGCTTTGCCTTCACCCTGACCGCGCGGGCAGAGAACTACCTGCACGGCCGTGCGGATCTGGACGACACCATTCGCCGTCTGGTGGCCTACGCCGATGCGGGAGCCGACGTGCTCTATGCGCCGGGTCTGACAAGTCGCGAGGAGATCAGCGCGGTGGTGCAGGCGGTCGCGCCAAGACCGGTCAACGTGCTGGTCGGCTCGCCAAGCCTGAACCTGTCGCTGGACGAATTGGCCGAACTCGGCGTCAAGCGCGTGAGCCTCGGCTCCAACCTGGCGCGGGTGGCTTATGGCGCCTTTCTGCAAGCCGCCACGGGGCTTGCCGACGGCGGCGATCTGCGTGGTGCCCAGCAAGCGGTGTCGTTCGACCGAATCAATGATCTGTTTCGCGGCTGAGCATGCGCAATTTTCTGATCGCGTTGCTGTTGCTCGTCATGGTGGGCGGGCCGCTGGCGCTGTACCGGCAGTGGATCGACGTGCCGCCACGCTGGAACCCCTGGGCACCGCTGGACCTGCGCGATGCGCCGAACTGGCTGACCGGCTACAAGCTTGGACGCCTGCAGGGCGATCCGGCGCTGTGCCGCACGGTGCTGGATACCTCGTCGCTGCGCTATGTGGCGTTGGCCGACAGCACACCTGCGGCCGACTGCCCGCTGACCAACACGGTGCGCGTGCAGGGCAGCGATGTACGCTTGAGCAGCAGTTTCATCGCCACCTGCCCGGTGGCGGCGGCATTCGCCCTGTTCGAGCGGCACGGTTTGCAGCCGGCGGCGCAGGAGGTGTTCGGCCAGCGCGTCACCCAGATCGACCATGTCGGCAGCTTCGCCTGCCGCACCATCGCCGGCAGTCAGCGGCGCAGCCAGCACGCTTCGGCCAATGCCCTGGATATCGTCGGCTTTCGCCTGGCCGATGGCAGCCGCATCAGCGTGCTGCGTGATTGGCCCGGCAGCGATGACAAATCGCTGTTTCTGCGTCAGGTACAGAAGGCTGCCTGCGCGAGCTTCAACACCACCCTGGGCCCCGACTACAACGCGGCTCACCGCGACCACTTCCATCTGGATATGGGCATGTTTCGGATGTGCCGCTGAGCGCTCAGACGGCCAGGCGTTGTTGCAGCGTCAGACGGCCGAGCAGCAGTTCCCAGGGATTCAGTGATTCCGCGAGCAACGCGTTGGTCTTGCTCCGTTCGCTTTCATCAAGCGTTGTCAGGGACTGCGGTTGCAGGGCCAGTTGATCGAGGGTGAGGGCACTGTCGGTGTCGTGCACCGAACAGACGAACTGGCGCTGCATCATCACATCTTCGAGGGTGCGAATGCCTTGTGCCGGGGCCTCATCCGCCGCTGCCAGCGCAGGGAGCGGGAGCGTGCTATTGGCAGGGCTTTCCATCGACAACAGCACGCTGCGCAGAATCTGGTCGTACAGCGCCGAGCTGGCACTCGAGGGTGTACCGGCTTTCTGAGACGCGACCCGGGTATCACCGGGAATACGGGAGATGACATCGAACATCAGGCGGCGGGCTCTGGCAAACTATCGCATAGACAGGCTATCGGCCGATCAAGGCCCACATTGAGCCCTTTACCGTTATCGATGGACGATCCGCAATGAGTGAAAGACAGCCCGCCGCGCGTATCCGCATGGAGGCCCTCGCCCCGCACCTGCATGAAGCAGCGCAACAGTGGGCGCAGCGCCTCGGGTTGCCGGTGGAGGGGGAGGCCGAGTTCGCGCTGCAGCTGGGCGAAGCCGGCTTGCAACTGGTCGAACTTGGCCCTCAGGCGCCGGGGCCGGTGCGGGTGGATTTCGTCGAGGGCGCGGTCGCGCACCGGCGTCAGTTCGGGGGTGGTGCCGGGCAGATGATCGCCAAGGCCGTGGGCATCCAGCCGGGCATCCGGCCCCGGATGCTGGATGCCACCGCTGGTCTCGGACGCGATGCCTTCGTGCTCGCCAGCCTCGGTTGCACCGTCAGCCTGATCGAGCGCCAGCCGCTGATCGGCGCGCTGCTCGAGGACGGCCTGCTGCGGGCTGCCGCCGATGCCGAGGTGGCGGCCATCGTCGCGCGCATGCGTCTGCTGCAGGGCAACGCCATTTCCATCATGGCCGACTGGCAAGAGCAAGCGCCTCAGGTGATCTACCTAGACCCGATGTTTCCCCATCGCGACAAGAGCGCACTGGTGAAGAAGGAGATGCGCCTGTTCAGGCCTTTCGTTGGAGACGATCCGGATGCTCCGGCGTTGCTGGAAGCGGCCCTCGAACTCGCCAGCCACCGCGTGGTGGTCAAACGCCCACGCAAGGCGCCGATCATCGAGGGGGCGAAACCAGGTTATGCACTGGAGGGTAAGTCCAGCCGTTACGACATTTACCCGCTGAAGAAACTCACGCCTTAGAACCTGTTCACGATCTTTCGGCTCGACTTCAGCGCTTTAGCTGCAAAGTGGGGCGAAAGCAGCCGTTCGCCGATCCATTGTGGGAGCGCGCCATGCGCGCGAAAAATCGCGGGCATGGACTGGGCGTCCCCGCCCGCTCCCACAGATACTGCGCCGATGACCGCTAACGCCTTGTAGCAGTCTCTCTACTGTCGCCTAGAAAGATCGTGAACAGGTTCTTGAGCGAACCGCTCTGCGGTCTCGATCCAACCTGAACGTTTTTACCGGCACCTACCTCAGATTCTGAACGGATGCACCAGACATCCGAGCGAACCGAGGTAGCCCCATGAGCGAGACCATCACTGACGGCTCACAACGCCGTGCGATTTCCCTGTCGTTGAACGGCAGCCCCCTCAACATCGAGGTGTATCCGTGGATCACGGCCCTCGATCTGCTGCGTGAAGAACTCGACCTGATCGGCACCAAGAAGGGCTGTGATCACGGTCAGTGCGGTGCCTGCACGGTGCTGCTCGACGGCCGCAGGGTCAACGCCTGCCTGACCCTGGCGGTGATGCTCGACGGTCATGAACTGACGACCATCGAAGGTCTGGCGCAAAACGGTGAACTGCACCCGATGCAGCGCGCTTTCGTCAAACACGATGCCTTCCAGTGCGGCTACTGCACGCCCGGACAGATCTGTTCGGCGGTCGGGCTGGCGGCTGAAGGGCGCATCGACGATGCCGCTGACATTCGCGAGCGGATGAGCGGCAACCTCTGCCGTTGCGGTGCCTACAGCAACATCGTCGCCGCCATCGAAGAAGCCTTGCCGGCCTGTGAAAAGGCGGTGCGCCCATGACGCCTTTCGCCTACAGCAAACCCCAGGGCATCGACGAAGCCGTGCGCCTGGCCGGGCCGGACAGCCTGTTCATCGCCGGTGGCACCAACATCGTCGACCTGATGAAGGAAAACCTGGTGCGGCCCAAGCGGCTGATCGACATCAATGCCTTGCCCCTGCGCGATGTGGTGGCCACCGCCGATGGTGGCCTGCGCATCGGAGCGCTGGTCAGCAATGCCGATCTGGCCTGGCACCCAGAGGTGGAGGGTCGCTATCCGCTGCTCAGCCAGGCGCTGTTGTCCGGTGCCTCGCCGCAGTTGCGCAACATGGCCAGTGCCGGCGGCAACCTGCTGCAGCGTACCCGCTGCCATTACTTCTACGACAGCCAGGTGCCGTGCAACAAGCGCGAGCCCGGCAGTGGTTGCCCGGCGCGCGAGGGCCTCAACCGCTACCACGCGCTATTCGGTGCCAGTGAGCACTGCGTGGCGGTGCACCCCTCGGACTTCTGCGTGGCGCTCGCCGCGCTCGACGCTCAGGTGGTGATCATCGGCCCTGGCGGCGAGCGCCGCGTGCCCTTCGCCGACTTCCATCGCCTGCCGGGCGATACCCCACAGCAGGACACCGTGCTGGAGGCGGGTGAGCTGATCCTGGCCATCGAGTTGCCGGCCGAGGGTTTCGCCTCCCATCACGCCTACCTCAAGTTGCGTGATCGGGCCTCGTTCGCCTTCGCCCTGGTATCGGTGGCGGCGGCGCTGAAGTTCGATGCCGATGGGCAGATCCGCCAGGCGCGCCTGGCCCTGGGCGGGGTTGCGCACAAACCCTGGCGGCGCATCGAGGTGGAGGACAGCCTGGTCGGCCTGACCGCCAGCAACGAGCACTTCGAGGCGGCCGCCGAGTTGCTTCTCCGCGATGCTCAGCCGCTGATCCACAACGGCTTCAAGGTGGAGCTGGCGCGCCGCGCCATCGTTCGCGCCCTGACCACCGCCGCAGAAGGAGACCGCCCATGAACGCGCCTACGCTCGGCAAACCCCTCGACCGTGTCGACGGCCCGCTGAAGGTCAGTGGCCAGGCCCGTTATGCGGCTGAATATCCCGCCGATGATCTGCTGCACGGCAGCGTGATCTGCAGCGTGATCGCACGCGGCCGCATCACCCGCATCGATGCCTCGGCAGCCGAGGCTCTGCCTGGGGTCAAACGGGTGCTCAGCCATGAAAATCGTCCGCCAATGGCGCAGGACGATGAGAGTTATGAAGACGACGACGCGGCCGACGGCTCGCCCTTTCGTCCGCTGTTCAACGCGCGCGTGCGCTACAGCGGCCAGCCCGTGGCACTGGTGGTCGCCGACAGTCTGGAGCTCGCTCGCCATGCCGCTTCGCTGGTGCGCATCGAGTACCAGCAGCAGCCTCATGCCACGGACCTTCTGCAGGTGCTCGACAGTGCCCATGCAGCGCCGGCCGAACTGCCGGAGCGTCGTGGCGACGCCGATGCGATCATCGCGGGTGCACCGCTGCGCCTGGAGCTCGAATACGAGCTACCCAACGAGTATCACCACCCCATGGAGCCCCATGCCTCGACGGTGATCTACCAGGCCGACGGTAGCTTGCTGGTGCACGACAAGACCCAGGGGCCGCAGAACAGCCAGCAGTACCTGGCCAGCGTGCTCAAGCTCGACCCTGCGCGGGTGCGTATTCTGTCGTCCTTCGTTGGCGGCGCGTTCGGTTCGGGGCTGCGCCCGCAGTATCAGTTGCCACTGGCGGCCATGGCGGCCTTGACCTTGCAGCAATCGGTACGTGTCACGCTCACCCGCCAGCAGATGTTCACCTTCGGCTATCGCCCCCGTACCGTGCAGCGGCTGCAACTGGGCGCAGCCGCCGACGGCAGGCTGCAGGGGCTGGTGCACGAAGTGATCGGCCAGACCTCGCGCTTCGAAGACTTCACCGAACACGTCGCCGAGTGGTCGGGCATGCTCTACCACTGCGACCATCTGCGCCTGGCCTATCGTTTGGCGCCACTGGACGTTTACACCCCGCTGGACATGCGCGCGCCTGGCGCCGCGACAGGGCTGTTCGCCCTGGAATCGGCCATGGACGAACTGGCCTGGGCGGCTGGCGTCGACCCCGTGCAACTGCGCCTGACCAACTACGCGGAAACCAACCAGAACGAAGGCAAGCCATACTCCAGCAAGGAGCTGCGTGCCTGCTACCAACAGGGCGCCGACGCTTTCGGCTGGAGCAAGCGCAGCCCGCAACCGCGCAGCATGCGCGTGGGTAATCAACTGATCGGCTACGGCATGGCCACCGGGGTGTGGGAAGCCATGCAGATGCCGGCCAGTGCCCGCGCCACGCTGACCGCCGATGGTCGTCTGATCGTCGCCAGCGCGACCTGCGACATCGGCCCTGGCACTGCCACGGTCATGACTCAGATCGCCGCCGACACCCTCGGTATGGATCCCGCCCGTGTCGAGTTCCGACTTGGCGATTCGAGCCTGCCCAAGGCGCCGTTGCAGGGCGGCTCCTTCACCGTATCTTCGGTCGGCAGTGCGGTGCGCGAAGCCTGTCTGGCGCTGGCCGAACAGCTCTGCGATGCTGCCCGGCAACTGCCCGGGGCGCCCTTCAGCGATGCCAGCGCATTGCGTTTCGCCGGCGGTCGCGTGCAGCAGGGCGAGGATACCGAGCGGTCGGTAGATCTCGACACGCTGCTGGCTCGCCACGGCAGCCTCGAAGCTGAGGTGCAGGCACAGCCCGGCAAACTGCGCGAGCGCTATGCCAGCGCCACCCACTCGGCGGTGTTCGTCGAGGTGCAGGTGGATGAGGCCTTGGGCACCGTGCGGGTTACCCGGGTGGTCAGTGCGATTGCCGCTGGCCGGGTGATCAATGCCAAGACCGCGCGCAGCCAGATTCTCGGTGGTGTGGTCTGGGGTATCGGCATGGCCCTGCACGAGGAGGCGATGATCGATCACGAGCTGGGTCGCTGCATGAACCACAACCTGGCCGATTATCACCTGCCGGTGCATGCGGACATCGGTGATATCGAGGTGATCTTCGTCGACGAGGACGACCCGATCGTCAACCCGCTGGGCTCCAAGGGCGTTGGTGAAATCGGTATCGTCGGCGTCGCTGCGGCAGTGGCCAATGCGGTCTATCACGCCACCGGCAAGCGTATCCGCCAGTTGCCGATCACCCTCGACAAGCTGCTTTGAGCGACGCAGATGACGGGTCCGCCGCGGCATGCCCGTCATCGCGTTGTCCCGGTTCGCTACGCACCACCAGCCAGATACCCACTCCAGAAATCACCGTGCCCAGGCCCATCAGCCAGGACAGCGGCTCACCGAACATCGCCCAGGCCCACACCAGGGTCACTGCCGGGCTCAGGTACAGCACGCTGGCCACCCGGGTTGGCGTCGAGCGCTTCAGGCACAGCCAGTACAAGCCGTAGCCGCCGGTGGTGGAAATGCTCGTCCACAGCACGCTCAGGGCGAAACCAGTGGAGGGCAGCGGCATCAGGCTGCCGTCCATTGCGGCCAGCAGCGCAAACGGCACGCAACAGATGCAGCACTGCAGCCACAGGTTGCCGAGCAGGTCGAGCGACGATGTGGCCTTGGTGCGTTTCTGCCACAGAGTGGCGATCGCCAGCGAGAGCATGCCCAGCAGTGGTAAACCATAGACCCACAACTGCGCATCGCCCCAAGCCAGCGCATCCGAGGTGACCAGCACCACGCCCGTCAGACCGATGATCAGGCCGAGCCAGGTGCGCCAACCCAGATGTTGCTGGAACACCAGCACGCTGAGCAGGGCGACCCCCATGGGCAGCAGGTCGGCCAGTAGGGCGGCGAGCCCGGCAGGCACGCCCAGGGCGATGCCCTGAACCACACCGGCCAGGTAACCGCCCATCGCCAGCAAACCGATGCCGGCGTGGCGCAGCAGGGTGGCAGGCGAGGCGTGGCGCAGGCGCGGTAACGCCCAGGGCGCCAGCAGCAGCGCGAACAGCAGGCTGCGCCAGAACACTACCAGCATGGCGGGTGCATGATCGAGGGAGAAGCGGGCGCCGATAAAGCCCGAGCTCCAGATCACCACCAGCGCCGCTTCGAGTACCAGCAGCGGAATGGCGACGTGCCAGAGGTGAGCGGTGGGTGCAGAGGACATGGCAGATGACCGGACGAAGGGTGTAGGTCCAGGCTACGAAAGGGAGGTAATCTAATAAATCAAAATGTATTGAATCAATCGTTCGGATTTTTTGAATTATGAGCGCCATACTCGACATCGAACTGATCCGCACCTTCCACACGGTGGCGCGCAGCGGCCGCTTCAAGGCCGCCGCCGAGCAACTGCACAAGAGTCCGGCGGCGATCAGCGTGCATATCCAGCGCCTGGAAGCGGTCGCCGGGGGCCGGTTGTTCGACCGCGACAATCAGTCGGTGGCGTTGACCGTGCTGGGCAAACGGCTGTTGCGCTCGACCAGAGAACTGCTCAGCACCCACGACCGGGTGCTCGCCGAGCTGCACGGCCCGCGGCTGGTCGGGCGCATTCGACTGGGAATACCCGACGAGTACGCCGCCCATGTGATCCGCGACATCCTGCCGGTCTTCGCGGCGGCCTGGCCCAACGTGGTGCTGGAGGTGAAGACCGCCTCCAGCTACACGCTGCGTGACCAGGTGCAGGCCGGCAAGCTGCATGCTGCGGTGCTCAACCTGCCGCTGCAGCAGCGCGAGCCCAGAGCCCAGGCGCTGGTCGCCACCACGCCGGTATGGGTCGCGGCGGCGTCCCATCCGCAGCCCGGAAAAGGCATCATCCCACTGGCCATTCACGCCGCCGACTGCCCGTACCGCAGCCTGATGCTGGAGTCGCTGAAAGTGGCCGGTCACACCTGGCGGGTGGTGCTCGAAAGCCCGTCCAGCCAGGCCATCAGGGCCTGCGTCGAGTCGGGGCTGGCAATTACCCTGATGGATCGCGCGAAAATGAGCAGCGCCATGCGCATCGTCGAGGAGCTGCCCCAGGCCGCTGAGCACCAAGTGGTGTTCCTGCGCTCATCCACGGCGCGCGACAACGAGGCGATCGAGCTGCTTGCCCAGGCCATTCATCAGCATTTCCGGCTGTGAGCAGGGTGCCTGCAGCGAATGCCTTCACCCAGGGTTTCGCGTGTAGCGACTTGTAGACGACCGGTCTATTTTTGTCTATCATGCGCGGCATATGAAAAAACCAGCTCAAGACATGCGACAGCACATCATCGATGTGGCCAAGTCGCTGATGACCAATAAAGGCTACACCGCCGTGGGCCTGGCAGAGGTATTGAGTACCGCTGGCGTGCCCAAGGGGTCGTTCTACTACTACTTCAAGTCGAAGGAAGAGTTCGGCCAGGCGTTGCTGGAAGAGTACTTCTCCGAATACCTGGGGCGTGTCGATACGCTCATGGCGCGGCCGGGTAGCGGCGCCGAGCGTCTACTGGCCTACTTCAACTACTGGACGGAGACTCAGGGCACCGAGCTTCCCGAGGGCAAGTGCCTGGTCGTGAAGCTGGGCGCAGAGGTCTGCGATCTGTCCGAAGACATGCGTGGCGTTCTCGAAAGAGGGACGGCGAAGATCATTCAGCGCATCACCGCCTGTGTCGACATGGGCGTCGCCGATGGCAGCGTCGATGCGGATGGAAATAGCAGAGACTTCGCTGAATCGCTCTATCAACTCTGGCTGGGGGCCAGTCTCCTAGTGAAGGTGAACAAGTCCACCGAGTCTTTCGACACCGCCATGAGCATGACCAAGCGCCTGCTTCGTTAGCATGCGCTTTTTTTTATCCGGTAACTAGACGACCGGTCTACTTTTGAGTGATTCAGATGACTGACAGCAGCGCACTTACCGATCTTTTCTCGCCCACCCGAATGGGCTCCATCGAACTGGCGAACCGTATCGTCATGGCGCCGGTAACGCGCAGCCGCTACGGCGAGGACGGTGTACCCGGCGAACTGCATGCCACCTACTACGCGCAGCGTGCCACCGCTGGATTGATCGTGGCCGAGGCCACCAACATCTCTGCCCAGGGCCGAGGTTATGCCGCCACACCCGGCATCTGGAGCGATGAGCAGGTGGCGGGCTGGCGCAAGGTCACGGATGCGGTGCATGCGGCAGGAGGCAAGATCGTCAGCCAGCTCTGGCACGTCGGGCGCTTTTCCAGTGTCGAGCTGCAGCCCGGTGGGCAGGCGCCGGTAGCACCGTCGGCGATCGGTGCCGAAGGCAACACCTATACGACGGCAGGCTTTGTCCCCGTATCGATGCCGCGGGCGCTGGAGACCGATGAAATTTCCGCAATCATCAATCAGTACAGGCTCGCCGCTGCAAACGCCAAGCGGGCAGGCTTCGATGGCGTCGAGGTCCACTCCGCCAACAGCTACCTGCTCGACCAGTTTCTGCGGGATTCCACCAACCAGCGTACCGACCGATACGGTGGCTCGATCGAGAACCGCGCGCGCCTCACCCTGGAAGTCACTCGTGCCGTCATCGAGATCTGGGGCAGTGATCGGGTCGGCATCCGCTTGTCGCCGGTGACTCCTGATGCCGGCAATACGCCGCCCGACAGCAACGTCATGGCGCTGCATGGCTATCTCATCGAGCAACTCAATCACCTGAGTCTGGCCTATCTGCACGTCGTCGAAGGCGCGACGGCCACCTCCCGCGAGGTGCCGCCGGGCGTGGACATGGATGCCTTGAGCGGCCTGTTCGATGGCCCTTTCATCGGCAACAACAACTACGACCTGGACATGGCCATCGAGCGCCGCGGCCAGGGGAAGATCGATGCAGTGGCCTTTGGTCGTCTGTTCATCTCGAACCCCGACCTGGTGCAGCGCTTGCGCGTCGGCGCCGAGCTGACCATCGCACCGCGTGAGTCCTATTACGGCGGCGGCGCCAAGGGCTACACCGATTGGCCCCTCGGCAACTACTGAGCCGAGCCCTCGCTTGGCCCGTCATCGCTTTCTCTCTCAGCCAGCATCACCGTTGAACGGTAAAGGTGGATATGAATCATCTCAGCAATAAAACAGCGATCGTCACCGGCGCCTCATCCGGCATCGGCGCTGCGACGGCCAGGGCACTCGCGGCGCGGGGCGCCAATGTCGTCGCCGCTGCCCTGGACGACGAGGGGCTGACAGCCCTGGTCAGCGAGCTTCGTGCCTCGGGCCATGCCGCGGTGAGTTGCGTGACCGATGTGACGAGCCTCGAAGACACCAAGCGCCTCGCGCAATTTGCCGTAGAGACCTACGGCTCGGTGGATATCTTGGTCAACAACGCCGGCTTGATGCTGTTCTCCAATTGGCTCGACGTCGCTGTCGAGGATTGGAACGCCATGATCGACGTGAACATCAAGGGCTATCTCAACACCATTGCCGCGGTGTTGCCTCTGATGATCGAGCGCAAGTCCGGCCAGATTCTCAACATGGATTCGGTTGCCGGGCACCAGGTGGGCGCCGCTGCCGGTGTTTACAGCGCCACGAAGTTTTTCGTGCAGGCCATGACGGAATCGATGCGCAAGGAGCTGGGCGTTCACCACGGCATCCGTGCCAGCACCATCAGCCCGGGCGTTATCAACACCGGCTGGGCAGACAAGGTCACCGACCCTGAAGGCCGCAAGGCTGCCAGGGCGCTCAATGAAATCGCCATCGCGCCCGAAGACATCAGCCGTGCGGTGCTTTACGCACTCGATCAGCCGGCCAACGTCACCGTGAACGATTTGATCATCTCGCCAACCCGCCAGGATTGGTGATCGCCCCGGCAATCCCGCGATTCACACATCGAACAGCGCAACTCAACCACAGGAGCACTCATTCATGAGCAACAACATCAAGGCAGTCGCCACTCGCGATTACAACGCCGTCATCGAGACGGCCAGCAACTACGTCGAAGGCCTGCGCGCCGGGAACGTGGCGACCATCGAGCAGGCGTTCCACCCGGATGCGGTGATGTACGGCTTCACCAACGGTCAACTGCTCGGCGGCCCGATCAGCAATCTGTATCGGTTCGTCGAAACCAATGGCGATGCACCGGACATCACCACCCGCCTGGACGTGCTGGCAATCACTCCAACGACGGCTGTCGTGCGGGTCGACATGGAGAAGGACGCTATCGGTGCCGACTACAACGACTACCTGACGCTGCTCAAGGTCGACGGCAACTGGAAGGTCATCGCCAAGGTCTACCACCAGTTCGAAGGTTGATCCGCTACTGGTATCCGCGCCGCTGAAGCAGCGGCGCTCCCTCTCATTTCAGGAGAATCCCATGTCCAGAGTATTTATCGTCGGTGCGGCCGGTAAGGTGGGCAAGCGTCTGGTAAAGATCCTCGGTACTGTCGGTCATGATGTCGTCGCGCTGCATCGCAAGGCCGAGCAGGCGCAGGAACTCGAGGCGTTTGGCGCAACGGCGGTTCATGCAAACCTCACCGAACTGCAAGCCTCGTCTCTGGCCGCGATGATGACGGGCAGCGACGTCGTGGTGTTCACCGCTGGCGCTGGTGGCGCCGGTATGGCGTTAACCAACGCGATCGATGGCAAGGGGCTGGAAACCAGCGTGGCTGCAGCCCGGTTGGCAGGCGTGCGGCGCTTTCTGTTGGTGTCTGCGTTCCCGGAAGCGATGCGCGGCGAAGAAACCTCCGAAGGTTTCGAGAACTACATGAAGGTAAAGAAAAGCGCCGACGTGCACCTGGCGTCTTCCGAACTGGATTGGGTCATCGTCAGGCCGGGCACGCTGCTCGACGAGCCGGGTAGCGGTAACGTTCATGCCGGTCTGGCCATCCCCTATGGCGAGATTGCGCGCGACGATGTGGCCGAGTTTCTCGCCGCACTGATCGACAAGCCCGAGCTGACGCGGCAGATCATCGAACTCACTCAGGGGCCCACCGCCATACCCGTGGCTGTCAGTCAGCTAATTCCGGTACGGGCGTCGTGATGGCATGGACCGCGAAGCGGTTTGGGAGAGCGATGCATGGCATCCGTTGAATACAGCGCCGTTCTGAACGGCAGTGCGCAGCAAACCTGGCAGGTGCTGAGGCAGTTCGGTGGTATCGCCACCTGGCATCCGGCGATCGCCCGAAGCGAAATGGAGGATGGCAGGTCGGAGCGCGCCGTCGGTGCGATCCGCCGGCTCGTTCTCACGGACGGGGCGGTATTGCGTGAGCGACTGCTGTCGATGGATGAAACCGACATGAGTCTTTCCTACCAGTTCGAAGAGTCGCCTCTGCCTCTCGATAATTATCGCGCACAGGTAAGGGTGCTCGGCGCAGATGACGGTTCCCGATGCGTGGTCGAGTGGAAGGCGACCTTCGATGTGCGCGAAGCGGGTACCACCGCCCATTTCGAAGGTGTGATCAACGAGTTGATCATCGGCGGCCATAACAGCCTGGCGGCTTTCCTGCAAAAATGACCGTCGGCTGCGGAGCCCGGTTGGCGACCGATGTCGCCATGGCAATCATGCTGCGGTACCGGGTGGTTGACCTGATGGTCGACCGCCCGGTTAGCTTGTCATTATCTGAAAATGGGCATCGGGCCTGACGGCCCCTGAGCCTTTTTCTGTTCACGCAATTGGCGGCCAAGTTCGGCGATCCTGGTTTCTCCGGCAACTAGCGCTTCTGCATTGGTATGCACCGAGTAATGGCCGAGTTGCAGTGGGTGGGGATGCGGTGCGGCGGAGCCGATCACGAACACGGCATCTTCCTCCCCGGCCGTCAGCCGTATGGCCTCGTTACCCGCCTCGAATACCACCATCTCGCCTGCGTCGACCCGCTCGGGCGAGGTCAGCCTGCCACGGCTGACACTCAGCCACAGGGACTCGTGCTGCGCCTGTGGCCTGTATTCCCAGGTTTCGCCCTTGGCGATGGTCACCAGCAGGTAAGTGATGTTTTCAGGTGCGCGAACAGGGCTGCGCACGCCTTCGTAGCTGCCAAGAATTACCCGTGCCGGCCCTGCCTGGGGCATGGCGGCAGCTTCCAGGTATTGGCTGTCGACGGCTGCGTTTTCCAGGTGAGGGGGCAGTGCCACCCACAGCTGGAAGCCCTGAACGCGTTTGGACGTACCGGCACTCATTTCTTTGCCATGCCAGACGCCGCCACCCGCACGCATCCATTCGACGCCACCGTAGGCAATTTCACCCTTGCCGGCATCAGGGTCGTCGAAGTGCAGATTTCCTTCGGTGATTACGGTGACGGTGGCGATTCCCGAGTGGGGGTGCATCGGCATCTGGCCGACGAACGAGCTGTCCGCCTCGAACAAGTCGAGAAAAACGAAGGGCTTGATGACATGGCCAAGGTCGGAGGGGCTCATCAGGCGCACGATCGGTCCATGTCCATGGCCTCGAGTGCGATGGCTTATCTGGCGTGTCGCTGTGCTGTGGGAAAGCGCTGAACTGTTCATGGTGATCCTCTGAATGCATGGCCCCGCTGCCTGTATGGGGGGCGACGACTGATGGCGTGGAAGGATCATATGGGTTCTTGATTGGTATGATTAGAGCCTACAATTGATTTTAACCAAGCCATTTATGGAGTAATCCGGTGTTCGATCTGAACGATGTCGCCCTATTCATTCAGGTCGTCGAGGCGGGAAGCTTCGCGGGGGCAGCGCGGCGTATGGGGGTTCCATCCAACACCCTGAGCCGGCGTGTCAAACAGCTGGAAGAAACCCTGGGAGTGCGTCTGTTGCACCGCTCCACACGCAAGCTGGCGCTCACCGATGCAGGTCGTTCGCTCTTCGAGCAAAGCGTCGCGCAGGTTGCTGATTTGCTGGAGGTCAGTCGACGCTTCACCGATGGTAGTCAGGAACCGGCAGGGCAGATACGGGTTGCCGTCACGGCAGATTTTTTCGACCTGTTCCAGATGGCGTTCATCGCCCGTTTTCTCGAGCGATACCCGCGGGTCCAGCTGGATTTTCTGCTCAGCGACAATCGGGTCGACCTGATCGCCGAGGGTATCGATCTGGCATTCAGGGCCGGCGCATTGCCGGACTCCAGTTTCGTCGCACGAAAAATCCTCACGGACAGCCGCATGCTTGCTGCCAGCCCCGGGTACCTGCAGAAACACGGCATACCCGATGATATTCATGCGTTGGCGCAACATTCCTGCATCTACCCATCCAACCGTTCGGGGCAAACGGCATGGCACTTTCCCGGGCCACAGGGGGACATCCCGATCCAGGTGAGCGGGCGCTTTTGCGCGAACACGGCACAGGCTCAGTTGAAGGCCGCCGTTGCCGGGTTGGGCATATGTTTCCTGCCTCGGCCCATCCTCTACACGAGCCTGAAGCTGGGAGAACTCGTCGAGGTACTGCCTGACCGCAGGCAGCAGGGCAACGACATGTTCATCGTTTACCCCAGCAAGCGACAAATCCCGCACGCTGTCAGCGTGTTCGCCGACGAGGCGGTCGCCTACCTGCTCGAAGAGACCGAGAAGAGGTACCTCGGCGCTTGAGTGGCCAGGCTCCGATGTGCTGAACGGCTAGTTTTCCCCAGTCAGCTGGTCCTCCGTGCGGCCCGAGGCCTCGCGGTCGTGCTGGTAGTGGCTCTTGAAAGGGAAGGGAGGGAGCCAGGATTCGCGCCGGGTCGTCCAGCTTTCGTAGCTCGGCAGCAATTGGTCCGGGGCATCGAGTGCGCCCAGGTGCACGTCGATTTCGTCGGCGCTCCGGGCGAATACCGATGAGCCACAGCGGGGGCAGAAGAAGCGCCCGGCATAATCCGCAGTTTCGCCGCTGATGGTCACGGCCTCTTCAGGAAATATTGCGGCCGCGTAGAACAGTGCGCCGTGATGCTTGCGGCAGTCGAGGCAATGGCAGAGGCCGACCCGGTACGGACGGCCACGAGCCTCCAAGCGTACCTGGCCGCACAGGCAGCCACCGGTGAATCGATCCATACGCACCTCCTTCGATATAAACACCGGCTGCCGCTCGCAAACGCTCAACGTTATCTAGACGGTAGCAGCCAGGCGCAGATCGAGGTGCGATCAGGCCCGGTACGCGCGCAGGAACATCCGTACTGCTTCCTGAGCATGCTGTTCCAGCTCGGCCGCACTTGGAGGGGCACCACAACCGATCAGCAGGCGAAAGTTGGCGCAGCCCTTGAACAGAGAAAAGAACTGGTCCGCGGCTACCTTGGGTGACTCGATGGATAGCTGGCCATTCTGGTTCGCCTTGCTTAGCAAGCGCTCCATTTCCGCCAGCAGCGGTTGTGGGCCCGCCTCATAAAAGACTTTCGCCAGCAGCGGGTCCTTGCTGCCGAGGCTGGTCATCAGGCGATGCAGTTCGACCGACTCGGCACTGTTGATCAGGCGGTTGAAGCCGCTGGCGATATTGAGCAGGACCGTCTCGAGATCGGCATGTTCGGGCAGCTCGAACAGCAGCTCGGGCAGCTGCTCCTCGCACTTGGCCTTCACCGCCGCGCAGAACAGCGTCTCCTTGTCGGTGAAGTGGCTGTACACGGTGAGCTTGGAAACACCGGCGTGGGCGGCAATGGCGTCCATGCTGCTGCCGGCATAGCCGTAACGCAGGAACAGGCATTTCGCGGCTTCGAGGATGGCTTCGCGCTTGGCGGGATCTTTGGGGCGGCCGGGGCCGCTGGTAGGCAACGAAGTATTCGACATAGGGCGATTTTAATTCTGGACTGGTGAGTACGCTATTTTTAATATACTCGGCAGTACAAATATTAAAAAGTTCCCCGGAAGGACGCTCATCATGTTCCGCCATGCTCTGTCTCGCGTTGTGCCTGTCTGTCTTGTTCTGTCCCTGGTCGCCTGCAGCAATGCGGAGGCTCCGCAGCCGGGCATTCGTCCCGCCATGGTGGCGCAGCCGCAACTGGCGACGGAGCTGGTGGATTCCTATCCCGGCGAGATAAGAGCGCGGCTGGAGCCGGAACTGGCGTTCCGCATCGGCGGCAAGGTGACCAGGCGCCTGGTCGAGGTAGGGCAGCGGGTCGACAAGGATGCCGCGCTGGCCGAGCTCGACCCCCAGGACGTGCGCCTGCAACTGGACGCCTCCCGTGCCCAACTGCAGTCGGCGGAGTCCAATCTGCAACTGGCCCGTGCCGAGCGTGATCGCTACCGCACCCTCCAGCAGCGCGGGATGATCAGCAAGTCGCAGTCCGACAATGCCGAAAACACCTTCCGCGCCGCCGAGGCTCGCCTGCGCCAGGTACGTGCCGAACTCAACGTCGCCGATAACCAGGCCGGTTATGCAGTGCTCAAGACGCCGCAGAGTGGCGTGATCCTGCAACGCAGCGCCGAGGTCGGTCAGGTGGTGTCGGCCGGCCAGACGGTGTTCGTGCTGGCTGCCGATGGTGAGCGCGAGGTGCTGATCGATCTGCCTGAGCAGGTGATCGGCAGCCTGAGCATCGGTCAGGAGGTCGCCGTGGAACTCTGGTCGCAGCCTGGCGAACGCCTGGCCGGGCGCATCCGTGAACTCTCGCCGGCGGCCGATCCGCGCTCGCGTACCTATGCTGCGCGCATCGCCCTGCAGCAGCGCGACGCGCAGGTTGAACTTGGCCAGAGCGCCCGGGTGTTCATCGCCCGCAACGGCGATGTACCGCTGGCGGTGCCGTTGTCGGCATTGACCGCCGAGAAGGATCAGCCCTACGTCTGGGTGGTCGATCCGCAAACCTCGACGCTCAAGCGTACTGCGGTGCGAGTTGGCCCCTATGGTGAAAAACTGGTGCCGGTGCTGGACGGTCTGAAGGCCAGCGACTGGGTGGTGGTAGCCGGCGTGCAGGTGCTGCTGGACGGGCAGCGGATACGTCCGGTGGACCGAGACAACCGAGCGGTTGATCTGGCAGCGAAGGAGTAAGCGTCGATGTCCTTCAACCTTTCCGCCTGGGCGCTGCATCACCGGCAGATCGTCCTGTACCTGATGTTGCTGCTGGGCATCGTTGGCGCCCTGTCGTACTCCAAGCTCGGGCAGAGTGAGGACCCGCCATTCACCTTCAAGGCCATGGTGGTGAAAACCAACTGGCCCGGCGCCACCGCCGAGCAGGTGGCGCGGCAGGTTACCGAACGCATCGAGAAGAAGCTGATGGAGACCGGCGAGTACGATCGCATCGTGTCCTTCTCACGGCCTGGCGAATCTCAGGTCACCTTCCTGGCTCGCGATTCCATGCATTCCAACGAGATTCCCGAGCTCTGGTACCAGCTACGCAAGAAGATCGCCGATATTCGCCACACCCTGCCAGGCGGTATCCAGGGGCCGTTCTTCAACGACGAGTTCGGCACCACCTTCGGCAACATCTACGCGCTGACCGGCAGCGGTTTCGATTACGCGGTGCTCAAGGATTATGCCGACCGCGTGCAACTGCAACTGCAGCGGGTCAAGGACGTCGGCAAGGTCGAGCTGGTCGGCCTGCAGGACGAAAAGATCTGGATCGAACTGTCCAACACCAAGCTGGCCACTCTTGGCCTGCCGCTCGCTGTCGTGCAGCAGGCCCTCGAACAGCAGAACGCGATGGCCGTGGCGGGCTTCTTCGAGACCGGCTCCGACCGCGTGCAGTTGCGGGTCAGCGGCAGTTTCGAGACGGTCGAGCAGATCCGCGATTTCCCCATCCGCGTGGCCGATCGCACCTTTCGCATTGGCGACGTCGCCGAGATCAACCGTGGCTTCAACGATCCACCCGCGCCACGCATGCGTTTCATGGGTGAAGATGCCATCGGCCTGGCGGTGTCGATGAAGCCCGGTGGCGACATTCTGGTCCTCGGCAAGGCGCTGGAGGTTGAGTTCACGCGGTTGCAGAACAACCTGCCGGCGGGCATGCAGCTGCGCAAGGTGTCGGACCAGCCGGCAGCGGTGAAGACCGGCGTCGGTGAGTTCGTCAAGGTGCTCACCGAGGCGCTGATCATCGTGCTGCTGGTTAGCTTCTTCTCCCTGGGCATGCGTACCGGGCTGGTGGTGGCACTGTCGATTCCCCTGGTGCTGGCGATGACCTTCGCCGCCATGTACTACCTGAACATCGGCCTGCACAAGATTTCCCTGGGAGCACTGGTGCTGGCGCTGGGCCTGCTGGTGGACGACGCGATCATTGCCGTGGAAATCATGGCGATCAAGATGGAGCAGGGCTACGACCGTCTCAAGGCGGCCAGCTTCGCCTGGACGAGTACGGCGTTTCCGATGCTCACCGGCACCCTGATCACCGCCGCAGGCTTTCTGCCGATCGCCACGGCGCAGTCGGGCACTGGCGAGTACACCCGCTCGATCTTCCAGGTGGTGACCATCGCATTGTTGATGTCCTGGGTTGCTGCGGTGATGTTCGTGCCTTATCTGGGCGCTCGTTTCCTGCCGGATCTGGCCAAGCAGGCGGCTCAGAAACGCGGTGGCAGCGGTGCAGGGCACGATCCCTATGACACGGCGTTCTACAAGCGCGTCCGGCGCGTGGTCGACTGGTGCGTGCGACGGCGCAAGACGGTGATCGTGCTGACCCTGGCGCTGTTCGTCGGCTCGATCCTGCTGTTCCGCTTCGTGCCGCAGCAGTTCTTCCCGGCATCGGGGCGACTGGAGCTGATGGTCGACTTCAAACTGGCCGAAGGCGCTTCGTTGATCGCCACCGAGGCCGAGGTGCGGCGTCTCGAGGAGCGCCTGGCCGGGCATCCCGGTGTGGATAACTACGTGGCTTACGTGGGGACCGGCTCACCGCGTTTCTACCTGCCGCTGGATCAGCAACTGCCGGCGACCAGCTTCGCGCAGATCGTCGTACTGGCGAAAACCATCGAGGATCGCGAGGCCGTGCGCAGCTGGCTGATCGGCGTGTTGAACGATGAGTTCCCGAGCCTGCGCACGCGCATCTCGCGTCTGGAGAACGGGCCGCCGGTGGGCTACCCCGTGCAGTTCCGGGTTTCCGGCGAGCATATCGACGAAGTCCGCGGGCTGGCCCGGCAAGTCGCCGACAAGGTGCGTGACAACCCTTATGTGGTCAACGTGCATCTGGACTGGGAAGAGCCGAGCAAGGTGGTGTACCTGAATATCGATCAGGACCGCGCCCGGGCGCTGGGCGTCAGCACTGCCGACGTGTCGAAGTTCCTGCGCAGCGCGTTGAATGGCTCATCGGTCAGCGATTACCGCGAGGACAACGAACTGATCGAGATTCTTCTGCGCGGCACGCCAGTGGAGCGTCAGGCGCTGGAGTTACTGCCGAGCCTGGCGGTGCCGACCGAGAGTGGCAAGAGTGTGGCGCTGTCGCAGATCGCCACCCTCGAATACGGCTTCGAGGAGGGGGTGATCTGGCACCGCAATCGCCTGCCGACCGTGACCGTGCGTGCCGATATATACGGTCCGCAGCAGCCCGCGACGCTGACCCAGCAGATTCTGCCGACGCTGGACGACGTGCGTGCGCACCTCCCGGATGGCTACCTGCTGGAAGTGGGAGGCACGGTGGAGGACTCCTCCAGAGGCCAGGCTTCGGTGAATGCCGGCGTGCCGCTGTTCGTGGTGGTGGTACTGACACTGCTGATGCTGCAGCTCAAGAGTTTCTCGCGGTCGATCATGGTGTTTCTCACCGCGCCTCTCGGGCTGATCGGCGTGACCCTGTTCCTGCTGCTGTTCGGCCAACCGTTCGGTTTCGTGGCCATGCTCGGCACCATCGCGCTGTCAGGCATGATCATGCGCAACTCGGTGATTCTGGTCGACCAGATCGAGCAGGACAGAGCGGCGGGGCTGGATACCTGGGATGCCATCGTCGAAGCCACGGTACGGCGTTTCCGGCCTATCGTGCTGACCGCTCTGGCGGCGGTGTTGGCGATGATTCCGCTGTCGCGCAGCGTGTTCTTCGGGCCGATGGCGGTGGCGATCATGGGCGGCTTGATCGTGGCCACCGCGCTGACTCTGCTGTTCCTGCCTGCGCTCTACGCCGGATGGTTCAGGGTCAAACCCGGCGACAAGCTGCAAGCCGCAAGCGATACCTGACGGCAAGTGCCTGACTGCGCCGGGTGCGCGGTCAGGCGTATTAGCGTTGCTTCAGAGCGCGCCGAAGACCTTCTTCGCCAGGCTGGTGGCAGCGGCTGCAGGGTTTTCGCGGATGCCGGCTTCCTGCTTGGCGATCATGTCGAACAGGCCGTCTAATGCCTGTTCGGTCACGTAGCTTTCGATATTCGCGCTCTTGGCGTCGAGCACGCCGAAGGTGGCCGCCTGGCTGGCGAAGCTGTTGTACTGCTTGGCCAGGCCGACCTGGTCCGTGGCCTGCTTGACGATGGGCAGGAACTTGGCGCGAATCTGCTCGCGGCTGCTCTTGTTCAGGTATTGAGTTGCCGAGTCCTGCGGGCCGGAAAGAATGCTCTTGGCGTCCTGTACGGTCATCTTCTTGACCGCGTCGACCAGCAGGGCCTGGGCTTGCGGCACGGCAGCTTCGGCAGCCTTGTTCATGCTGGTTTCCAGCTGGTCTACCTGAGCGCCCATGCCCATCATCTTCATGGTCTTGGCGGCCTTGCCGAGCTTGCCCGGCAACTCGATACGCACCTCGGGGTTGCCACTGAAGCCACCCGGTTTGCCGAGTTGCTGCACGGCCACTTTGGCGCCTTGGGTGAGGGCATCTTTCAGGCCGCCGCTGGCGTCCTGCTGGCTGAGGTCGGAAAGCGACAGGGCGAACACGTTGGCGGACAGCAGCAGACCGGCGACGAGAACAGGGATGCGGAGCATGGCAGTAACCTTCGAGCGGTGAGATATGCAGCGAGCTTAGCAGGCTGTCGATGTTCTCGGCGAAGGTTGAGGAGGGCGCGAAGGGGAGGCGGCACGCCCTGAGGGCGTGCCGGGTGCATCGTTACTGGACTTCGAGGGCGGTCAGGCTTTCCAGGGTCAGCGCGCCGACGGCCTGGCCATTGGCGGTCTGGTATTCGGTCAGCGCATCGAGGGTGCGCTTGCCGAGCTTGCCATCGACGGTGCCCGGGTTGAAACCGCGCTTGACCAGGCTCTGCTGCAGGCGGGTCACCAGGTTTTCATTGATATCGCCATCGCAGACGGTCTGGCGCGACACGATGCGGGCATTGCCTTCGAAGCGGGTGACCTGCAATTGGCGCTTCTCTTCCGGCACGATGATCTGGTTGGCTTCCACCGGGCGCACCACTTCGGTGGAGGCGACCTTGGTGTACTCCGGGTCCAGCGTCACTTCGATGGCCTGGGCGGGCTTGTCGACGATCCAGCGGGTCACGCTCTTGTATTGAGCCGGGTCGGTCTCGACGCGTACGGTTTCCGGGGACACCAGTTTCTTGACCTTGACCACTTCCTGCTTGGCCGGTACCTGGCGTGCGCAGAACGACATGGCGCCGGTGCCGCTCGAGTAGCGAGTGCCGGCTGCGCGACACTGGTCGAGCACGGTCTTGGCTTCTTCGAGGGTGATGGTTTCCTGGGCATTTTCGTAGACCGCCGGGACGACGATGTAGCGCTTGACCTCAGGGCGGATCTTCACCTGCTCGGATACCACGCGGTAGGTCGGCGGCTCGATGCGGTAGGTCTTGGTGCCTTCACGGGTGACCACCTGCTTGAAGCCCTTGTCGAGCTCGGCAGGGGTGACGGTGATCTTGTTGACCGAGTCCTTGACCACGATCTCCTGGGTGCTCTGCACCGGGCGCGGTCTGACCTGGGCATGAACCCAGCACTGACCGGGCTGGATTTCGTATTCCTGAGGCTCCTGGGCGCTCGCAGCGGCAGCCGTCGGTTTGGCCGGCACGGGCTGGCTGCCTGGTGCGGCGACGGTTGCAGCCTGTGCTGCTGGCTGCGCTGCGGCGGGCGCGGTAGTGGCCTGCTGAGCGACTGGTGCCGGTTGTGCCGGCTTTTCTTCGTTATTGGTCGATGTGGCCGAAGGCTGCATGGCGCAACCCGAAACCATGATCGCCAGTGATCCCAGAATTGTGTAATAACGCACGAAAATCCCTGCCCTAAATGGCCCCAACGACGCATCTTAGGGACTGTTGCAGTAAAGCTCAATAACGGACGAGGCCTATCGTCGTGTCAGATCGACATGACGGTCCGCCCCTAGAGTCCGTCGAGCAACTCCTCGCTGCGATCCATGGTTACCTGACGGATCGACAGGCGAATTTCCGCGGGCAGCACGCGCTTGGCGGCGCCTTCTGCCAACTCGGCGAACTCCGGGTGGTGGCTGAGTTTGCCGGCTTCGTCCTTGCGCAGCACGCCCTGGTCGAGCAGGGTCTGGATGAAGTGGCGGAACAGGCTCTTGTCGAAGAATTCCGGGGCGTTCAGGCCGTGCAGGATCGACAGGCGCTGGGCCATGACCGTGCACAGGTCCTCCAGCTCCTCGGCGCTGATGCTGTTCTGCCCGGCATTGAGCAGCAGGGCGCTGGCCATGTAGAAGCGCTGCAGCGTCTGGGCGATGGCGCGGGACAGCAGGGTCAGCAGCACGAAGTGCCGCGAGCTCGGCGCCGGGCGCACGTACAGGTCGTTCTCGACCTTGAGCAGACCCTGTTCGACGAAGGCCTCCAGCCACTGATCGACCACGCCTTCGAGTTCATCCGCGGACCAGCGGATGTACAGCTCGGCCTGCAGGTAGGGATACAGCGCGTGAACGAAGCGCAGGATCTGTTCGCGGCTCATCCGCCCGCTGCTCTGGAAGAAGCTCGCCAACAGGCCGGGCAGGGCGAAGATGTGCAGCACGTTGTTGCGGTAGTAGGTCATCAGGATGGCGTTCTGCTCATCCAGATAGAGAATGCGCCCCAGGGCATCCTTCTGCTCGGAAAGCAATTCCATGCCGCGCACGTATTCGATCAGGGCCAGGCCGTCGCCTTCCGGCACGGTGGTATGCGGCGAGTAGGGCACGCGGCGCAGCAGGCTCTGATACAGGTCGAGGATGCGGGTCAGGGCGCGCTCATCGAGGGCCAGCTTGCTGGTGGAGAGCAGCGCCAGGGCCACCAGGTTGACGGGGTTGATCGCTGCCGCTTCGTTGAGGCGCTGAGCCACCCGCTCGCCGAGGCGGTTGGTGGTCTCGTTGAGCCAGGCCGGGCGATAGTCCGGCCCCAGGTTCTGGTCGCGCCAGTCCGGCTGTTGCCCGTCGAGAAAGCTGTCGAGCTTGATCGGCTCGCCGAAGTTGACCCAGACATGGCCAAAGCGCTGCTTGAGCGCGCCGATGACCTTGAAGATATCGAAGATCGATTCCTTCTTCTTGCTCGCACCACGCAGCTCGCCCAGATAGGTGCGGCCTTCCAGCACCCGCTCGTAGCCGATGTACACAGGCACGAACACCACCGGCAGGCGATGGCTCTGCAGATAGCTGCGCAGGGTGATGGCGAGCATGCCGGTTTTCGGCCGCAGCATGCGGCCGGTGCGCGAACGACCACCCTCGACGAAGTACTCCACCGGATAACCCTTGCTGATCAGGGTGTGCAGGTACTCGTTGAACACGGCCGTATAGAGCGGGTTGCCCTTGAAGGTACGGCGCATGAAGAAAGCACCGCCGCGGCGCAGCAGGCCACCGATGACCGGCATGTTGAGGTTGATGCCGGCAGCGATGTGCGGCGGCGTCAGGCCGTTGCGGAACAGCAGGTAGGACAGCAGCAGGTAGTCGATATGGCTGCGGTGGCAGGGCACGTAGATCACCTCGTGACCCTGGGCGATGTCCTGCACGCCTTCGATATGGTTGACCTTGATGCCGTCGTAGATCTTGTTCCAGAACCAGGACAGGATCAGCTCGAGAAAACGGATCGCCGTGTAGGTGTAATCCGACGCGATCTCGTTGCCGTAACGCAGGGCGAGGGCCTCGGCCTTGTGCACCGGAATGTTCTCGCGCTCGGCCTCTTCGGCGATCGCCTGGCGAACTTGCGGGCCATGTACCAGGCCCTTGACCAGATTGCGCCGGTGCGACACGTCCGGGCCGATGACCGCGGCCTTCTGGTTGCGAAAGTGCACCCGCAGGATGCGGTGAACCATGCGCAGGGTGCGCTCCTGGCCCTTGTTCTGCGCGATCAGCTCGCGCAACTGGATGGGGGTGGAAAACTGCACGCGGGTGGTGCGGCCGAGGATCAGAATGCTGACCAGGCGGCGCAGGCGGCCGGTGACCGCCCAACTGTCGGCGAACAGCAGCTTCCAGGCGCTGGTTTCATGATCCGGCGACTGGCCCCAGAACACGCTGACCGGAATGATCTGCGCTTCTTCCGCGCTGTTTTCGCCAAGGGCCGTGACCATTCGCTGCAAGGTCGGCGAAATGCCGCGCTTGTCCTGACGGCCGAGCCAGTCGGGTTCCGGGGTCAGGTAGAAGAACGCCGCCGGTTCCATCAGCTCGCCGACTGCCACCGGCAGCACCGGCCGCGGCAAACCAGCCTTGGTGCATTCTCGATCGAGTACCGCCAGATCGCTCACCGAAGGCTGCTGCAGCACGTAGAACACCGGCTTGCTGCGGTCGAGCTTGAGGGTGAACGCCGACTGGTTGATGGTTTCCGAGCGCACCCACAGGTACAGGAGGCGGCGCAGGGTACCGAATGCGAGACGGCGAAGCGGGGAGCGGGTCATACGAGATCTGGCTGTGGCGACGAGCCTGTGCTCGGGGGCGCTAGTGTGCCGGATCACCGCCCTGTCGGCAAAATCTTGTAAAAGTTGGCGTTTCGTCGCGAAAAGTTCATTTGACAGCTACCTGCTGGTGCACGAGGCAGTCCCGCGCAAGTGGCGAGATGGCCTCGGCGGCGAATCTGCATGCTCCGGTCACGGGAGGGGCGGGGTACGACGCGTCTGCCTAAGCTTATTCGAATAAGCTATTTAATTATTTTGCATCCATTCAATTAGGGTATATCGACTCCGCGTCGTGCCCCTCGTTTGGTAAGGCGCGACGTCTTGCAAATCGAGGTGTGTATGGTTCATCTGACGGCTGCCGAAAGCGGTTCGCCCGCGCTGCAGAATACATCAGGCGACGCCCTGGACCTGGCGCCGCGCCTTGCCCCAGCGCGCATTCTGCGCAACGACGAAGAGGCGCTGCAGGCGGCGCACGAACTGGCCGAGGCGGCGCGCGATCAGGCCATCGAGCGTGACCGCGAGCGTCAGTTGCCCTGGACCCTGATCGAGCAGTTCACCGCCAGTGGCCTGGGCAGCATCGCCGTGCCCCGGGAGTTCGGCGGCCCGCAGGTGTCCTATCGCACCATCGCCGAGGTCTTTCGGGTGATTTCCGCGGTGGACCCGGCCCTCGGGCAGATTCCCCAGAATCAGTTCGGCATGCTCGCCCTGCTGCAGTTGCTGGGCACCCCGGCGCAGCGCCAGCGGCTGTTCGGCAGCGTGCTGCAGGGCTGGCGCATCGGCAACGCCGGGCCTGAGCGCAGCAGCAAGCACACGCTGGATCTGCGTGCCCGGGTAGAACACGACGGTCAGCGTTACCTGCTCACTGGCGAGAAGTTCTACTCCACCGGCGCCATTTTCGCCCACTGGGTCGCCGTCAAGGCACTGGATGAGCAGGGGCGGCCGGTGCTCGCGCTTATCCAGCGTGGGCGTCAGGGGTTGCGCATCGTCGATGACTGGTCCGGCTTCGGTCAGCGCACCACGGCCAGTGGCACGGTGCTGCTGGACCGGGTCGAGGTGGATGCCGAGAACCTGATCCCGCTTTGGCAGTTCGGCGAACACCCCAGCATTCAGGGCGCCGCCTCCCAGCTCATCCAGGCCGCCATCGATGCCGGTATCGCTGCTGGCGCGCTGCGCGACGCGATTGCCTTCGTCCGCGAGAAATCCCGGCCCTGGGTCGATGCCAATCTCGAGCGGGCCAGTGACGACCCCTACGTGATCGCCGACATCGGCCGTTTGCATGTGGATCTGCATGCTGCCGAGGCGCTGCTGCGCAAGGCGGCTGGGGTGCTCGACGATGTCAGTGCCGACGTCATCGATGCCGATGCGGCCGCGCGCGCGTCGATTGCGGTCGCCGAAGCCAAGGTGCTGACCACCGAGATCAGTCTGCTGGCCAGCGAAAAGCTGCTGGAGCTGGCCGGCAGCCGCGCCACCCTGGCCGAGTTCGGCCTCGACCGGCACTGGCGCAACGCCCGTACCCATACCCTGCACGACCCGGTGCGCTGGAAGTACCACGCCGTTGGTGCCTACCACCTCAACGGGCGTCACCCCGCCCGTCACTCCTGGATCTGAGCCATGAACGCATCCTTGAATCCCGCGCCGGCACTGATCGGCAGTGACGCCGAAGCGCTGGAGATCGCCAATGCCCTGGCCGAGGTATTTCGCGCCGGCTCCGCCCAGCGAGACCGTGAACGCCTGCTGCCGCACGCCGAACTGGAACTGTTCAGCCGCTCCGGTTTATGGGCGATCAGCGTGCCGAAGGCATTTGGTGGCGCCGGAGTTTCCAGTGTCACCCTGGCCAGGGTGATCGCGCGAATAGCCCAGGCCGATGGCTCGCTCGGGCAGATCCCCCAGAACCATTTCTATGCCCTGGAAGTGCTGCGCATCAACGGCAACGTCGAGCAGCAGCGCCGCCTGTATGGCGAAGTACTGCAGGGCGTGCGCTTCGGCAACGCGCTCGCGGAGCTGGGCACCAAAACCTCGCAGGATCGCACCACGCGGCTGATCGCCGATGGCGAGAACTTCCGCATCGACGGGCGCAAGTTCTACGCCACCGGTGCCCTGTATGCCCAGCGCATCCCCACCCTGGCGGTAGACGAGCAGGGCATCGGCCACCTGGCGTTCGTGCCTCGCCATGCCCCAGGGCTGGAAATCATCGATGACTGGAGCGGCTTCGGTCAGCGCACCACGGGCAGTGGCTCGGTGCTGTTGCAGCAGGTGCCGGTAGCTGCCGCCGATGTGGTGCCGTTCCAGGCTTCGTTCGAGCGCCCGACCACGGTCGGCCCCTTCGCCCAGTTGCTGCATGCCGCCATCGATATCGGTATCGCCCGTGCAGCCTACGAGGACACCCTGAGCTTCGTGCGCAACAGTTCCCGGCCGTGGATCGACTCGGGCGTGGACAAGGCCAGCGATGATCCGCTGACCCTCAAGGCGATAGGCCGGCTGGCCATTCATCTGCATGCCGCCGAAGCGCTGCTCGAACGCGCCGGCGAACACCTCGACCGCGCCCAGGCTGCGCCCGATGCGGCCAGTGTGGCGGCAGCCTCCATCGCCGTGGCCGAGGCGCGGGCCATCGGTACCGAGGCTTCGCTGGCGCTGTCCAGCAAACTGCTCGAACTGGCCGGCAGCCGCGGCACCCTGGCCGAGCACAATCTGGATCGCCACTGGCGCAATGCGCGGACCCACACCCTGCACGATCCGGTGCGCTGGAAGTACCACGCGGTGGGCAACTACTACCTCAACGACGCGCTGCCGCCGCGCCGGGGAACCATCTGATGGCCCGGCAGATTCTCCTCAACGCCTTCAACATGAACAGCGTGGGGCATATCCATCACGGTTTGTGGACGCACCCGCGGGACAATTCCACGGCCTTCAATACGCTGCAGTACTGGACCGATCTGGCCAGGCTGCTCGAGCGCGGGCTGTTCGACGGTCTGTTCATCGCCGATATCCTCGGTGTCTACGACGTGTACGGGCAGGGCGTCGATCTGACCTTGCAAGAGGCCATCCAGCTACCGGTCAATGATCCGCTGCTGCTGGTCTCGGCCATGGCCGGGGTTACCCGGCACCTGGGCTTCGGGGTGACCGCCAACCTGACCTATGAAGCGCCGTACCCGTTCGCCCGGCGTCTTTCCACCCTCGATCACCTGAGTGGCGGCAGGGTGGGTTGGAACATCGTCACCGGCTATCTGGAAAGCGCCGCCAAGGCCATGGGCCTGGGCCAGCAGGTCGAGCATGACCGCCGCTATGATCAGGCCGACGAGTACCTCGAGGTGCTCTACAAACTGCTCGAGGGCAGTTGGCAGGACGATGCACTGGTGGTCGACCGCGCTCGGCGTGTCTATGCCCAGCCCGGGAAGGTGCACAAGGTGGTGCACCAGGGCGAGTTCTATCAGGTCGAGGGTTACCACCTCAGCCAGCCGTCGCCGCAACGCACCCCGGTGCTGTTCCAGGCCGGTTCATCGGCGCGCGGGCTGCGCTTCGCCGGTCAGCATGCCGAGTGCGTATTCATCGGTGGGCACAACAAGACCGCGGTGCGCGAGCAGGTCGACAAGGTGCGCGCCAGCGCATTGAGCGCCGGTCGCCCGGCCGAGGCGATCAAGGTGTTCATGGGCATCAGCGTGATCGTCGCCGCTACCGAGGCCGATGCTCGCGACAAGCATGCCGAATACCTGCGCTACGCCAGTCCTGAGGCGGGGCTGGCGCATTTTTCCAGTTCCACCGGCATCGACTTCGCCGAGTACGGCCTGGACGAACCGATTCGTTACCAGAAGACCAATGCCATCGAGTCGGTGGTCAAGGCCTTTACCGCACCGGACAGTGGCTGGACCAAGCGCCGGCTGCTGGAGCAGCACGCCCTTGGTGGCCGCTACCCGGTGCTGGTCGGCTCGCCCTCGCAGGTGGCCGATCAACTGCAGGCCTGGTTCGAGGAGACCGGCCTGGACGGCTTCAACCTGACCCGCATCGTTTCGCCGGAAAGCTACGCCGACTTCATCGAACTGGTGGTGCCCGAACTGCAGAACCGCGGCCTGTACAAGACCGCCTACGCCGATGGCAGCCTGCGCCACAAGCTGTTCGGCCAGGGCCCACGCCTGCCGGAAAACCACAGCGGCGCCGCCTGGCGACGGGCTGACGCTGCACCGCCAATCGCCAATGCGGCCAACCACTCTCACTGATCGACCAAGGATGAAAGCCATGTCTACATTATTGAAAACCCTCGCGCTGGGTACCCTGCTGAGCGTTTCCGGTCTGGCCGCAGCAGCGCAGCCACTGAAGCTCGGCACCACCGCTGCCTTCGCCCCGGCTCTGGAGGTGGCGGTCGCCGAAGCCAAGAAGCAGGGGCTCGAAGTGGAGCTGATCGAGTTCAGCGACTGGATCGCGCCCAACGTCAGCCTTGCCGCTGGCGATATCGACGTGAACTACTTTCAGCACGTGCCGTTCCTCGAGAATGCCAACAAGGATGGCGGCTACGATCTGGTGCCCTACGCGCCGGGCGTGATCAACAACGTCGGCCTGTACTCGAAGCGGTACAGCGACTTCGCCAGCCTGCCCAAGGGCGCCAAGGTGGCGATCGCCAACGACCCGGTAAATGGCGGGCGTGGTCTGCAACTGCTGCAGAAGGCCGGGCTGATTACCCTCAAACCCGGCGTTGGCTACCGGGCCACCCTCGAAGACGTGACCAGCAACCCGAAGGACATCCGCATCATCGAGCTGGAAGCCGTGCAACTGGTGCGTGCGCTCGATGAGGTCGATCTGGCCCAGGGCTATCCGCAATACATCCGCCTGGCCGGCACCCACGATCCCGAGTCGGCACTGTTGTTCGATGGCGTGGACAACCCCGAGTACATCATCCAGTTCGTCATCCAGCCAGCCAGCAAGAACGATGAGCGTCTGCGCAAGTTCGTCGATATCTACCAGCACTCGCCGGAGGTCCGTGCGGCCCTCGACAAGGCCCACGGCAAGCTCTACCAGCCAGGCTGGAAAAGCTGAGCATGAGTGGTTTCGATCCCCACCTGCAGCAGGTCGCTCAGGCCCGCCAGGACAGCGAAGCGCAACTGCGCTTCGTCGGCCTCAACAAGGTTTACGCGAGCAACGAGGGCACGGTCCAGGCGCTGCGTGATATCGACCTGGCCATCAACCGCGCCGAGGTGTTCGGCATCATCGGCCGCAGCGGCGCCGGCAAGTCTTCGTTGATCCGCACCATCAATCGCCTGGAAACGCCGAGCAGCGGCCAGGTGCTGATCGATGGCGAAGACATCGGCCTGCTCGATGAAGATCACTTGGTACAGCTGCGCCGACGCATCGGCATGATCTTCCAGCATTTCAACCTGATGTCGGCCAAGACCGTGTGGCAGAACGTCGAACTGCCGTTGCGGGTCGCCGGCGTGCCGCGCGAGCAGCGCCAACGCAAGGTGCGCGAGTTGCTGGAGCTGGTCGGCCTGCAGGACAAGCATGGCGTCTACCCGGCGCAGTTGTCCGGCGGCCAGAAGCAGCGCGTGGGGATCGCTCGCGCGCTGGTGCACGATCCGCAGATCCTGCTCTGCGACGAGGCGACGTCGGCCCTCGATCCGGAAACCACCCAGGCGATCCTCGGCCTGTTGCGCGAGATCAACGAGCGCCTGGGGCTGACCATCGTGCTGATCACTCACGAGATGGCGGTGATCCGCGATATCTGCGACCGCGTGGTGGTGCTCGAACAGGGCGAAGTGGTCGAGCAGGGCGAGGTCTGGCGCGTGTTCGGCTCGCCACGGCATGCGGTCACCCGCACCTTGCTGGCGCCGTTGCGCCATGGCCTGCCGGCGGACGTCCAGGCGCGCCTGCGCGCCCACCAGCAAAACCCTGAGGATGCCCTGGTGCTGCGCCTGCAGTTTTCCGGCAGCAACCCCGAGCCGGATCTGGGCGCAGTGGCCGGGGCGCTCGGTGGGCGTCTGGCATTGCTCGATGGTGGAATCGAACGCATCCAGGGCCATGCCCTGGGCTACCTGCTACTGGCAGTGAGTGCTTCACCGCACAGCCATGAAGCGCTCTTGAACAACGCCCGTCAGTTGGCGGATCACGTGGAGGTACTGGGGTATGTCGCTGCTGCTTGATCGTCTCTGGCAGGCGTTTCTCGACACCCTGCTGATGGTCGGCGTGTCGTCGCTGCTGGCCTTGCTCGCGGGTATTCCGCTGGCGGTATTTCTGGTCACCAGCAGCAAGGGCGGGATCTTCGAGGCACCGCGGCTGAATCAGTTGCTGGGCAGTTTCGTCAACCTGTTCCGCTCGATTCCCTTCCTGATCCTGATGGTCGCACTGATCCCGTTCACCCGCTGGGTGGTAGGTACCAGTTACGGCGTATGGGCCGCCGTGGTACCGCTGACCATCGCGGCTACCCCGTTCTTCGCGCGGATCGCCGAGGTCAGTCTGCGTGAGGTCGATCATGGCCTGATCGAAGCGGCCCAGGCCATGGGCTGCCGCCGCTGGCACATCGTCTGGCACGTGCTGTTGCCCGAGGCGCTACCGGGCATCGTCGGCGGCTTCACCATCACCCTGGTTACCATGATCAACTCCTCGGCCATGGCGGGCGCCATCGGTGCTGGTGGCCTCGGCGACCTGGCTTACCGCTACGGTTATCAGCGCTTCGACAGCCAGGTGATGTTGACCGTGATCGTCGCTCTGGTGGTGCTGGTCAGCCTGATCCAGTTCGCGGGCGACCGGCTGGCGCGGGGCCTGAACAAGCGGGCTTGACGCGTTCGCCGTTGGTTTTGGTGGGCTGAAGCCCACCCTGCGCCCATCCTGCAGTCCACCCTTCAGGTCGTTGCTCAGGCGCTGTGCGGGAATGGCTGCGGGACGCTCTGCGTCCGATGTATAGCCCAGACTGGCGCAGAGCGGCCCGGCCTAGGCTTCCCACGCTGGGGCGTAGGAACCAGCAAACCAGTTTTGGGTTATCAGGAGAGTTGCCAGCGTGTTCAGTGCTCTGATGGTCGATGTGGATGGCGTTCTGATTTGCGGTCGTCCCGCTGACGGTAAACCTTGGGCATTCTCCCTTGAAGAGGACCTGGGTGTTTCACCTGTGGATCTTCAGCGAGAGTTCTTCACTCCTTACTGGAACGATATCGTCCTAGGTCGTTGCGCCTTGGTCGATCATTTGAAAACTGCTTTGGCAAAGGTAGCGCCAGCTCTGTCCTGCGATGACTTTATTGCCTACTGGTTCGAAAACGATGCGCGTCTGAACGGTGACCTGCTGGCCGAGCTTCGCCAACTGCGCGCTGGCGGGGTAAAGGTCTATCTGGCGACCAATCAGGAGCATGTTCGCGCGGCATACCTATCCGACACGCTCGGCCTGGGTCATGACGTTGACGGTATTTACTACTCCGCTGCATTAGGTCACCGCAAACCCGATCGAGCTTTCTTCGAGCAGGCAGCCTTGCTGTCTGGATTTTCGGTTGAGAAGTTGCTGCTGATCGACGACACCCCTGCGAACGTCACGGCTGCACAGGCTTCAGGATGGAGCGCCAATCTTTGGCGAGAGGGAGACTCTCTGCTCAAAATACTGAGTAAGTTCTGATCATATCTGTTGCGCGGGAATGCCTGTAGGGGGGCTCTGCGCCCGATGTCCAGCCCAGGCTGGCGCTGAGCGCCCAGGCCGAGGATCCGACGCAGGAGCTTGCAATCCATCAATGGAAACTGCGTCCCCGTCGCGGACGGCGATCCGCTCCAGCTCATTATCTGCGCGCATCAACCCCATGCAACCTGGTTGCGCTAACAATCATGCTGCCGTGTACGCGTTCTGGTGCGTGGTGTTTTTGATCCCTGCTATAGCCGTGATGAATATCCGGATAAGAAACCTCTATTAGACGATGAGCACGCCTCTGTCCGACTATCGGGGTACGCGAATGGAATCAGCGCGCTTGAACGTTGATAAAAACAAGAAAGAGGAAGGATCATGGCAGCCGCTCGCCTTGTCCGAATTGAAGCCGCGGATTGTCCGCGCAGCGCCGGTCCGCCATGGACCCTGTGTGCATCCCCTGCAGTAGATTCGCCGTACGCCCCAGCCCCGCAGTGCCAGCCACTGTCCGCACCTACGCTCTACCACCCCATCTGCGCACGCGTCGATCGCCCGTCGATCAAAGGCCCCGTCGTGTTTCCCGTACGCGGTCTGACACCGCTTTGTGGCGGCGTCTCGTGAGCGGCGTGCGGTGGATCGCCGGGCTGGGCTTGGCGCTGTTTCTCTGCTCTCTGGCCGGATGGGCAGTGGCCGAGCATTGGGACTGGCTGCGCCTGCCGCTGTCTGGCAGCGATGAGCACCGAATCGATGTGCGGGCCGCCTGGCATGGACGTGTGATGGTGGTGAGCTGGAGCGTGATGCTCCCCCTCGGCGTGCTCGCGGCACGCTATTTCAAGGTCATGCCGGGTCAGGGCTGGCCTGCGGTGCTGGATAACAAGCGCTGGTGGCGGATGCATCTGTGGCTGCAGGTGGGTGGCAGCCTGGCCGGGTTGCTGGGTGTGCTGCTGGTACTGGGTATGGCAACCCGGCAGACGGCGTTGGCGCAGTGGCATGCGCTGTGTGGCTGGCTGGTGATGCTGTGCGCGTGCGTCCAACTGGTCAGCGGGTTCTTGCGCGGCTCCAAGGGCGGGCCGACCTGTGAGCAATGGCAGGGCGATCACTACCAGATGACTTCGCACCGGGTGCGTTTCGAACGGCTGCACAAGAGCATTGGCTGGTTGGCGTTGCTGCTGGCGCTGATCGCCACCCTGATAGGCATCACCATGGTCGATGCGCCGCGCTGGATGGCACTGTCCATCGCCGCCTGGTGGGCCGCGTTGTTCATGGTCGGCCTGTTGCTGCAGCGGGCAGGCCGCTGCATCGATACCTACCAGGCCATCTGGGGGCCTGCCCCTACCCACCCGGGCAATCGCCGCCGGCCTATCGGCTGGGGGGTACGTCGCTTGCCTGGAGACTGACTGGCGCTGCCAGACCTATAACAAGGAGATTACCTATATGGAAATGTTGACGCTGCTGATGCTGGGCGCGGGTGCCCTGAGCATTCTTCTTCTATTGATTCTGGTGGTCCGCATGCCGCCGTTCGTGGCCCTGCTATTGGTGGCTACCGGCCTGGCCCTGGCTGCAGGCGTGCCTGTCGAGCAACTGACCGAAGCCATCGAAGGAGGGCTGGGGAAAACCCTGGGGCACATTGCGGTGATCATTGCTCTGGGGGCGATGATCGGGCGCATGGTCGAACTGTCCGGTGGTGCTGAAGCGCTCGCCGGTTACATGGTGCGGCGCTTCGGCCAGCGACGCGTACCGATAGCCATGATGTTCACGGCCTTCGGGGTGGGGATTCCGGTGTTCTTCGAGGTCGGTGTGATCATGTTGATGCCGCTGGCCTACGGCCTGGCACGCTCGCGCGGCTTGCGCCTGGTGTCGCTGGCCCTGCCCATGTGCGCGGTGCTGCTGGTGGTGCATGCGTTGCTGCCACCACACCCTGGCATGGTCGCGGTGGCGGGGGAGCTGGGCATCGATATCGGCAGGATGCTGATGCTTGGCCTGCCGATTGCGGGGCTGACCAGCGTCGCGATCTTCCTCGCCAGCAAGGTGCTGACCCGTCGTCATCTGGCCATCAGCGACGATGTTGCCGCCAGCCTGACGAACGCCACGAGTACCGTCAGCAACGAAAGCCCGGCACTGCCACGGGCGGGGCTGGTCGCCAGCCTGATCGCGCTGCCCATCGCACTGATCATGCTCGGTACCCTGGCCTCGATGCTCATGCCGGAAAGCGCGATGGGGCGCTCCCTGTTGATGTTCCTGGGTATTCCTTACGTCGCGCTGATGGTGGGTGTGCTGGCCTGCGCCTATCTGCTGGGCATTCGCAGAGGCATGCCACTGGCGACGGTAAGCGAAGTGCTCGGTTCGGCGATTCCCGGCGTCGCCATGGTGATTCTGGTAACCGGTGCCGGTGGCGCCTTCGCCAGGGTTCTGGTGTCCACGGGCATCGGCGGGGCTTTGGCCGAGGCGCTGCAATCCACCGGCCTGCCGCTGCTGCTGATGGCCTTTTCCGTCACCCTGTTGCTGCGTGCCGCCCAGGGGCCCACGACGGTAGCCCTGATGACCACCGCTGGCATCATCGCGCCGCTGGTCGCGGAGGCATCCCTGAGCGCCAGCCAGCTGGCACTTCTCGGCCTGGCCATGGGGGCCGGCGGCATGGCGCTCTCCCACGTCAACGATCCAGGGTTCTGGATCGTCACGCGCATGCTCGGGCTGAGCGTGGCCGATGGCTTGCGCACCTGGACACCGCTTACCACCGTGGGTGGTTTCGTTGCGCTGATACTCATCCTGCTGCTGTGGCCGTGGGTCTGAGCCTGGCGGGATCGATCTTTTTCAGGAGATTCGAAACATGAGTGACCAACAGTTGCAGGCAACACCTGAAATTTTCGACACACGAGCGGCCGAGCTGTTTCCCCCGGGCGCTGTCGTGCAGCGACTGGCCAGTGGTGCAACCTGGGGCGAGGGGCCGGTATGGATCGAGGACCAGGCCGCTCTGCTGTGGAGCGACATACCCAATGACCGCATGCTGCGCTGGAACGAGGAGCAGGGGCTCAGCGTGTGGCGAACGGGTGCCGAGTTCTGCAATGGCCATACGCTGGATCTGGATGGCTCGCTGTTGCACTGTTCCCACGGACTCAGGGCGATTCTGCGTACTCGCCTCAGCGAGGGGCGTTCGCAGCCACTGGCCGACGACGAACTGGTGGTCAGCCACTATCAGGGGCGACGTCTGAATTCGCCCAACGATATCGTGGTCAAGGGGGACGGTTCGTTGTGGTTCACCGATCCACCGTACGGCATTCTCTCCGATCGAGAAGGGTACAGGGCCGAGCCCGAGCAGCGGCACAACCATGTATTTCGTTTCGACCCGGTCATCGGTGCGCTGGAGATCGCCAGCGATCTGCTGGAAGAGCCCAACGGCCTGGCATTCTCACCGGATGAGCGGGTGCTCTACGTTTCCGATACCTCGGCGGCACTGCGTGCGGATGGCAATCATCAGGTCATCGCCTTCGATGTGCTGGGCGGGCGGGTGCTGGCAAACCCCAGAGTCTTCGCGGTGATCGAGCCTGGGCTGCCGGACGGCTTTCGTGTCGATGCCCGCGGTTGGCTGTTCATCAGCAGTGCCGACGGGGTGCAGGTCTACCATCCGGATGGAACCCGGCTGGCGCACATTCCCGTTCCCGAGAAGGTCGGCAACCTGACGTTCGGTGGTGCGAATGGTCGCTACTTGTTCATCGTCGCCAGCACCTCGCTGTATCGCCTGGAAGTACGGCCTGCGTTGTAGCTTGGAGGGTTCGGTCCGAGTAGCCTCGGTGGGCCGTCCCCCTCGGGGGACGTTCTAGTCCGCGGCGTGTTCTTCCTTCACCGCATCGATGAACGCCTGCATCGCCGAAGACTGGATGCGGTGGCGGCGGGTGATCAGGCCGTAGGGGGGCAGGCGGGGCACGAAGGTGATCGGCAGCACCTTGAGCAGGTGCTTGCCTGGGTAGTCGTTGACCACCGAGACCGGGGTCACACCGATCATGTCGGTTTGCTGCAGCAGCGACAGCAGGGTCATGATCGAGGTGGTTTCGACGATGCTGCTGGGGATGTCGACCCGAGCATTGTGGAACGCCTGGTTGATGATGGTGCGCATCGGGCTCGGGTGCTGTTGCAGCACCCAGGTCAGGTCCTGCAACTCTTCCCAGGTCAGTTGCGTGGCGCCGGCCATGGGGTGCTGGGCCCCGGCGACCACGCACAGGGTTTCCTCGCCAAGGCTGTCGAACAGCAGATCATCGGTACGCGCGCCATCGGGAATCCTGCCGAGCACCACGTCGAGCTGATCCTGTTGCAGGGCCTGCACCAGCACGTCGCTGGTGTCGACCTGGATGCTCATGGACAACCTTGGATGGCTTTGCTTGAGGGTGGCGATGGTGCGCGTCAGTAGCCCCGAGGCCAGTGCAGGAATGGCGCCGATGGTGACCCGGCCGAGGTTGCCCGACTCCAGCGCGACGAACTCCTCACGCATGCCCGAGAGCTCGGCGAAGATCATCTTGGCGTAGTAGATCGCCGTTTCGCCAAAGGCGGTGGCGCGCATGCCCCGCGGCAGTCGCTCGAACAGCTCGACGCCGAGCAGGCTCTCGGCCTCGTGAAGCATCTTGGTCGCCGCGGGTTGGGTCATGCCGATTTCTTCGGCGGCCCGGCGCAACGAGCCGAACTCCTGCAGGGCCAGCATCAGGCGCAACTGCCGCAGGCGCAGGCGGCTGTGGATGATGCTGGCGTCTGGAATGCGGGACATGGCGCGGCTCGTGACAGGGGCGATGGGCAAGGGTGACAAGAAATCGCGGCGCTCGCCAGTCATCAAGGAGCGCCCCGTTGCGGTTGCCAGGAACGAGCCGGCCTGCTGGCGATCACGAGACATGGCGAGCCTGCCCGGATCGGCGCAAGCCGAACATCGCCTTGAGGCCACGGGCCAGCAGCGGCCAGAACAGCATCACCAGAGCGGCGCTGGTCAGGCTGCCGACCAGCGGGTTGGACCAGAAGATCGACAATTGCCCGTCGGAGAACAGCATCGATTGGCGGAAGGCATCCTCGGCCTTGTCGCCCAGTACCGCGGCGAGGATCAATGGCGCGATGGGGTAGCCGAGCTTCTTGAACACATAACCCAGGGCGCCGAAAATCAGCATCAGGCCGACATCGAACATCGAGTTGTGCACCGAGTAGGCACCGATCGAGCAGATCATGATGATGATCGGCGCGATGATCGAGAACGGTATGCGCAGGATCGACGCGAACAGCGGCACCGTCGCCAGCACCACGATCAGACTGACCACGTTGCCCAGGTACATGCTGGCGATCAGGCCCCAGACGAAGTCGTGCTGTTCGACGAACAGTGTCGGCCCCGGGTGCAGGCCCCAGATCATCAGCCCACCGAGCATCACCGCAGCGGTGGCCGAGCCAGGAATGCCGAGCGTCAGCATGGGCAGCAGGGCGCTGGTGCCGGCGCTGTGGTCGGCGGTTTCCGGGGCGATCACGCCCTCCATCTCACCCTTGCCGAAGTTGTCGCGGTTCTTCGAGAAGCGTCGTGCCAGGCTGTAACTCATGAACGAAGCGGCGGTCGGCCCGCCGGGGGTGACGCCCATCCAGCAGCCGACCAGAGCGCTGCGTAGCCAGGTCAGCCAGTAGCGTGGCAGCTTGGCCCAGGTGCGCAGGATGGTCATCGGCGTGATGCGCGCACGCTCGCCACGAAACACCAGGCCTTCCTCGACCGTGCAGAGAATCTCGCCGATACCGAACAGGCCGATCACCGCCACCTCGAAGCTCAGGCCGGAGAGTAGCCAGGGCTGGTCGTAGGTCAGGCGCAGTTCGCCGGATACGGTGTCCATGCCAACGGCGGCCATGGCGAAGCCGATCATCATCGCCACCACGGTTTTCAGAGGCGGGTTCTTGCTCATGCCGATGAAGGTGCAGAACGCCAGCAGGTACACCGCGAAGAACTCCGGTGAGCTGAACGCCATGGCGAATTCGGCGATGCGCGTCGACAGGAAGGTCAGCAGCAGAACGCCGACCAGCGCACCGAGCAGCGCCGAGGTGAAGGCGGCGGTCAGGGCTTCACCGGCCTGGCCGTTGCGGGCCATGGGGTAACCGTCGAACGTGGTCGCTACCGACGAGGGCTCGCCGGGGATGTTGAACAGGATCGACGTGATCGAGCCGCCGAACAGCGCGCCCCAGTACATGCACGAGAGCAGGATGATCGCCGACACCGGTTCCATGGTGAAGGTCAGCGGCAGCAGCAGCGCCACGCCATTGGGGGCACCAAGACCGGGCAGCACGCCGACGAGGATGCCGAGCAACACGCCGATCACCATCAGACCGATGTGATGCGGGGTGAGGATCAGCGCCATGCCCTGCATCAGAGAGTCGATTTCGCTCATCGCGGCGTCCCTCCGGCAATGGCCACCAGGTCACCCAGCACGCCGCTGTCCAGAGGCACCTTGAACCACAGGGCGAAGATCAGGTAGCTGGCCAGCGCCGCGCCGCAGGAAATCGCTGCCACGGTGGGTATTCCATAAGGGGTGCTGCGCTGGCGATCGCTCCACATGAACCAGGCGATGAAAACCGCCGAGGCCAGGTAGATACCGCTGAAGGGCATGACGACGACATACAGGACGATCGGCAGGAACACCGCCAGCACCTGGCGAAATGCCTTGCGGCTGACGAAGGCGGCGCTCATCGCGGGCGTGCGCAGCAGCGCCAGAATCAGGTTGCCGACACTGGCTGCGGTCATCAGCAGGCCGATGTAGAAGGGAAAATAACCGGCTTCGGGGCCGCTATCGCCCCAGCCGATGCCGATATCGATGCTGCCGACCATGACGATGCTGCCGAGGGCGGCGGTGAACAGCGCCAGGCCGATTTCCACCCAGCGGGTGGCTACCAGCGGCGTATCCGTGGTGTTGGACATGAGTGTTTCCTCGCTGTGGGCATACCCGTTACGGCGGCCAGCGCCGCCGTGCGACCTGCTGGCAGGACTAATCGCGCAGCCAGCCGGCCTGCTTGAACACGGGAATGACACGCTCGCGATCCTTCTCGATGTAGCTCACCAGTTCCTGCCCGGAAAGGAAGGTCGGGGCCAGGGCGGAGCGTTCGACGTAGGTCTTGAACTCCGGCGTCTGGCTGACCTTGCGCATCAGCTCGACGTAGAAGGCGCGCTGCTCGTCGCTGACGCCACCGGGCAGGAACACCGTTCTCGGAAAGCGGTACTGGTCGATGCCCAGGCCCTGCTCTTTGCAGGTCGGCACGTCGGCCCAGGACTGGGTTTCGGTGACCTTCTGGGTGTAGATCATGCGCTGCTGGCTGAACACGCACAGTGGCACCACCTGACCGCCACGCCACTGGCTGAGGCTTTCGGCCGGGTTGTTGAAGTTGGCAGCGATATGCTTGCCGGCCAGCTGGGTGGACGCTTCGCTGCCGCTCTTGAAGGGGATGTAGGTGATCTTGGTGGCTGCCTGCTGGCTGAGCAGCAGGGTCAGGGTCTGGTCGACATCCTTGGACTGGCTGCCGCCGATGCGCATCTTCGCCGCGTTCTTGGCCAGGTCCGCCTTGAATGCCGCGGCGTCCTTCCAGGGGGCGCCCTGATATGTCCAGAGAATGAAATCGTCTTCGGCCACGGCGGCGACCGGGGTCAGATCGGTCCACTGATAGCCCAGCTTGGCCACCAGCGGCAGCAGGTAGACGTTATTGGTACCGATCACCAGTTTGTGGGCGTCGCCGTCGGCCAGCTTCATCTCGAGAAAGGCTTCGGCGCCGTTGCCGCCACCCTTGTTGAACACCACGGTGTTGACGTCGAGCAGCTTGTGCTGGCTGATCGCCGACTGGATCACGCGGCCGAGCTGGTCGGTGCCGCCACCGGGGCCACCCGCGACGATGATCTCCACGTTCTTCTGCGGCTTCCAGTCTGCCAGGGCGGTGAGTGGGGCGGCGCAGAGCAGACTGCAGGCCGCGAGCAGGGCGGGAACATAACGCGTACGGGCAATGTGCATGGGGGTTACCTCATTGTTGTCGTTGTTATGGGTTACGCCGAGTCTGCAAAGCGAGTCGATAAGCGTCTACTCAAAAGAACTGATACTCCGATAGCCTCAGGTTATGCCGCCGGCCCAGTAGAGCGATAACTCCAGGCTATGTCCGTATGAGAAGCTTTGATTAGACGGTTATCGTTGAGCGGGCCGATAGTTCGCTCAACCCGGCTGACCGTTCGTCGCTCGGTACTACAAGAACAACAATGCAGAGGTAGTTCCCCATGGCTCAGGTCCAACCTGTCGCCCTGCCGGTGCACGCTTCCCTGAATCAGTCGCTGACAGGCAGGCCGTGCCGCGCACACTGGCGTATCGTCTTCGCCTTCATCGTTTTCGCGTCGATCGTCCTGATCGCTCTTGGCACAGGGGCTGGCGCCATGCCGAGCGTGCAGGCGCTGATGCTCTGCAGCCTGCCTGTGGCTGCCGCGTCGTGGCAGTTCTCTCCTTCTTTCAGCAACGGTGGCTGCCAACCCATAGCCGCCGGGCCATTGCCTGCACAGCAGGTACCCCTTTTCTACCGTAACGCACGGCGCACCGTGCCCGATGTCATCCGCATGCCGGACGCATCTTCTGACCTGAGGACAAGCGCATGAGCAACTCGACCCTTCCCCGTCTGGCCATGGTTCTGGGTGATCCCGCCGGTATCGGTCCGGAGCTGATCGCCCGCCTGCTGGCCGAGCCGGAGGTACGCCGCAAGGCCCAGGTGCTGTTGATCGCCGACGAGGCCGAAGTGCGCCGCGGCATGGATATCGCTGGGCTGTCGTTCCCTTATCGCCTCATCGAGTCGACCGATGCGCTGCAGTTCACTGACGACACGCCGCTGCTACTGCCGTTTCGTGGTGGTGCCGAAGGCGACTTCCCGCGCAGCGAGGCCAGCGTGATCGGCGGTCGCTACAGCCTCGATACCCTGGAGCAGGCGTTGCGCCTGACCGCAGATGGAGTTACCGATGCCATTGTGTTCGGTCCGCTGAACAAGACCTCGCTGCACATGGCCGGCATGGGCCACAGCGACGAGCTGCACTGGTTCGCCGAATACCTGGGTTTCGAGGGGCCGTTCTGCGAGTTCAACGTGCTCGACAACCTGTGGACTTCACGAGTGACTTCCCACGTGGCGCTGGCCGAGGTGCCGGGGCTGCTCAGTCAGGATCGGGTGATCGAGGCGATCCGCCTGATCGACACCGCGCTCAAGCGCAATGGCCTGGCAAAACCGCGCATCGGCGTTTGCGGCCTGAACCCGCACAACGGCGACAACGGCAGCTTCGGCCGTGAAGAACTGGACATCATCGGCCCTGCGGTGGAGCGCGCTCGCGAGCAAGGCATCGAGGCCATCGGTCCTTACCCGGGCGACACCATCTTTCTCAAGGTGCAGGGCGACAGCCAGGCCTTCGATGCGGTGGTGACCATGTACCACGACCAGGGCCAGATCGCGATCAAGCTGATGGGCTTCTCCCGGGGCGTGACGGTGCAGGGCGGTCTGCCGATCCCGATCACCACGCCGGCTCACGGTACTGCCTTCGACATCGCCGGGCAGGGCAGGGCCAATGTCGGGGCGACCCGTCAGGCCTTCGAGATCGCCTGTCGCATGGGCAGTCGCCAGCGGGGCTGATCGTACCAACGCTGTTTCCGAGAACAACAATAACAAGGAGCCATTCATGGCTAGCTCACTTCGCAATGATCGGCGGCCCCTGTGGCCGTCGGCGGGCCGCTCTGTGCGCGGCGCAAAGGGTCAGGGGGAGGATCTGCCATGCGCCTGCTGACGCTGCTGATGTCCCGTCTGTTCGAAACCATCGTGGTGTTCTGCATGGGCACCATGGTGATTCTGGTGTTCTTCAACGTGGTGCTGCGCTACGGCTTCAACTCCGGTATCGCCCTGTCGGACGAGGGCGCCCGCTACCTGTTCGTGTGGCTGACCTTCATCGGTGCGGTGGTCGCCCTGCGTGACAACGCGCACCTGGGCATCGACTTGCTGTATCGCCGCCTGCCCGCGTTCGGCCAGCGTGTCTGCGCGGTGCTCGCCGAGCTGATGATGCTGTTCTGCGTCAGCCTGTTCCTGATCGGTAGCTACAAGCAGACCGTGATCAACATGGACAACCTGTCGCCCGTGGCCAACCTGCCGCTGGGGCTGATGTACGCCGCCGGTGTGGTGTGCAGCCTGGGCATGGCGGCAATCATGATCAAACGCCTGTACCTGCTGCTGTTCCGCCATATCGACCCGGACAAGGTCATGCCGCTGAGCCCTGAAGACGCACTGATCTCCGAGGTGTCGAAATGACCATCGTGGTATTCCTCGGCTCCCTGCTGGGTGCCATGGCCATGCGCATTCCCGTGGCGTTCGCGCTGCTGGTGGCCGGCGTCGCACTGATGATCCAGCTGGACACCTTCGACGCGCAGATTCTCGCCCAGAACCTGATCAGCGGCGCCGACAGCTTCCCGCTGCTGGCCATCCCGTTCTTCATGCTGGCGGGGGAACTGATGAACGCTGGCGGCCTGTCGCGACGCATCGTCGCCCTGCCCATGGCGCTGGTTGGCCACAAGCGTGGCGGCCTGGGATTCGTGGCGATCATCGCTGCCATGGTGATGGCTTCGCTGTCCGGCTCGGCCGTGGCGGACACCGCCGCCGTGGCGGCGATGCTGATGCCGATGATGCGCAAGGCCGGCTACGACCCGAACCGTTCGGCCGGGCTGATCGCCGCAGGTGGCATCATCGCGCCGGTGATCCCGCCGTCGATTCCCCTGGTGGTATTCGGTGTCGCCGGTGGCGTATCGATCACCAAACTGTTCATGGCTGGCATCGTACCGGGGCTGATGATGGGCCTGGCGCTGTGGATGACCTGGTGGTGGCTGGCGCGCAAAAGCGATCTGCCTTGTGGCGAGAAGGCGCCGTTCAGTGAAGTCTGGAAGGCCTTCCTCGATGGTATCTGGGCCTTGCTGCTGCCGGTACTGATCATCGGTGGTCTGAAGATGGGCATCTTCACTCCGACCGAGGCCGCTGCCGTGGCGGCGGTGTATGCACTGTTCATCTCGCTGTTCGTGTACCGCGAGCTGAAGGTCCGCGACCTGTTCAAGGTGTTCCTCGACGCCGGGCGTACCAGTGCGGTGGTGATGTTCCTGGTGGCCGCAGCGCTGGTCTCGTCCTGGCTGATGACCATCGCCGAGCTGCCGATGCTGGTCAGTGGGCTGCTCGAGCCACTGATCGATCGTCCGCAACTGCTGCTCGTGGTGATCATGGTGATCGTCCTGCTGGTCGGTACCACCATGGACCTGATGCCGATCGTGCTGATCCTCACGCCGGTGTTCATGCCGGTGATCAAGATGGCCGGTATCGACCCGGTGTACTTCGGCATCCTGTTCATCCTCAACACTTCCATCGGCCTGATCACGCCGCCAATCGGCAACGTGCTCAGCGTGATGAGCGGCGTCGGCAAGGTGCCGCTCGACGGTGTGATGCGTGGCGTGACGCCCTTCCTGTTCGCTCACCTGGGGGTTCTGGCGCTGCTGGTCATTTTCCCCGAACTGGTAATGACGCCCATGCGCTGGTTCCTCCCCTGAGTCTGGTTTTCCCTCACTGCAAGGAAGTAACGATGAAAAACAACAAGAAGAAAATGGTGCATCTGTGCGGCTGCGTTCTGTTGCTGGCCTGTTCGGTCTGGCGAGCCGATGCGGCGACCACCCTGCGTTTTGGCTTCGCCGGCTCGGACAGCGACACCCAGAGCCTGGCGGCGAAGGAGTTCGCCCAACGGGTCAAGGACGGCTCCAACGGTGAGCTGCTGGTGCGCCCGTACGGCAACAGCATGCTGGGCAACGACCAGGCGATGATCGCCGGCGTGCGCGGTGGCACCATCGAACTGGAAATGTCCGGCACGCCCAACTTCAGTGGGCTGACGCCACGCATGTCGGTACTCGATCTGCCCTTCGTGTTCGCCGACAGCGCGCATGCCTATCGGGTGCTGGACGGCGAGATCGGTCAGAAGCTGCTCGACGAACTGGAGGCCCACAACCTCAAGGGCCTGGCCTACTGGGAAGTGGGTTTCCGGGACATCACCAACTCGCGCAAGCCGGTGCGCGTGCCGGACGATGTCAAGGGCCTGAAGATCCGCACCTCCAGCAACCCGTCGCAGATCGAGGCGTTCCGCCTGCTGGGCGCCAACCCGCAGCCGCTGCCGCTGGCCGAACTCTACAACGCGCTGGAAATGCGTGCCGTCGATGCCCAGGAACATCCGCTGAGCATCACCTGGTCATCGGGTTTCTACGAGGTGCAGAAGTACCTGTCACAGACCCATCACGCCTACACCGCGCTGATCGTGGTGATGAACAAGAAGAAGTTCGACGCCATGCCGGAGGCTCAGCAGAAGCTGCTGGTCGATTCGGCCCGTGCCGCCGGTCGCTTGCAGCGGCAGATGAATGCCGAGAACGACGGCAAGTTCCTCGTCGAGCTCGAAGCCAAGGGCATGCAGATCGAAAAGGACGTCGACCGCGAAGCCTTCCGCAAGGCCGTTTCCGCCCCGTTGCGCGAGACCTTCATCAAGCAGTACGGCAGTGATTTGCTCGAGGCAATCGACGCTCAGCGTTAAGTGCCATTCACATTTTTTGCGGTGCTCTGGCACCGCCTCCAGGAAGCCAAACCATGAGTCAGGAAATTCTTCTTCTGGTGCAGAAATGTGCCCACACCTTCAGCTTCTACGATGTCGAAAGCGGTGATGCGATCAAGCACATCCGCCTGCCGGAGTTCCCCCACGAGTTCGTGGTCGATTCGCGCAATCGCTTCGCCTATGTCGGCCACTACGGCATCGAAACCTCCAGCCATGAAGGCGAGGGTGGCTGCTCGGTGTTCGTCATCGACCTGGAAAAGGGCGAGCATGTGCGCACCCTGAGCATCTGGCCGTTCCGCCGCCCCCACGGTTTGGCGATGGACGATCAGGATCGCCTCTATGTGCTCAGCGAGGGCGACTCGACCCTGCTGATCTTCGATCAGCCACACATCAAGAACACGCCGGATCGGGCGATTCCATCCGGCGGTTACAAGAGCCACCTGGTGGCGCTGACCCGCAGTGGCGAAACCGCCTTCGCCCTGAACCTGCTGAGCAACACCATCACTCGCCTCAAACCGCAGGACCCGACCGTCGCGCCGCTGCCCGTGCAGCCGGGGAGCATGCCCGAGGGCAACTGCTTCAGCCGCGACGAGCGCATTCTCTACGTCGCCACCCGCGGCGATAACAGCATCGTCGCCGTGGATGTCGAGAGCCTGGAAGTGACTCGCCGCGGGCGCACCGGCGCCGACCCGACGCGCATCTATCTGGATCGCCAGGATCGTCTGTACGTGACCAATTATGCGGAGCATTCGATCTCGGTGTTCAACCCTGCGCTGGAAGAAATCCACCGTATCGAGCTGGACACCCATGCCATCGCCATGAGCCTGCACCCAACCCGCGATCTGGCCTTCGTCACCCTCAAGGATCAGCGCGTGGGCATGCTGGATCTGCAGACCTTCACCTTCCAGCGTTACTTCCACACCCTGCTCGAACCCGATGTATCCCAGGTCATCGTGCGCTGAAGTCCCGTCATTATCGGAGAGTCCCCATGAGCAACGCTTTCATTCGCGGTGTCGCCGCCCTCAGCCTGGCGCTGTTGCTGCCGGGCGCGGCGGCCCAGGCACAGGAGCGCAGTTTCAAACTGAGTGCCGGTGACCCCATCGATGCCCCCGGGCCCCAGGGCGCCAAGCTGTTCGCCGAACACCTGAAAGCCGGTAGCGACGGTGCGCTGAACGTCAAGGTGTTCCCTTCGGCCATGCTCGGCAACGATGTGCAGATGCTCGGTGCGCTACCGGCCGGCACCGTCGAGTTCGCCCTGGTGGGGGCGCCGACGCTGGTCGGCCTGGTCAAGGATTTCGGCGTGCTGGATCTGCCCTACCAGTTCAATTCCACCGCCGAAGTGGATGCCATGCTCGACGGGCCCATGGGCCAGCAACTGCTGGCCAAGCTGGAAGAAAAGGGCCTGGTCGGCCTGGGCTTTTGGGAGATCGGCTTCCGCAACCTGACCAACAGCAAGCGGCCCATCGAGAAATGGGAAGATCTCCAGGGCCTGAAAATTCGCACCGTGCAGAGCCCGGTCTTCCGTACCTTCTTCGATCACCTGGGGGCCAACGCCCAGCCGATGCCGATCAACGAAGTGTTCAGTGCCCTGGAGATGCACGCCATCGATGGCCAGGAAAACCCCATCTCGCTGATCGCCACCCAGCGTTACAACGAGGTGCAGAAGTACCTGACCCTCAGTGAACACATCTACACCGCCTACGTGCTGCTGATGAGCAAGAAGACCTGGGATGCGCTGGACGATACCCAGCGTGCTCAGCTGCGCAAGGCCGCCGAGCAGGCGCGCAGCGAACAGCGCCAGCTGGCACGTCAGGCCAATAGCGAGAAACTGGCCGAGTTGAAGGCATCGGGCATGCAGGTCAACGCCCTCAGCGACGAGCAGCGCCAGCGCTTCGTCGACCAGGCGACGATCGTCACCGAGCAGGTGCGTGGCAGCATCGACGCCGACTTCGTGAGTGCCTGGCAGGCCGAACTGCAGCGCATTCGCGAGGCCAACTAAGATGCCCGATTGCCTGCATCAGCGTCTCGGCCTGGCCCATGCCGCCGATGGGCAGCGATTGATCGATGCCCACCATCACCTGTGGAACCTCGACACCCATCGCTACCCCTGGCTGCAGGATGAAGTCGATCAGTGCTTCTTTCTCGGTGACTACGCGCCCCTGCGCCGCAACTATCTGCCCGAAGATTATCTGGCCGACAGCGCCGGCCAGCGGGTACTGGCCACGGTGCATTGCGAAGCCGAGCACGAGCGTGCCGATCAGGTGGCGGAAACCCGTTGGGTGCACGAGCAGCATGCGCGTTACGGCTTTCCCAACGCGGTGGTGGCCCATGTCTGGTTCCACCGCCCGGACTGCGAGGAGATCCTTGGCCGGCATCTGCAGTATCCGCTGCTGCGTGGTATTCGCAGCAAGCCGGTGACGGCCACGCGCCCCGAACTGGCTGCCAGCGTGCGTGGTCAGGCCGGCAGCATGCAGGACGAGGCCTGGCTGCGCGGCTTCGCCCTGTTGGCCAAACACGGTTTGTCCTGGGACCTGCGTGTGCCGTACTGGCACCTGCAGGAAGCGGCGCAGGTCGCCGCCGCCTTTCCCAAGGTACCCATCGTGCTCAACCACATGGGCTTCCCCTGGGATCGCAGCGCGGCCGGGCTCGAAGGTTGGCGCACCGGCATGCAGGCGCTGGCGGCGCAGCCGAATGTCCGCGTGAAGATATCCGAGCTTGGCCTACGTGATGAACCGTGGACGCTGCAGAGCAACCGCGGCGTGATCGAGGAAACCTTGGCGCTGTTCGGTATCGAACGCTGCCTGTTCGCCAGTAACTATCCGGTGGCTGGTTTGCGCATCGGTTACGGCGAGTTGGTCACGGCCCTGAACACCGTGCTCGAGGGCTACGACAGCACGCAACGCGATGCCTTCTTCTGGCGTAACGCCAGGGACTTCTACCGGATCCAACTGAAGGGCTAGCGATGCCGCTGGCAGAGGCGAGATGGTGGTTGCGGTCAATTTGGTGGGCTGAAGCCCACCCTACGCCTACGTCCCCTTTGATCGTTCCTCACGCTCCGCGTGGGAATGCCTCCCGGGACGCTCCGCGTCCGCTTCTGAGGGGCCGCGGTGCTGCTGGCAAGGGCGAGATGGTGGTTGCGTCAATTTGGTGGGCTGAAGCCCACCCTACGTCCCCATGGATCGTTCCTCACGCTCCGCGTGGGAATGCCTCCCGGGACGCTCCGCGTCCGCTTCTGAGGGGGCCGCGGTGCTGCTGGCAAGGGCGAGATCGTGGTTGCGGTCAGTTTGGTGGGCTGAAGCCCACCCTACGCCTACGTCCCCTTTGATCGTTCCTCACGCTCCGCGTGGGAATGCCTCCCGG